>NZ_JBIUCY010000008.1:0-150378 GCF_044540725.1 Edwardsiella sp. A.80236
CCTCTGCCTCTGCCTCTGCCTCTGCCTCTGCCTCTGCCTCTGCCTCTGCCTCTGCCTCTGCCTCTGCCTCTGCCTCTATGCATTCTATGGGGTGGATACGCGGCGATAGGGGAGTCGTGGGATGACGATAAGCGGAGGAATGGCATCGATCATCGTCAGGGAAGTGATGGCGGTGACAATAAAAAAGGCGCCATCAGGCGCCTTTCCCATCGTGTCGTCTTTAAATCACAGGAACAAGCCGGCGATAGAAGCGGACAGGATGCTGACCAGCGTAGAGCCGTAGACCAGCTTCAGACCGAAGCGGGAGACGACGTTACCCTGATGTTCATTCAACCCCTTGATGGCACCGGCGACGATACCGATGGAGGAGAAGTTGGCGAAAGAGACCAGGAACACGGACAGGATCCCCAGGCCGCGCGGTGACAGCTCTCCGGCGATTTTCTGCAAATCAATCATTGCGACGAATTCGTTGGAGACCAGCTTGGTGGCCATGATGCTGCCGGCATGTAGCGCCTCACCACTCGGGATACCCATGATCCAGGCGAACGGATAGAAGACGTAGCCGAGGATACCCTGGAAGCTGATGCCGAAGATGGAGTCAAACAGGGCATTCACGGCGGCGATCAGGGCGATAAAACCGATCAACATGGCGGAGACGATAATCGCGACCTTGAAACCGGCCAGGATGTACTCACCCAGCATTTCGAAGAAGCTCTGCCCTTCATGGGTGTTTTTCAGTTGCAGATCGGCCTCACCCTCGACGGAGTAGGGGTTGATCAGCGACAACACGATGAAGGTGCTGAACATGTTTAGTACCAGCGCCGCCACCACATATTTCGGGTCCAGCATGGTCATGTAAGCGCCGACGATGGACATGGAGACCGTCGACATTGCCGTCGCCGCCATGGTGTACATGCGCTTCTCTGACATCTTGCCTAGGACATCTTTATAGGCAATGAAGTTTTCTGATTGGCCAAGGATCAGCGAGCTGACGGCGTTGAAGGATTCCAGTTTGCCCATACCGTTGATTTTAGACAGTACGGTACCGATGGCACGGATGACGATGGGCAGTACGCGGATGTGTTGCAGAATACCGATCAAGGCGGAAATAAAGACGATCGGACACAACACGTTGAGGAAGAAGAAGGCCAACCCTTTGTCACTCATGTTACCGAAGACAAAGTTGGTCCCCTCTGCGGCGAACTTGAGCAGCGTTTCGAAGAATCCAGAGAATCCTTTCACAAAGCCCAGACCGATATCCGAGTTCAGGAAGAAGTAGGCCAGCAGGATCTCAACCACCAGCAGCTGAATAATAAAGCGCACGCGGATCCGCTTGCGGTCATGGCTGACCAGCAGGGCGAGGACTGCCACCACTACTAAGGCCAGTAAGAAGTGCAGAATGGGGGACATACATTGCTCCAAATTATGAGGCAGGCTAAATTTCTCGGCTAATTTTATGTAACACGGAAACTAAAAACGAGACATTGATTGCATTTATTGAAATTGTTTTAACGTGATAAACAAAAAAAGTTAGAAAAGTAACAAAATGCACCCATAAACGGGGAGATATGAGGCGTAATCATCACGCCCAACGGCGGGAGGCTCGACCGTAACAGACTCAGGATGGGGGTTGTGCTGTGCCGAGCAGTATAGCAGCTGAGGCGCGTCATGAGCAAAATTGTGAAATTATTTTCAGTCTTATCATTGTCCATACCTATTGTAGGGATAGGAACTACCGTCAAAACGCTGTTGATAATCATTATCACTAAACTATACTGGGATGTAGTAGAAGCAACGGTAGTAAGGGCATCCTATGTTGAACTCTCGGACTGTAGACTGCGTCACCCGCTCCCCCGCGCGCAAGATCAAGATCTCGCTGATGGGGCCTGCCTTTATTGCCGCTATCGGCTATATCGATCCGGGTAACTTCGCCACCAACATTCAAGCGGGCGCCTCCTATGGCTATACCCTGTTGTGGGTGGTGGTATGGGCCAACTTGATGGCCATGCTGATTCAATTGTTGTCGGCCAAACTGGGTATCGCAACGGGAAAAAACCTGGCCGAGCATATCCGCGATCGCTTCCCGCGTCCTGTGGTGTGGGCGTACTGGGTTCAGGCTGAGATCATCGCCATGGCGACGGATCTGGCCGAGTTTATCGGGGCGGCGATCGGCTTTAAATTGCTGTTCGGTGTGAGTCTGCTACAAGGGGCGGTGCTTACCGGGATTGCCACCTTCTTGATCTTGGGTCTCCAACGGCGTGGACAGAAGCCGCTGGAGCGCGTCATCGGCGCGCTGCTGCTGTTCGTCGCCGCGGCGTATATCGTCGAGCTGATTTTCTCCCGTCCGAGTGTCGCCGGTCTGGCTCAGGGTATGCTGTTACCGGATCTGCCGACTCAGGATGCGGTGGTGCTGGCGGCTGGGGTATTGGGGGCGACCATCATGCCACACGTGATCTACCTGCACTCCTCATTGACCCAGAAGGGGGATGAAGGGACGCGGGCGGAGCGTTACGCATCGACGAAATTAGACGTTGCCGTCGCCATGACGATCGCCGGTTTCGTGAACTTGGCGATGATGGCGACCGCGGCAGCGGCCTTCCACTTCAACGGCCATAGCGGCATCAGCGAACTGGATCAGGCCTACCTGACACTGAAGCCGTTGCTTGGCGAAGCGGCCGCGACCATCTTCGGCTTGAGCCTGGTGGCCGCCGGGCTCTCCTCGACGGTCGTCGGCACCCTGGCGGGGCAGGTGGTGATGCAGGGGTTCGTCCATTTTCACATCCCGCTGTGGCTACGTCGGGCGGTGACCATGTTGCCCTCTTTCATCGTTATCCTGGCCGGGTTGGATGCCACGCGTATCCTGGTGCTGAGTCAGGTTCTGCTGAGCTTCGGGATCGCCTTGGCATTGTTGCCGCTGCTTGCCTTTACCGGCAACCGTGCGCTGATGGGCGACATGGTTAACGGACGCCTGGTGCAGGCATTGGGACGGGTGATCGTCTTTTTGGTAGTCGCGTTGAACCTTTACTTACTGGTCAGTATGTTGCGCGGTTAATCGTCATCGTCGTCGTCATCATCATCGTGGTGACGATGCCAGGCGGGACGGCGGATAGCGTCGTCCCCATCACCTCGACGCCATTTTCTTGGGCTGAGCGCCTTCTCCGGCCAATCGTCGAGAGGGTCTAACGCCTTCTCCGACCAATCATCCAATGGCTCTAATGCCTCTTCTGGCCAATCATCGAGTGGCTCGAGTATATCTTCCAGTGGGTTATCGATGGAGAGTTTGACGCCGGGGAGTAGGCGCACATCCGCATCATCGGCGTGCGAGGGTTGGCTGAGTAGCAGTAATGCCGCCAGCACGAAATAGTAGCCATGTTTTGCCATTTTACTCAGACTCCTGACGTGACGGTATCGCTGCACTCGGGGTGAAGCGGCCGCGGTGCGATACCAATAGAGTAAAGACGATAAGGAATATGGCGTAGTGTAACGTGTCTGCGCGATGGCGGGAGCGAGCTCAGGGGTCTCTGCGGCTTTTTGAGAGTTATCTGTACCGGGACGGTATTACTCCGTCAGCTTAGCGTGACGCCCCGCACGATGTGACCTCATCGCGCTGAGCGGCGCGTCAAGCGAGTCGAGGCGCTGGCCTCGAGGGGGAGGAGTGGCGGGGAGGAGTTGTGTTGCGCCTAATCATGACATACTGCCTCTCGGTATACTTGGCCGTTGCGGTGTGGTCAGCCGCCGAGGCGCCACGCCATGCATCCGCAGCGAGAGATGGGGAGTGAGGGGATAATGAAGCGTTTTGCGTTAGTGGGCGACGTGGGGGGCACCAACGCTCGCCTGGCGTTATGCTGTTTAGAGAGTGGCCGCCTGTCGGCGGTACAAAGTTATCGCGGTGAACAGTTCGCGAGCCTGGAATCCGTTATCCGGACCTATCTTCAGACACACGCGGTGCAGGTCGATTCCGCCTGTATCGCTATCGCCTGTCCGGTCACCGATGACTGGGTGGCGATGACCAATCATAGCTGGGCCTTCTCCATCCGCGCCATGCAGCAGGCGCTCGGTCTGGCGCGACTGGCGGTGATCAATGACTTTACCGCGGTCTCCATGGCGATTCCGGTCCTTCCGGCGGAAAGCCTGATCCAGCTCGGCGGCCAAGCCGCGCAGCAGGGACGACCGATCGCCATCTATGGCGCGGGTACCGGTCTGGGCGTCGCCCATCTGATCCAGAGCGGTGAGCGTTGGATCAGTTTGCCGGGGGAGGGGGGGCACGTCGATCTCGCCGCGGGCAGCGAAGAGGAAGATGAATTGTTGGCGCTGTTGCGTGCGGAGTTGGGCCATGTTTCGGCGGAGCGGGTGCTCTCGGGCCCGGGTCTGGTCAACCTCTATCGCGCCGTCGTTAAGGCAGCCGGACGCGAGCCGCAAGCGTTGACACCGCAGATGATTAGCGAGCGCGCCCTGGCAGAACAGTGTGCGGATTGCCGACGGGCCTTGACGCTGTTCTGCGTGATGATGGGGCGTTTCGGCGGTAACCTGGCGCTGAATATGGCCACCTTCGGTGGCGTCTATATTGCGGGGGGGATCGTGCCGCGCTTCCTGGAGTTTTTCCGAACGTCGCCTTTCCGCCAGGCCTTCGAGGAGAAGGGGCGCTTTCAAGCCTATCTTGCCGCCATCCCCGTCTACTTAATCACCCATGACAATCCCGGTCTGCTCGGTGCCGGAGCCTACCTGCGTCAGCAGTTAGGGTACCGCTTGTCGCCGCAGGCATGACGTGTGTTGCCCCGTCATCCGTGCGGCGGGGCGCCTCAGTTCTGTTCATCCCATTCGCTGGCAGCGCTTGCACCCTCTTCGCTGTCGAGCGGTGGTTGATACTGGAACTCCTCTTCATCCCATTGATAGAGGGTGTTCTCCGCTAGCCATTCCTCCTCGATCTCGCTGTCCTCGTAGTCTTGGTCGAAGACCGCTTGGGCCGCCGGGCCGAAGAAGAGGGCGACGCCGTCGCCTTCGTCCCGCTCATCGGCATGGAACTCGGCCATCCACATGGTATCGCCATCCTGCATGATATATTTCTGCAGATTGAGTTGCGCCACCGGCGTGTCCTCGTCGTGCTCGGCAAGGAACGCCTCGCGCGCCGCATCGATGGCTTCATCCAGTGTCAGATACATATCCATGGTTGCCTCCTGTCGCGTGGGGGGAGAGTACGGGGGAGCACGCGCCGCCCCGTTGATTTTATTGTTGACACAATCGGGCAGGCCGCAAGGGGCGTGGAAAAAAATTTACTCTATAGCGCGTCACGAACCCATGGCGGAACAATGACATACCTAGTATTGGCTGCTATGTTCAAACAGGAGCGGTACGGCGGCAGGCTGTGCGCACCGCATTTTTTAGTGAATAACGCTATCGGCGCGTTCGCGCGCCGTGGCGCAGCTTGAGATAGGGTTAACGCTAATGCAAACCATGAAGGTAATTTTTCACGTCTCCGAGGCGGCCAATTGCCCGCATGCATATAATAACGCTCGTAACCTGATGGCGATCCGTGATGGGCAACCCACGGAGATCCATATTCTGTTTAACGGTTCCGCCATCAGCACGCTGCTGGCGGATAGTGAAGAGTCGCCGCGTTGGGAAACCTTGCAGATGCAGGGTATTGAGCTATTCGGCTGTGAAAATAGCATGCGTGCCAATGGGATCACCGCCGATCAGTTGCTGATGGGGGTGCATACGGTAGCGGCCGGTATGTTGTCGCTGGTCGAGCATCAACAGCAGGGCTATCTGTATATTAAGCCCTAATCGGCTGACCTTTCCCAGGCGTGATGCTTTTTCCGCCTGGGAAAATGAGAACCGCTTTCACAGTGTCGCAAATTAACGACAGCTTTATTTCATCCGCTGTCGCAAATTAACGACGTTTTCATAAAATAGGGTATGGATAAAAAAACAGTTTCTGGAAATTTATTATGCTGCTTGCTATTCCAATGAGCATTTTTAAATCTGTAGGACGAATAGTTTAGCCGCTAAATGGTTAAAATACGGGAAGAATAACGATTATCAGACTATTTTAATTTATTGTTTTTTATGTAGAATTGATAGCGTCTCTTCGCCTATGACGCGGGTCGTCATTGCGATGATCATTTGGCTATTATCCGCCGGTTGTCGGCGGGGTAACTAATCCATTACTATAGCCGCAGCAAGTAACTTAATTACCATGTCGTTAGGTTTGGTTGAGCACCATCAGGGGGGTATGTGCTTACACGTTTAATCTCCACTCGGCCGACAGCGCGCGCTGTTTCCGGGCTGGCTGTATCAGTGTTAATGATGTTTGCCAGCGCGCAGGCGTGGGCATTTTCATTGGATGATGTCGCCGCCCAGGCACAGAAGTTGGCTGAGCAATCCTATAAGGCTCCCAAAAGCAATCTGCCGTCTGAGTTTCGTAATATGAAGTTTGCTGACTATCAGCAGATTCAGTTCAACAACGACAAGCTGTATTGGTCAGGGCAGAAAACGCCGTTCCGTTTGGCCTTTTACCATCAGGGCATGTACTTCGATACACCGGTCAAGATCAACGAAGTCACGGCCACGACGGTGAAGGAGATCAAGTACAACCCAGACTATTTCAACTTCGGCTCCGTCAAACATGATAAGGATGCGGTGAAGGATCTGGGGTTTGCCGGGTTTAAGGTGCTCTACCCGATCAATAAGGCGGGGAAAGACGACGAGATCATGAGTATGCTCGGCGCCAGCTACTTCCGCGTGATCGGCAAAGGTCAGGTGTATGGCCTTTCTGCCCGTGGCTTGGCCATCGATACCGCGTTGCCGTCCGGCGAAGAGTTCCCGCGCTTCCGTGAGTTTTGGATCGAACGTCCTAAACCGCAGGATAAGCACCTGGTGATCTTTGCCCTGCTCGATTCACCGCGCGCTACCGGTGCCTATCGTTTCATCCTGCGCCCAGGCGTGGATACGGTGGTAGATGTTCAGGCGCGAGTATTCCTGCGTGATAAGGTCGGGGTGCTGGGGATTGCGCCGTTGACCAGTATGTATCTGTTCGGCTCCAACCAGCCGTCGCCAACGGTTAACTACCGCCCGCAACTGCACGATTCCGAGGGGCTCTCGATTCAGTCTGGTAATGGCGAATGGATCTGGCGTCCGCTCAACAATCCGAAACACCTCTCCGTCAGTACCTTTAGCGTCGATGATCTGAAAGGTTTTGGCCTGCTGCAGCGTACCCGTGACTTCAGCGCCTATCAGGATCTGGACGACCGCTACGATCTGCGCCCGGGTGCCTGGATTGAGCCACGCGGTAACTGGGGTAAGGGTAAGGTCGAGCTGGTGGAGATCCCGACCGCCGACGAAACCAACGATAACATCGTCGCCTTCTGGATCCCGGATAGCCTGCCGCCGATCGGCAAGCCGCTGGATGTCGCCTATCGCCTGACCTTCACACGTGACGAGGCGAAACTGCATGATCCCGAGTTGGCTTGGGTGAAGGACACCTTGCGCTCTGCGGGGGATGTGAAGCAGTCCAACCTGATCCGTGAGGCCGATGGGAGCACGGCGTTGCTGGTGGACTTCGTTGGGCCGGTGCTGAAAGCGCTGCCGGCGGATGCGGCGGTCACGACGCAGGTGACGACCGATGACAACACCAAACTGTTGGAAAATAACCTGCGCTATAATCCCGTCACCAAAGGATGGCGTTTGACGCTGCGCTTCAAGGTCAACGATCCGAAGAAGCCGGTGGAGATGCGTGCCTACCTGATTAAAGACGGTAAGCCGCTGAGTGAAACTTGGAGTTATCAGTTACCTGCCAATGAATAAATCTCAGGAAAATGCCAACGCCTATCTCCAGGCGTTGGCGCCGGACGCGGAGCAACAGGCCGCGCTTCGCCAGCATATCGCTCATCAACCGCAGTCGGTGGAGGAGGTTCATCTGGCATTGGCAGGAGCGGATGCGACGGCCTGTGGCGGCGAGGATGCCGCCTTACACTCCGTGGCGGCGCGTCTGGATCTCGGCTGGCATGGCGGGGCGAAGAAGCGGGCCGAACTGGTGCAGGATCAGGCCGGGCATACGGCCATCAAGGCCATGCCGACCATTCGCCGCACCTCCATGTTCCCGGAGATCTGGCGTACTAACCCGTTTGTACGGCTGTGGGAGCGCCTATTAGGGCGCACCCCGGCACCGAAACACACCTTTCAGAGTCATCAAGAGGCCGAAGCGGATAAACGCTGGCGCCGCGTCGGGTCGCTGCGCCGCTGGGCGCTGCTGTTGCTGACGCTGGGGCAGACGACGGTGGCGACGTGGTATATGAAGACCATCCTGCCTTATCAGGGCTGGGCTTACGTCGATCCGATGTCGATCTTCCACGGCAAGCCGTTGATGCAATACACCCTGGAGCTGCTGCCCTATGTGCTGCAGTTCGGGATTCTGATCCTCTTCGCCATCTTGTTCTGCTGGGTATCCGCCGGTTTCTGGACCGCGTTGATGGGCTTCCTGCAGCTATTGATCGGCCGCGATCGCTACAGTATCTCCGCCAGTACCGTGGGGGATGAGCCGATCGATGCGGCGCATCGTACCGCACTGATCATGCCGATCTGTAACGAGGATGTTTCGCGCGTCTTCGCCGGTCTGCGCGCCACCTATGAGTCGGTGGCCGCCACCGGGCAGTTGGCACACTTCGATGTGTTTATCCTGAGCGATAGCAGCGATCCCGATATCTGTGTCGCCGAGCAGAAGGCGTGGATGGAGCTGTGCCAAGAGGTCGACGGTGCTGGGCAGATCTTCTACCGTCGGCGTCGTCGTCGCGTGAAGCGTAAGTCCGGCAACATCGATGACTTCTGTCGTCGCTGGGGCGGGAACTACAGCTACATGGTGATCCTGGATGCCGACAGCGTGATGAGTGGCGAGTGCCTGACCGGTCTGGTGCGTCTGATGGAGGCTAACCCAACCGCTGGCATCATCCAGACCGCGCCGAAGGCGACCGGTATGGATACGTTGTATGCCCGCATTCAGCAGTTCGCCACCCGCGTGTATGGCCCGCTGTTTACCGCCGGCCTACACTTCTGGCAGCTCGGCGAGTCCCACTACTGGGGGCATAACGCGATCATTCGCGTGAAGCCATTCATCGATCACTGTGCCTTGGCGCCGCTGCCGGGCAACGGCACCTTCGCCGGTTCGATCCTCTCGCATGACTTCGTCGAGGCCGCCTTGATGCGCCGCGCCGGTTGGGGGGTATGGATCGCTTACGATCTGCCAGGCTCCTATGAGGAGCTGCCGCCTAACCTGTTGGATGAGCTGAAACGCGATCGCCGATGGTGCCAAGGCAACCTGATGAACTTCCGCCTGTTTTTCGTTAAGGGGATGCATCCGGTTCATCGTGCCGTGTTCCTCACCGGGGTCATGTCCTACCTGTCGGCGCCGCTCTGGTTCCTGTTCTTGATGCTCTCGACCGCGTTACAGGTGGTGCATACCCTGATGGAGCCGCAATACTTCTTGCAGCCACGTCAGCTGTTCCCGGTCTGGCCACAATGGCGGCCGGAGTTGGCCATCGCCCTGTTCTCGACGACCTTGGTGTTGCTGTTCTTGCCGAAGTTGTTGAGTGTGGTGTTGATCTGGGCCAAGGGCTCGCGTCAGTTCGGTGGGCCGTTACGCCTGTTAATGTCGATGCTGCTGGAGATGCTGTTCTCGGTGCTGTTGGCACCGGTACGGATGATCTTCCACACCGTATTCGTCGTGAGTGCCTTCCTCGGTTGGTCGATCACCTGGCAATCGCCGCAGCGTGATGATGATGCCACCCCCTGGGGAGAGGCGTTTCGTCGACACGGCTCGCAGATGCTGCTGGGTCTGGTCTGGGCTGGCGGTATGGCGGTATTGGATCTGCGCTTTTTGTGGTGGCTGTCACCGATCGTGGTATCGCTAATCCTGTCCCCGTTCGTGTCGGTGATCACCAGCCGGCGTACCCTAGGGTTGCAGTGTAAGCGTGCCAAGCTGTTCTTGATCCCGGAAGAGTATCAGCCGCCAGTCGAGATGGCCGCCACCGAGCGCTATGTGGCGTTGAATCATCAGCGTCTGTTGGAAGAGGGCTTCATGCATGCTTTGCTCGACCCCCTCTACAATGCGCTGGCCTGTGGCATGGCGACGGCCCGTCATCGCAACCATCCGCTGATCGAGCGTGATCGTGAACGTCGAGTCGCCGAGGCCTTGGCTGAGTCGCCGCGTACCCTGAGCAAGGCCGCTCGCCTGTCACTGCTGAGTGATCCGGTGGTGATGGCGCGCTTGCACCAGGCGGTGTGGTCTGACACACAGCGTTATGAGCAATGGCATAGCGCCTACCAGTCGTTAGCGGCCGCGCATCGCGCGCCGCGCTAAATGTCGGCGTAACGGTAAAACGGTAAGAGAAGGCCCCGCCCGGTGCGGGGCTTTTTTATGGTCAACGGATCGGCGCGGCCATGGAGAGTGCGTTAATAACTTATTGTTTAATTTGGCTGGCGTGGGCGTTAAGCCATTCGCGGGGAATGGCACCGCTCCTTTGAGGGGCGCCTCGCCGGCGGCAGCGGCTTGCCTGGCGAGGGGAGAGGCGCCTATCACCCGTCGGCCAGACGCACGCATCGAACGCGCCGCCGGCCTTGGGCTCATCCGGCGCAGATCTCACAGGCGGGGCTGGCGGCCAGCGTCATCGTGCGCCACTGTGAGGTCATCGCATCGTACAACATGAGTCGCCCACGGGGGATCTCACCGAAGCGGCTGAGCAACTTGATGCACTCCATCGCCTGAGTGGCGCCGATGATCCCCACCAGGGGCGACATCACACCGGCCTCGACGCAACTGAGGGCGTTGGCACCGAACAGGCGGCTGAGACAGCGGTAGCAGGGCTCACCGGGCTGGTAGGTGAAGACGCATACCTGCCCCTCCATACGGATGGCGGCACCCGAGATCAGAGGGGTCAGTCCGGCATGGCATAAGCGGTTGAGACGTTCGCGCGTCTCGACGTTATCGGTACAGTCCAGCACCGCATCCACCTGGGCGATCTGCTGAGCCAGCGCCCTGTCATCGAGGTTAGCGGCCACGGCATTCAGTTGTAGATGGGAGTTGATCTCGGCCAAGCGTAGGCGAGCTGACTCCACCTTGGTCATGCCGATACGGGCATCGCTATGTAGGATTTGCCGTTGCAGGTTTGACAGTGCGACCGTGTCGAAGTCGAGCAACGTCAGCTGGCCGACCCCTGCGGCCGCCAGATATTGGCTGGCGGCGCAACCTAGTCCACCCAGGCCGACGATCAAGACGTGGCTGGCCTTGAGGCGTTCCTGGCCATCGAAGTCGAAACCACGCAGGACAATCTGACGGTTATAGCGCAGGGTCTCTTCATCGCTCAACGGCGGCAGTGGTGTGTGTGCCTCCATCTCAGCTCCTCAATAGCGAATTGAATAGCTCGACCTCGACCCATTCGCCAGCGGCGACGGCTCCCCGTTCGCGTTCCAACACGATAAACGCGTTAGCGGCGGCGAAAGAGCTGAAGACGTGTGAGCCTTGGTGGCCGGTGCTCCGCACTTCGAGCTCGCCTTGGGCATTGCGGCTGACGATACCGCGTTGAAAGTCGAGCCGTCCCGGCGCCTTCTTCAGATCGCTGAGCGTGCGGGCCCTCAGGCGTGCGGGCGCCTGCCAATGCGTGTGACCGGCGAGGCGCGCGAGCAGCGGCTGCACCAATTGATAGAAGGTGACGCAGGCGGAGACGGGGTTACCCGGCAGACCGCAAAACCAGGCCTGGCGTAGGCGGCCAAAGGCGAAGGGCTTGCCCGGTTTCATCGCCAGCCGCCAGAAGTTGATGCTACCGACCTCGTCGAGGATCTGCTTGGTGAAGTCCGCCTCACCGACGGAGACGCCACCGCTGCTGATCACCAGATCGGCCTGTTGGTCGGCTTGTTGGAAGGCGGCACGCAAGGCCTGAGGATCGTCGCGTACGATCCCCAGATCGATGATTTCACACCCCATTTGCGCCAGCATCAGGCTGACGGCGAAGCGGTTAGTGTCATAGATTTGGCCGTCGCTCAACGGGGCGCCGATCGGCTGGAGCTCATCGCCGGTAGAAAACAGGGCGACGCGTAGCCGGCGCATCACCGGGACGCGGGCGATCCCGAGGGAGGCTAACAGCGGTAGCTCGGCGCCACCCAGGCGAACGCCACGATCCAGCACCACGGCACCCTGCTGGATATCTTCGCCAGGCAGGCGAATATTCTGCCCCGCCTGTACGGGATGGGTGAAGCGAACCCCCTGGGCATCGACCTGCGCCTGTTCTTGCATGATCACCGCTTCGCAGCCAGCGGGGACGGCGGCGCCGGTCATGATGCGGATGACGCTATGCGCTGGCCACTCCCCCTGGAACGGTTGGCCGGCGAAGGCCTTGCCGGCGATAGGCAGTGGCTGAGCGCTGTGCAGGTCGGCCAGACGCACGGCATAACCATCCATCGCCGAATTGGCGAAGGGGGGCACGTTGAGGGGTGAGACGATCGGCTGTGCGCTGATACGCCCGACGGCCTCGCCTAAGGCGACGTCTTCGCTCTCACTGATCGGCTGGGCGGCGCTCAGCAGTCGCTCCAGCGCCTGTTGCAGGGAAAGCAGATCCGGGGGGGTAGAACAATCCATCGTAATCTCCGAAGTGACCACCCGCGCGGGTGCGAGTGATGAAGGAAGTGGTGCGGCTCATTATGGCAGATTATCGCCGGGGGGAGAATGCGGCGGCGCGCGTTTGGCGCCAGGCGCCAGAGCAGGGGATGACGATGAGATGGCAGATTTCTGTGATAGGCGGCAGCGACATTTAGGCGAGAGCGGCGACGAACAACGCCCGCACGGCGCGGCCTGGCGGATAGGCATAAAAACGGTGTGGTATTACGTACGGCGCCTTTCTCATCTCACGGCGCCGAGTGGTACTGGATTAAGCCGCCGCACTCCACTACAGTGAGAGACAAATCACTGCCGTGATCTGTATCATATCCACGGCGGATATAAGGGGTACTGGGGAGAGAAGTAATGTCATCGCTGAGTAAAGAAGCTGCATTGGTACATGAAGCGTTAGTGGCGCATGGGTTAGAGACGCCGCTGCGTGGCGAACTGTTGGCACGCGATACGCGTAAGACACAGATCGAGGCCCACATGACCGAGGTGATGAAGCTGTTGAATCTGGATCTGTCGGATGACAGTCTGGCGGAGACACCACAGCGCATCGCCAAGATGTATGTGGATGAGATTTTTTCCGGGTTGGATTATGCCAACTTTCCCAAAATCACCATCATCGAGAACAAGATGCATGTGGATGAGATGGTGACGGTGCGCGATATTACGCTGACAAGCACTTGCGAACATCACTTCGTCACCATCGATGGTAAGGCAACGGTCGCCTATATCCCGAAAGAGGGGGTGATTGGCCTGTCGAAGATCAACCGTATTGTCCGCTTCTTTGCGCAACGTCCGCAGGTGCAGGAGCGGCTGACGCAACAGATCCTGGTGGCCTTGCAGACCCTGTTGGGGACTAAAAACGTCGCCGTCTCCATCGATGCCGTACACTATTGCGTCAAGGCGCGTGGCGTGCGTGATGCGACCAGCGCGACCACCACCACTTCACTTGGCGGCCTGTTTAAAACCAGTCAGAATACCCGCCAGGAGTTTTTGCGGGCGGTACGCCACCACGCCTGATACGGCGATTCGTCGCAGCCACCGCAGACGCCGGCCTTTCGCCGGCGTTTTTGTCTTTACTGTACGAGGAATCGCCATGAGCGACACCATGCATGCCGATGTGCGGACGACGGCCCCCCGTATTGCGACCTTGGACGCCTTACGCGGCCTGGCGTTGTTGGGCATTTTGTTGATGAATATTGTGGGCTTTGCCCTGCCGAAGGCGGCCTACCTCAATCCAGCCTATCAGGGGATGCCCTCGGCAGGGGATCAGGTCGCGTGGTTGCTGAGCAGCCTGTTGGTGCAAGGGAAGTTTCTCGCCCTGTTTGCCTTACTCTTCGGTGCCGGTTTGGAGATGTTGCTGCCGCGTGGCGCCACCTGGATCCAGACCCGCTTGGGGTGGCTGGTGTTGTTCGGCCTGGTACATACACTATTGCTGTGGGATGGCGATATCCTGCTGGCTTATGGGCTGATCGGCTTGGTGAGCTGGCGGATGATCCGTGACGCCGGTTCAGTGCGCACGCTATTTAATAGTGGCGTGACCCTGTATGCCATTGGCTTGGGGATGTTGCTGTTGCTGGCGCTGCTAGCCAAGAGTGAACCGCACGCCTTCTGGCATATGAGCTATGCCGAGATCCAGTATGAAACCTATTGGAAGCTGAACGGTGGTTGGGCGGCTTGGCGTAACCGTGGCGATCTCTTGGCGGACAACCTGTTGGCGTTGGCGGTGCAATATGGCTGGCAGTTGGCGGGCTTGATGGCGCTGGGTGCGGCGTTGATGCGCAGTGGTTGGCTGAGAGGGCGCTTTTCCTCGACCCACTACCGTCGTGTCGGCGTGTCGCTGCTCTTGCTGGGGGTGGCGATTCAGCTACCGACGGGCCTGTTACAATGGCATCTGCAGTGGGCATATCGCTGGTGTGGCTATCTCTTGCAGCTGCCGGGTGAGCTGGCGGCGCCACTGATGATGCTAGGGTATGTCGCGCTGATTTATGCCTATTGGCCACGCTTGGCGGGCTGGCGCGTGACACGCGCCTTGGAGCGGGTAGGGCGTATGGCGCTCAGTAACTATCTGCTGCAGACCTTGATCTGTACCACGCTGTTCTATCGGTTAGGGTTATTTAATCAGGCTGGGCGCGCCGCCCTGTTGTTGTGGGTGCCAGGAGTATGGGGCGGTTGTCTACTGTTCTCTTGGCTCTGGTTGCGTCGTTTTCGCCAAGGGCCGATGGAGTGGTTGTGGCGGCGCCTGACGAGCGCGGCTCTCCGCTGATGACGCGCTGCCTCGCGTGTGCCAGCGGCGTGAGGAACCCATCTCGTTAGGCATGTCAATGAGGTGGTCGCTCGCCATTCTGGCGAGCATATTCTCAAAGCTGTAATTATCAATTTCGTTATTGCGCTTGACCTATTCCCGCATCGCTATTAAAAAAGATGGGTTTATTTTTATCTATCCGTAGGATCTATCTGGCGATTTTAATTTTTAATTAGTTGTTTCGTTTATCGACCTGATGAGACTCACTCGCTTGCCAGCATCGTTGCTTCATCGCGTACTATCATTATACGCATCAAATTGATTTTTAAGATTAAAAATAATTTTATCGCCGGGTGCTACCGTCCTTATTGTTATTTTTATAAGAGCAATCCTATTGCTACTGATGCGTGATGGCGGGCATTCGCGACACGGGCTAATTATTTTGTCGTATCGCGCCAGGTGGGACAGCGTGAGGATCGGCGGCGTTGTTCATGCACGCTACCGCACCAGAAATAGCATGATGGCGCCAGATGTCGTCACAAGAAAATAGAAAGTACGACAGGGAGAGGCAAGGGAAATCGGGATGATTACCGCGGCGGGTACGGCATTATCCGTTTGGCTCGGTTTTTTGGGATGTCGGTCTAGGTGATGAAAAGAATCGCCCTCTCTGGGGGAAAATATGCGCTACCTGGCTTGTTAAGCCTGTCGCTACTGCCGTTGGCCGGATGGCTTTCCCCTTTGGCGCAGGTTAATGGCGAGCCGTGCTATCTGCTCTACTTCCCGCTAGCCCTGATTGCGGCCTTGTCGCTGTTGTTTGCTCAGCGGGCATTACTGGTGTTGGCGTTATCCTTACCACTCTATTCCTGGTTGTCCTCTTCGCTTCCCTGGGGCGCGATTCTGATCCAGTGCCTGGCGTTATTGCTGCCGTTGTGGGTATTCTTGACGCTGAGTCAGCGTTGGCAAGGGGAGCGTTGGCGTTGCGATATGCATCGCCTGTCCGTTCGTGGCATGGTCGTGCGTCTGCTGGCTATCGGGCTGTTCGCCCCCTTAGTGAGCGGCGCTCTGATGCTGAGTGCCGATGTCTTGCCCGCCTTGGCGCCTGCCGCGCCACTTCAACTGCCTACCATCTTGCTCTCTCTGGAGGGGATGGTGCTGAGCGGTCTGGTGCTGACGCCCGCCAGCTATATGCTGTTACGTCTCGTCCTGAGTCCGTGTTACCGGCGCGCCTTCGTCGAGGAGTGTCGGCGGGCACTACAGACGCACCATGGCCGGTCTCGCGCCCTGCTGTTGCTGTCGCTCTACCTCGCGCTAATGGGCGCACTCTGCTTTCCCGGCGCACTCCACATTAATGTGAGTTACCTGACACCGTTACTCTTTATCCTGTTTACCTTGGCGGCGTTTCATTTCAGCGATCGGGCGTTGTGGCTGCTCTGGGCGCTGAGTGTCGTGGTGCTTTTTGCCACTAGCCAGCACTTTATCTGGCAGAGTAATCGTCACTATCAGTTGGCCTTCTTGTCCTCGTCATTGATTGCCTTCAGTGTCTCGTTGCTCTTTACCCTGCTGGTGATTAAGAAAAACCGGCGCATGCGACGCTTTCAGCAGCGTTGGGCGGGCCGCGCGATTCCCCCCGCGTTACCGACACTCTGTGCGTTAAATCTCCACCTACAGCGACGCCCGAGCGGTACGCTGTGTTTGCTGCATCTAGGCAACCTGGAGTTGCTCGGACGCTGTCATGGCATGACGATGCACGCGTTGACCAAGAGCCAGTTGGCGACCTTTCTGACGCCGCTACTGCTGCCTGGCGAACGGGTTTATCCGTTGCAGGGGGCAGAGCTATTGCTGTATCTGCAACCCGATACCGAATCAGCCCGTATCGACGCCTTGCATGCGCGACTGTTACGCCAACCGTTACGCTGGCAGCAGCAACCGGTGACGCTACAGTATGGTCTGGCTTATGCCGCATTCGATGCGCGCAGCCATGCATTGAATGCCCGCATCGGGCAGTTGAGCTACCTGGCTGAGCGCTCTTGCCGGGAGCACCGCATCATGCCGTTGCTCGGCCAGGAGGAGGCGGTGAGTCTGGCCGTCAACGAGCAGGTTTTTTGGCTACAAAAGATCACTCATGCGTTACAGGAGAATACCCTGTTGCTGTATGCCCAGCCGATCGTGCATCGTGGCGGTAAATGTTATTACGAGATCCTGGCCCGTCTACAGGACGGTGGGCAGTTGGTCTTGCCGGGAAAATTCATTCCTTTTATCACGGCATTCAATCTCTGTGCCCAATTCGATCTGCTGATCATCGAGAATGTCCTGCGGCATATTCGCCGGGCCAGGTTAGACAGCTCCTCGACCTGTTTTTCGGTGAATCTGATGCCATCGACCCTGATGCAACAGGGCGTAGCGGCGCAGATTATCGCACTCTTCGAGCGCTATCAGGTCCGCGCGGAGGCGGTGATCTTCGAGATCACCGAGCAGCAGTACCTGCTGGATGAGAATCAGGAGCTCGAGACGGTACGGGCCCTGCGCGCCTATAACTTTAAGATTGCCATCGATGACTTCGGTACGGGACTGTCCAACTATCAACGCTTGAAGCATTTGCATGCGGATGTGGTGAAGATCGATGGCATGTTCGTCAAAGATATCGTCAGCAACTCGCTGGATCGGTTGATCATCAAATCAATCTGTGACATTGCGCGAGAAAAACAGCTGCAGGTGGTGGCCGAGTATGTGGAGTCGCGTGAGCAGATGGAGGTGTTATGCAGCCTGGGGGTGCAGTACCTGCAGGGCTTCCTGTTGGGTGAGCCGCGCCCGTTGGCTCAAGCCAGTTAACGCCCGCCGTCGGCGTTGATGAGCGCCGAGCTTGTTTGTTGAGCTCTTAAGGTTGTTTGGCGGGCTGACTCTGCGCCTTCGCTTTTTCTTTCTCTTTCTCCCGCTTCTCTCGTTCGTCGGCACGCTCTCGCCGCTCTAAGGCTTGCAGCTGTTCGGGCAATACCGCCGGGTAGCTCTGCGCGTCGGCGGCAACCTTATGCACCGCCGGAATGGGGATCTGCGGACCGAGGAAGCGTGGCTGGCGTTGCAGCAGATAGAGATCCGTCAGCGCGCCGATGCGGGCACCGATCTCGCGTAGACGCACCAGCAGCATATCTTTTGGCGAGGGTACCGCCAGGCACTGTGCCTGGATACCTAGATGCATGGCGATAAACAGTGCCCGCTCGCAGTGAAAACGCTGAGTGATGATGGTGAAGTCATTCGTATCAAAGACGCGGCGGGTACGCACGATGGAGTCGAGGGTGCGAAAGCCCGCGTAATCCAGCACGATATCGCTACTCGGCACCCCGGCCGCGATCAGGTCGCGCCGCATCGTTACCGGCTCGTTGTAGCTCTGTAGGGCGTTGTCGCCGCTGAGTAACAGGTAACTGACCTTACCGCTGTTATAGGCGTTAAGCGCACCCTGGATACGGTAACGGTAGTACTGGTTGATCACGCCGGGGGCGACATACTTGGCGGTGCCGAGTACGACGCCGACCTCGCGGCGCGGCAGATCCTGCACGTCGTCATAGATATAGGGGGCGGTGCTCCAACTGATCCAGCGGTCGAGCGCCAACGCCGCCAGCAGCAGTACGATGCCGACGCCGATTAGACCATATATCCACCGCTTCCACCCCATGGCGCGCTTCCTATCATTGACTCCCTTCCGAGGCTACTGTACACCTTGGCGGGACGCAAGCCATATGGCGCGCCCGGTGGACGGATGACGCTTATTTGCTCAGACAGCTACCGCCGGGCCATTGCGGCCCGGCGTCGATCGACTGCATCAGAAAGAGGTGCGTTTGTAGCTACGGTATTGCGGTAACCAGAAGTTTTGCTCGATGGCTTGCAGCAGCGCCTCGTCGGAGGTGAGCACGGCCACGCCGTGCAACTGGGCGGCTTTGGCGACCTGGAAGGCGATGTCGCGCGAGACCTGTTGGATATCCTTCAGATCCGGGAGTAGCGGTCCATGACCGTCGCGGGCCAGCGGAGAGCTTTCCGCCAGAGCGCGGCTCGCGGCCATCAGCATGCCATCGGTGACTCGTTTCGCGCCGCTTGCCAAGACGCCGAGGCCGATGCCCGGGAAGATATAGGCGTTATTGCATTGGGCGATAGGATAGCTTTGCCCCTGATAGTTGACCGCCTCGAAGGGGCTGCCGGTGGCGACCAGTGCGGCGCCGTCGGTCCAGGCGATGATGTCTTCCGGGCGCGCTTCGACGCGTGATGTCGGGTTCGAGAGCGGCATGACGATCGGTCGGGCGCAGTGGCTGTGCATTTCGCGAATGATCGCCTCGCTGAAGAGTCCCGGCTGGCCGGAGACGCCGATCAACACCGTGGGATGCGCGTTGCGCACCACATCCAGTAGGGAGATCCCCTCGTTTTCCGTCTGCCACGAGGCTAAGGCTTGCTGTTTTTGTACGAGGCGGCTCTGGAAGTCGAGCAGATTCGGCAGGCGATCCGTCAAGAGTCCGAAGCGATCGACCATAAAGATGCGCGCACGCGCCTCCTCATCGCTTAAGCCCTCCGCCACCATTTGGGCGATGATCTGCTCGGCGATGCCACAACCGGCCGAGCCGGCGCCGAGGAAGGTGATGGTCTGGTCACGCAGACGGCTGCCGGCGGCATGGCTGGCGGCGATTAGGCTGCCGAGGGTGACGGCGGCGGTACCTTGGATGTCATCATTAAAGCAGCACAGTTGGTCGCGATAACGGCTGAGCAGCGGCATCGCGTTCTTCTGCGCGAAGTCTTCGAACTGGAGCAGAACCTCCGGCCAGCGGCGCTTGACCGCCTGGATAAACTCCTCGACGAACGCGTTGTACTCGTCGCCGGTGATGCGCGGGTGACGCCAGCCCATATACAGCGGATCGTTAAGGCGCTGAGGGTTGTTGGTTCCGACATCCAGCACCACCGGCAACGTATAGGCCGGGCTGATCCCGCCACAGGCGGTATACAGCGACAGTTTACCGATGGGGATCCCCATGCCACCGATCCCCTGATCGCCCAAACCGAGAATACGCTCGCCATCGGTAACCACGATGACCTTGACGTTTTGTTTGGTGGCATTTTGTAGCATGTCATCGATGCGATCGCGGTTAGGGTAGGCGATGAACAGCCCGCGCGCGCGACGATAGATGTCGGAGAAGTGCTCGCAGGCCTCGCCGACCGTCGGCGTGTAGATGATGGGCATCATCTCGCTGAGATGAGCGCGTAGCAGGCGATAGAAGAGGGTTTCGTTGGTGTCTTGAATGTTGCGCAGATAGATATGTTTGGCGGTGTCGCTTTGGATATCACAGAACTGGCGATAGGCGCGCTCGACCTGCTCTTCGATCGTTTCGATGGCCTCGGGCAGCAAGCCGTTTAAGTTAAAGGTGTTACGTTCTTCTTCACTAAAGGCGCTGCCCTTATTCAACAAGGGAAACTCCAGCAGGATGGGGCCGGCATAGGGGATATACAGCGGACGTTTACTCTCGTGTTCCAGATCCATAAGTACGCTCTTATGTTAACGGGATTGAAGACTACCCCACCGATCCTAAAAGAGAGTTAATCTCTGTTCAATGTTTGTTATCAAAAGTATTCACATATTATATGTTTTGTAACAATCTGGTTGGATAGCGGATAGCGGATAGCGGATAGCGGATAGCGGATAGCGGATAGCGGATAGCGGACAAGCGGCATAGGGCCCTAAGGGGAACCTATGCCGGGAGAGGATTAGATCGTCTGGTAGTTCAGGTGCGTGCAGCCGAGCGCCTGCAAGGTCGCCTGCGTCGCCGCCTGTTGCGAGAGGACGGCGCTCTGACTTTCTACCAGGGCGGCGCGACGGATCGCCGAGGTGGGCTCTCCGGCCATGTTCAACAGGACCAAGGCCGCCTGCAAGGGAGGCAGACTCGGGTTAAAGGCGGCATTCTCCGCATAGCGTCCGGCATAGATGGCGTGCGCCGTTTCCAGGGCGACGCCGCTGTAAGCCTGGCTATAGGGGGCATGGCTAGCGTTAGCCGCGGCTAAGGCCGCCAGCAGCAGCGGATCATCGTCAGCGTGGGCGAGCGTCAGGCCGTGATGGACATGGTCGAGCAGCAGGGTCTTAATCTGCAAGTCACGCGGGCCAAAGGCGTCCGGGAGATAATCCCCCAGGGTGGCGGCTTGACGTCCCGGTAGGTGGATCGGCAGTTGCGTTCCACTGTTCAATTCATTCATAAACTGACGGCAGTGGCCACACGGGGTGCAATTCACGGTGATCGAAGCCAGCGCGCGCTCACCGCGCAGCCAGGCATGGCTGATCGCACACTGCTCGGCGTGGATCGTCTGTTGCATCGGCGCGCCGGCGAACTCCATATTGGCGCCGAAGTAGAGGTTACCGCTGCTCCCCTGGGCGATGGCCCCCACCTGGAAATGAGAGATCGGCGTCAGGGCGCAGGCAGCGGCCAACGGCAGTAGTGCAAAACTCAACGCCTGACGATCCAACTGGCAGGCATGGCAAATGGCATCCACCTGGGCGGCGGTGATTACGGCGTGGAAATCATCCGACGCCATAATGGGGGTGAGCGCCGCTTGAAGTTCGCCAGGCAACTGGCTAAATGCAGCGGCAAAGCGTGCGTGCATGGGAAGGCCTCTTGTGAGTTACGGGAGGCTATTGTAGGTAAGCGCCAGAGTTATATTTGTGACAATTATCACTTTTTGAGTGTAATCCCTGTAATTCGAGCGGTGAATGAGAGAGTTATTTCACCATTTTGCGCTTGTTTGCACACAATAATCAGATGGAGTACGCCAGATGGCGCACTCCACTGTGAAAATTCTCTCAGAAAAGGCGTAGCAGGATGGGGAAGAGAAACGGCGCCAGCAGCGAGGTGATGATGCCGCAGATCACCAGTGCCAGCGAGCTGAACGCCCCCTCTTGGTAATCCACCTCGGCACAGCGCGCGGTCCCTAAGGCGTGGGAGGCGGTCCCCATCGCGAGGCCACGTGATGCCTTGGTGCGGATCTTCATCGCATTCAACAGAGTATGGCCAAAGACCGCCCCGAGGATCCCGACGAAGATCACACAGACGGCGCTGATGGCCGGGATACCGTGGATCGACTGGGAGACCGCCATGGCGATCGGCGTCGTGACCGACTTCGGTAGAACCGAGGCGGCGATTTCCGGTGTCGCCCCCAGCCACAGCGCAATCGCGGTCCCGGTCGTCATCGCCGTGGCGCTGCCGATGAAGCAGATGGTGATGATGGACTTCCAGCGAGCACGGATCTGGTGCAGTTGCTCATACAGCGGGAAGGCGAGCGCCACCACCGCGGGTTGCAGCAGGCTGTTCAACACGGAACTGCCGGCGAAGTAGTTGTGATACGGAATATGCAGCAACAACAACACGGGAATGATCACCGCCATGGAAACTAACAGCGGGTTGAGCAACGGCATGTTCAAGCGCTGAGCCAGACGACGGGCGCCGAAGAAGACCGCCAGGGTTAACGGCAACGACCACCAGATATTGATCATTGTTTACTCTCCTGCGGGCGAATGGCGGGTTGGTTGCCATCGTTAGGACGCTCGCGATGTACCAGATGAGAACAGTAGGCCACAACTACCATGATGATCAGCGTACTGACCACACAGGAGACGACGATTGGACCGAACTGGCGACATAACACGTCGTAATACTGCATCACCCCGACGCCGATCGGCACGAATAGCAATGCCATATAACGGATAAACAGGCTACAGCCGGGTTTCACCCATTTGGCGGGCATGATCTGCGAAGCCAGCAGGGCAAAGAGGATCAACATGCCGATGATGCTACCGGGAATGGTGATCGGTAACAGGGTAGAGAGTGCATTACCGGCGAACAGACACAGGTAGATCAACACAAAGGCGCGTGCGTATTGCCAGCAAACAGAAAGCGGTTTTGACATCGTAATGTACCTAAGAACGAAAACGCAATTATCATACAATTAATGGGTAAAATGTGCTACTGATCACACCATGAATTCGCTCTATGGCAGTCATGCCAATTTGGCAGGGTAGGCGGATGGAAGGCGAGAGGCGGCCCGCGCGTCGGGGCGGGCCGCGGAGGATTAACGCTTATGATGACCGACGGGTAGGCGCGCCCCCGCTTTCGCTGGCGAACTGGCGGGAGATGTGGACGGATCAGGACGGCGCATGATGATAAAGATCTCGTAGATGCAGAGCGCCAGACCCAGCCAAATCAGAGAGAAACTGACCATCTTCGCAACGTTGATCGGCTCGCCAAAGAGCAGCACCGCCAGCAGGAATTGGAGTGAGGGCTCGACATACTGTGCCAGGCCGACCACCGTCAGCGAGGTACGCTTAATCGCGGCGGCGAACAGCAGTAGCGGGGCATAGGTGACCGGCGCGGTCAGGATATAGAGTAGATAGTGCGTCGAGCTGACGCCTGTCAGGCCGCTCTCTCCATTCAGTTGCAGCCAGAAGGTGATGCCGATCGCCAGCGGCAGCATCCAGAGGGTCTCCAGCGTCAACGAGGTCATAATATCGTAGCGGATATATTTACGCACAAGACCATAAAAGGCGAAGGTGATGCCCATCACCAGCGCCAGCACCGGTACCCGCCCCAACAGGATGATCTGATAGCCGAGGCCGATGATGGCCAGTAGCACGGCGAGACGTTGGAAGGGGGTGAGACGATCGTGCAGGAAGATCACGCCCAATGCGATGGCGAATAGCGGGTTAGTAAAGTAGCCCAAGCTGGCATCCAGTACCAGGTTATGGGTGAGGGCATAGATGAAGGTGGTCCAGGAGACGCTCATGATGGCGCCGCCGAGCAGGCAGCAGTACAGGGAGCGTTTATCCTGCCAGACGGCGCGCCAGGTGGTACGTTGTTTAAACAGCAGGCGTAGTACGAGTAGCAGAGGGACGGACCAGAATAGACGCTGTGCTAACAGCTCGAACGCGTTGGCATCGTTCAATAGCTTATAATACAGCGGCGTGATCCCCCACAGAATAAATGACAGTACCGCCAGCAGCGGCCCATTAGTCAGCCACATAGACTCTCGCCTTGATGAAGGCCTCATATGTCGAGGCGTCGTTGTCGTCCGCGCCATCGAGGATGGCGCGGGAGAAGAAGCGTGTTTGCCGGGGAGGGCGAGATTGACGATGACGGTCGGGGGGACGCCCCCCGTGGTAACCTGCCGCATCCTTTTGGCTTAAGTATATTATCCTACTAATTCACGAGCATAATCAAATAGCGCGCGTAGTAGCGTCAGGCGTTGGGGTTGATCTTCGTAGCGGTTGTACAACATTTCCAATGTCTGGAGATATTCCTGTACACGCTCCGCGGTCAGCATCTCCCGACGGTGCTGTTGCCAGCGTTGCCGCTCGGCCTCATCCAGCGTGGCCGGATAGTTGCGGGCGCGGTAGCGGAACAGCAGCGGCGTAATGCGTTCATCGTTGAAACGCAGATCCAGGGCGGGGAGATTCTGCGGTTGGGTCGCGCGGATGATCTGCATCGCCTGGCGATCGGCGTCGCTAAAGAAGCCATCGTACAGTTGGCTATCCACATCGCTGGCGCGTGGGAAGGGCGGCGCATCGGCGAACAGAGAGACGACCTTGTCACGAACCGCGTGGTGGCGACGGAGTTGGGCCAGATTGTCCAGGCAGCGTTGGCGATCGAGGCCCAGGCGTTCGGCATTCTCGGCGAGCAGCGTCTTCTCCGGTGCCAGTACCGGGCATTTATTGATATGCACCAGCTTGATCGGCACCGGCGCCGCGTCGCCCAACTCGCTGCGCGGCGTATAGAGGCGTTCGCGTAGGGTCTCGCTATCCAGGGTCAGTAGCGGCGTGATGTCGCCCGCCAGATCGCAGACGATCACCGCATTCTTGTTGTCGGGATGCCAGGCTAAGGGGGCCACCAGGCTGGTATTGCCGCGCAGCGCGCCGAACATGCCTGAGACATGTACCAGCGGCGTCATCTCGGCGATGTCGATCAGTTGCGCCACCCGATTCTTGTTGCGCAGTTGGAACAGGTAATCGAACAGCCGTGGCTGCGCCTGCTTGGCACGCTTGGCCATCTCGATGGTGGCGTAGACGTCGGCCATCGCGTCGTGGGCATTGCTGTGTTCGATACCGTTGGCTTGTGAAAGATGCTCCAACTTGAAGCTCGGCAGCCCCTGTTCGTTCTCCGGCCAGACGATCCCTTGCGGGCGCAGGGCGTAGCAGGTGCGCAGCACATCCAGCAGATCCCAGCGCGAATTACCATTTTGCCAGCTGTAGGCATAAGGATCGAAGAAGTTACGATAGAACAGGTTACGGCTGACCTCGTCGTCAAAACGAATATTGTTATACCCGACGACACAGGTGCCCGGCACGCTAAAGAGCTGGTGGATGCGTTCGGCAAACTCCGCTTCACAGATCCCCTGAGCCAGCGCCGTCTGTGGGGTGATCCCGGTGATCATCACCGCCTCGGGCTGGGGAAGATAGTCATCGGCTGGACGGCAGTAAAACACCTGGGGTTCTTCGATGATGTTGAAGTCGGCATCGGTACGCACCCCGGCGAATTGGGCGGGGCGATCCAACGCCGGATGCTGACCGAAGGTCTCATAATCGTGAAACAAGAAGGAGGGCGCAGCCTTGCTCAAAATAGGATCTCTATGGCAAAAAAAGACATGGCCTTAGTGTAACCGTGCCGCACGGGAAACCCAATCCTGGAATGCGTCAGGCGCCGTGGTGCCGGGGAGAAATAATGAGCCTGGTTGGCATTTATTTATGGTGTTAATTTCCGTTACACTGATAACCCATCTCGGTTGAGCGTTTGATCCAAGGTCGTTTCCGTGCGTTTAAATAAAAGTATCACCCCGTTTGACTCCGTCGTCTATGGGCACTATCGCGCCGTACACGGTGTGCGCATGGCGATCTCCTTCGTATTAACCTTCCTGTTGATCCGACTGTTGGCGGTACCCGAGGGCGCCTGGGCGCTGATCACCATGGTGGTGGTGATCGGGCCGATCTCTTTTTGGGGTAACGTGACCGTACGGGCGTTGCAGCGTTGTCTGGGGACCGTATTGGGTGCGGCATCGGGATTGATCGCGCTCTATCTCGAGCTCTATTCGATGACGCTGATGTTGGCATGGTGCGCCATCGTCATGTTTGTCTGTGGTATCGCCGCCCTAGGGAAGCGCCCTTATATGGGGTTACTGATCGGCATCACCCTGGGCGTGGTGTGTGCCGCGGGCCCTGGCGATATCGATACTGCACTGCTGCGCAGCGCCAATGTGATCATCGGCTCGCTGCTGGCGCTGTTATTCGCCAGCATCTATCCACAGCGCGCCTTTACCCACTGGCGCCTCAAGATGAGCCATGGGTTGAACTGCATGAGCAATATTTATAGCGCTTATGTGTCACCCAATATGGTTGAGCGGCCGCAGCTGACGGATCGCCAACAACGCATTCTCTCCGACCTTGGCGCGCTGCGCGGCTTGCTGGCGCCCAGCGCGCGCGAGACCAAGGTAGATAAGGCGGTGTTCGACGCCATTCAGGTGATCACCCGTAACCTGGTCGCCACCTTAGAGATGATGACCGATGCCTATTGGGCCAGTCGGGAGAGCCACTTCATCATGCTCAACGCGACGCGTCTGCGTACCTTTCAGAAGTTGACCATCAGCGCGCTGAACGGTCTGTCGGCGATGCTGCTTAGCGGCCGGGTCGAGGAGCTGGAGCGTCTGCCAGAGATGGTGCCGATGGCGGCCGAGTTGAAGGCGTTGATCGAAGAGGCGCAGGCACGCTGTGATGAAGAGACGCCGATCTATGGTTACCTGTGGCTGAACATGCAGCTGGCGACGCAGCTGGATGAGTTGCGCGATCTGCTGGCGAGTGTACTACGCCGTTAGGGCGGCCCGCGCTCCGCGCCCTGCCGGGCGGCTGATTTTAGCCGCCCGCTATGCGACAATAGCGCGTCCTCTTTCCACAGCGAGCATCAATGGCACTTTCCAGCGCACTCAAGACACAAATCTCCCAGTGGTATAAGTCCCTGGCGCAGCAGATCCCCAACTTCGTGACGCGACCGCAGCAACGGCAGATGATCGCCGAGGTGGCGCGCGCCCTCAGTGGCGATGAGGGACGCCATCTGGTGATCGAGGCGCCGACGGGGGTTGGTAAGACGCTCTCCTATCTGTTGCCCGGGATCGCCATCAGCCGCGATCAACAAAAGCCACTGGTGGTGAGTACCGCCAACGTGGCGCTGCAAGATCAGATCTATAGCCAGGATTTGCCGTTGTTGCGCCGCATCATTCCCGATCTGACCTTTACCGCCGCCTTCGGTCGGCGGCGCTATGTTTGCCCGCGCAATCTGGCGGCGTTGGCGGAGAGTCAGGGGGAGCAGGGGGCGCTGTTGCTCTTTATTGACGATACGCTGTCTCCGAGCAGTGAGGCCGAGCGTGAGCAGTGTCATCAGTTGCAACAGGCGCTGGCGAGTCAGCGTTGGGATGGCCTACGCGATCATCTGCAGGAGAATGTGGAGGAGGGGCTGTGGGCAAGGCTGAGCACCGATCGGGCCAGTTGCCTCAATCGCAGTTGCGCCTACTTTCGCGACTGTCCCTTCTTTCTGGCGCGGCGTGAGATCGAAAGCGCCGATGTGGTGGTGGCGAACCATGCGTTGGTGATGGCGGCGTTAGAGAGTGAGTCGGTGTTACCGCCGCCGAAGGATTTGTTGCTGGTGCTGGATGAAGGCCATCACCTGCCGGAGGTGGCGCGTGATGCTCTGGAGATGGAGGGAGAGGTCAGCGCCCTGTTTGTCCAAGGGCAGATCGAGATGATCGTGCGACATATCGAGCAGTGTCACAGCCAGTATCAGCCGAAGAATCCACCGCGCCTGCTAAACAGCGCACGTCTACAAGAGCATTGCGCCGAGTTGCGCCAACTGATCGGTGATTTCGATCGCGCCGCTCAGGCGCTGTTAGGCGACGAGGCGCAGTATCGTTTCGTCTTGGGCCAACTACCGGAGGCGCTGGCTGGCTTGGCGCAGCGCCTGTACAAGTTGTGCGATGGTTTGCGTGGCCTGTGCGAGTTTATGATGAACGACCTGCAGGAGAAGACCGGGACACACGATGCGCTGCGCGTACAGCGCGCATTGTTACAGATGAGCCGAGCCTTTGGTTACCTGGAGGCATTGACCAAGCTGTGGCGTTTGGCGGCGTTGGAACAGGCCTCTAATGCGCCGATCTCCAAGTGGTTGACGCAGGAGGTGACGGAGGGTGTGCACCACCGCTACCTGCACTGCGTCGGGCTGCGGGTGAGCGATCAGCTGGATCGTCTGCTGTGGCGCCGTATTCCCCATGCGGTGGTGACCTCGGCGACCCTGCGTTCGTTAAACCGCTTCGATCGCCTCAGCGAACTCTCTGGTCTCAACGCCGAGGCGGGCGATCGCTTCGTGGTATTGGACTCGCCCTTCGATCATGTCCACCAGGGGCGACTGTTGATCCCGCAGCTGACGCTGGAGCCTTCGTTGGCGAATGAAGGCGAGCACCTGCGTCAGATGGCGCACTATTTTCGTCATGCCTGGCAGCAAGGGGAGCATCGCGGCATGTTGGTGCTGTTCGCCAGCCAGCGGGCGATGCAGACCTTCCTCGGTTTCCTGCCGGACTTACGTCTGGGGTTATTGGTGCAGGGGGATCGGCCGCGCTACCGTTTAGTCGAGGAGCATTGCCGACGGGTGCGCGCCGGAACACAGAGCGCGCTGGTGGGGTTACAATCTTTCGCCGAGGGGCTAGATCTCAAGGGCGAATTGTTGACCCAGGTCCATATCCATAAGGTGGCCTTTCCACCGGTGGACAGCCCGGTGATCGTGACGGAGGGGGAGTGGTTGAAGGCGCGTAAGCGCTATCCGTTCGAGGTCCAGAGCCTACCCGGTGCCTCCTTTACCCTGATCCAGCAGGTCGGGCGCCTGATCCGTAGCCATGGCTGCCATGGCGAGATCATCATTTATGATCGGCGTCTCTTGAGTAAGCCCTATGGCAGCCGTCTCCTGGCGGCACTGCCGGTGTTTCCCATCCTGCAGCCGCCGTTACCCGCCGGTGCGCTGCCTGACTGGCCGCAGCCCGCCGCGCCGAAACGTAAGGCGCATCGTGCCACGACGCGTCGTCGGCGCGAGTGAATAGTTAATAGTCTGAATTTTTCGCGATTCTCTACTAGCCTTATGCTTGTCATTGCTTACTGGAGTGATCTTATGTATTCTCCTCGGCGGTATATATTCAGCCATATAACTAATAGATGGAAAATATTCTCCGCCAGGAATAATATTCGATAAAAGCTCCATTACTAGCCATTTCGTTGATACTGTACCCATTAACCATCGCGTATCCTCTTTGGTTTACCATTGTCTCATGTAGGGAGGCCTCCCATTTGGGAGAGAAAGGTGTTGTCCGATCAACTTAATCAATCGAATCAATCTACTCATTCCCGTATCGCGTTGTCATCGTCTACTCCCGCCTCCGTATCAATGTCGTCAGATGAGATTGATCTCCTCGCGCTGTTGATGGTGTTATTCAAGGCGAAGTGGCTGATCGTCGGGGCCGTGGTCGCCTGTGCGCTATTGGGTCTGGTGGCCAAGACGCTATTGCCGCAGAAGTGGACCAGCTATGCCGAGCTGGTGCCGGCGCAGGCGCGCGAGCTCTCCTCGATGCATAAGGAGCTCAATCAGTTGGCATTGTTGGATATCCAGGTGGATGCCTCTCCCGCGTGGTTGATGTCGCGTTTTGTCCAGATTTATGACTCACAGATCGCGCGGCGCGAGTACATCCTCCAGTCGGATTACTATCGCCAGCTGACCGCATCGATGCAGGATGCGCAGGAGAAGGAGCGGGTGCTGAGCGCTTTGGCCGAGCAGGCGTTCAGCCTGAGTACGCCGAAGGATAAGGGGATGGAGGACCTTCGCCTATTATCGCCTGGGTGCTACGACGCGCAGCGCGCTGGAATCGCATACTTTCCTGCAAGGTTATATCGACTTTGTCGCCAAACGCGTTGAGAGCGATCTCCGTTATCGTATTCAGGATCAGGTCGATCAGATCCTGACGCAGAAGAAAGAACAGTACCAGCTGACCCTCGAACGCTGGAAGAATCAACAACAGGTGACGATCCGTCGCCTGGATTACTCGCTCGCCTTGGCGCGGGCGGCAGGGATCAATAAGCCAATGTATGGCAATGGGGCGACCTTCAAAGATGATAGCGACTTCCCGATTTCACTCGGGGTCGATGCCTTGCGTCAGAAGCTGGATATCGAGCGCGCGCAGACCGATCCGAGTGAGTTGGATGCTGCGTTGAAGAATAGTCAGTTGTATATCGAGCGTCTCAGCCAGGTGCATGTGGCCGACTTGCAGATCCAGCCATTCAAATACCTGATGACGCCTAGTATTCCTTTGCATAAGGAGTCACCGAAAGGCGCATTGATCGTTCTGCTTGCTGCGATCGCCGGTTTCCTACTCGCTTGCGCCTTTGTTTTGCTGCGTCACGCCTTGTCGAGTCGCCACGCCGTGCCGATGGCGCCGATTGACGGTCATTAATCGCCTCTCTGGCGCCGGGTAAGCGGCAGGAGATGGATAAAAAAACGCAGCCTAAGTGCTGCGTTTTTTATTACCGGTTGAAAGTCCCCGGCTCAGCCGGGGCGGCTGCCGTGAGTCGCAGGGTGCAGATTATGCGGTCGCTTGCTGCGCCTTTAACCAGGCGATCTCATCTAGCCAGCGATCGGGGTTGGTCGTTTCCAGGATCAATGGAATGCCATCGAAGCGGGGGTCGCGCATGATCCAACGGAAGGCCGTCGCCCCGATATTGCCTTCGCCGAGACTCTGGTGGCGATCGACGCGGCTATTGAAGTCGCTTTTGGCATCGTTGAGGTGCATGCCACGCAGATAGCGGAAGCCGACGCAGCGTTCAAACTGGGCGAAGGTCTCCTCGCAGGCCGCCTCGTCGCGGAGATCGTAGCCGGCGGCGAAGGCGTGGCAGGTATCGATACAGACGCCAACGCGTGACTTATCCTCGACCTGGTCGATGATCTCCGCCAGCTGCTCGAAGCGAAATCCCAGATTGCTACCTTGGCCCGCGGTATTTTCGATGACCGCACAGACCCCCTGAGTCTGGCTCAGGGCAAGATTGATCGATTCGGCGATACGGGCCAAGCAGTCGTGTTCATCGATTTGCAACAGGTGGCTACCCGGATGGAAGTTGAGTAGTGTCAGCCCGAGATCGGCACAGCGCTGCATCTCATCGATAAAGGCGTTACGCGACTTTTCCAGCGCCTCGGCGACGGGATGTCCCAGATTGATCAGGTAGCTGTCGTGCGGCAAGATTTGCTGCGGGGTATAGCCATACTGGGCGCAAGCCGCGCGAAACTTGGCGATACTCTCCGCCGTCAGCGGGGCCGCTTTCCATTGACGTTGATTCTTGGTGAACAGTGCGAACGCCGTCGCCTCTAGCGCATGGGCGCGCAGGACGGCTTGATCCAGTCCCCCGGCGGCGCTGACATGGGCTCCGATATATTTCATGCAGTTATCTCCTGATACGGGGCGCTATTATGGCATCGAATATCGGTGCCGCGTAGCCTTTTAGGTGCCATAAAAAAACACCCTGCTAACCGTGGGTTAACAGGGTGGGGAAAACGTGTGGCCCGCTGTTAGAGGCAGCGTTCGATGATCAGGTTGATGGCGGCACCACCGGCGATCAGCCAGGCGAACAGGATACTGGCTAGGATGATGGGGCGAATCCCCGCCTGACGGATGGCGCTGATATGGGTGGTCAGACCGAGTGCGGCCATCGCCATCGCCAACAGGATGGTGTCCAGGGTGATCAGGGCGTGGACCAGCGCGGCAGGCAGGAGGTCGAAGGAGTTAAATCCGGCGACCAGGATGAAGATCACCGCGAACCAAGGAATGGTGATCGGCGCCCTCTTGCCGCCGTTACCTTGCTGACCACGGCTGAGAACGCTGGAAAGCACCAATAGGAACGGCGCCAGCATCATGACGCGGATCATCTTGGTGATCACGGCGGCGTTGCCCGCATCGTCGCTGATGGCGCGTCCGGCGGCGACCACTTGCGCTACCTCGTGGACCGTCGAGCCGATATAGATGCCAAAAGTCTCTTGGGTCATGGCGATCCACTGGTAATGCGCATTGAGCTGATATAACCAGGGATAGAGGAAGATGGCGATGGTACCGAAGATAACCACGGTAGAGACGGCGACGGAAACCTTGCTGGCGTCAGCCTTGACGACCGGCTCGGTCGCCATCACGGCTGCCGCGCCACAGATGCTGCTACCGGCACCGATCAGCATTACCGTCTGGCTATCCATGCGGAATACTTTACGCCCTAACCACATCGCCAGCAGGAAGGTGGAGGTGAGCGTCAACGCATCGGTCACGATGCCGGTCAGGCCGACATCGGCGATCTGTTGGAAGGTCAGTCGGAAGCCATACAGGATGATCCCCAAGCGTAAGAATTTCTGTTTAGCCAGATGCACCCCGACGGAGCAGGGGATGCTGAGTGCCGGATAGGCCGTGTTACCGATGATAATCCCGAGGATGATAGCCAGCGTCAGCGCCCCGAAACCGAGTTGCTCGACCCAGGGGAGCGCACCGGCCCACATGGCGATGGCGGTGATCGCGCCCGTTAAGATCAGCCCGGGTAGCAGACGCAGCAGGGCGTGTGAGTAGTGTGGTGCAGGAGAAGGCGATTGATGAGTTGTCATTGTTACGTCGAGTTAGCGTTGTTTTTATAAAAAAGGAGGTCAAGCTTAAAGAGGTCGCGGGTAAATTTTAAATCGATAATATTAGTATGATTAATAGAGATATCTGTTATGCCTCGTATTATGGCGCCTTAGCCTGAAAAATCAGCCCCGTGGCGTATCGGCGGCGCCGAGGTTGATGATGATCAGGAGGACGCTGATCGGCGAGAGTAATGCCGCCAGGGCGGCGGTGACGGCATTCCCCTGAGAGAGTAGCCAGGCGCCTTGGTAGAAGAGGACAGCCAGGACGGCCTGCAAGATGAGGGCGAGTACGCCGGCGTGCCAACCGCGCCGTGTCCAGGCGAAGGCCGCGATCGCCACGGCGATCAGGATAGCGATCAGATAGCCATAGAGTGTTTCCATGATGTCCTCCTCGACCCGGTTTATTCAGTATAGTGCAAGCGTTAGGGGATGTTGAGGGCGGTGTGCGGAGGTCGACGACGTGTGTTTGCCACAAGCACACGGCGGAGAAGTGTGTCCTGGATTGGCTAATTTTTCACCCAGTCGTGTTATAACTAGCAGGCGTGTTGAATCTAGTATCTATTCCAAATATCCATGCAGGAGGTCCATTATGGATGGTGCCTATCGGGTGATTTTGGTGCCGGTCGATTTGGCAGAGCCGCAGTTGACGCAAGAGGCGTTGCGCCATGCCCTGTTTTTTGCCAATCAGGGCAACGCCACGCTGTATTTGCTACATGTACACCCCGCGATGCCGACCGCCTTTTTAAGTGAGTATCCTGAGCAGATCGCCGAGTTGCGCGATGCGGCGCTGCAGCAGGCCGAAGATCGCCTGGCGGCATTGGCCGCCTCGTTGCCGCTGGCGGCGGATCGCGTCGCGGTCAAGGTGAGTTGGGGTTCCATCTATGATGAGATCCTGAAAGAGGCGGAGGGATGCGGCGCGGATCTGATCATCATCGGCTCGCGTCGTCCTAGCATGTCGACCTACCTACTCGGCTCGAACGCTGCCCGAGTCGTGCGCCACGCCAGTATGTCGGTGTTAGTGGTGCGTTAATTCGCTGTCGTGCCCGCCCTTCTCGTCATTCGAACGGGAAGGGCGTGTGGGATCAGCGATAAATCACTTTAAGTAGTAAATTACCCCTGATTTATCTATATTAACCGAGCGTAAGAAGACTCTGGCGCAGAGCATGGCTTTGTCGTCGTCAGTGCGGGGAGCGATGTGCTCCTGAGCCACGGCGGCGGTCGATTGAAACGGTTTGGATCTGTCTATGCACATTACCTTGCGACAACTGGAAGTTTTTACCGAAGTATTGAAAAGCGGTTCGACGACGCAGGCCTCGATGGTGCTGGCGCTCTCTCAATCGGCGGTGAGCGCGGCGCTCTCCGATCTGGAGACGCAGTTGTCGGTACGACTGTTCGATCGCGTAGGCAAGCGGTTAGTGGTGAACGAGCACGGTCGCTTGCTTTATCCCAAGGCGATGGCGTTGCTGGAGCAGGCTAGCGAGATCGAGCAGCTATTTAAGGGCGAGAGCGGTGCCTTGCGTATCGCGGCCAGCAGTACCATCGGTAACTATATTCTGCCGCCGATGATGGCCGCCTACCGACGGGACTTCCCGGTGACGCCGCTGGAGTTGCATGTCGGCAACAGCCACGATGTGATCAGCGCGGTGGCCGAGTTCAACGCCGATCTGGGATTGATCGAGGGGCCATGCCATATGCCGGAGCTGACCACCCAGAGCTGGTTAGAGGATGAGTTGGTGGTGTTCGCCGCCCCGGATCATCCCCTGCTACGCGAACCGGTAACGCTGGCGCGCCTGGCCGAGGCGCCCTGGATCTTGCGTGAGACCGGCTCGGGTACCCGCGAGGTGGTCGAGCACCTGTTGCTCTCGCACTTGCCACATTTTGACTTGGTGATGGAGTTGGGCAATTCGGAGGCGATCAAGCATGCCGTGCGTTATGGAATCGGTATCAGTTGCCTATCGCGGCGGGTGATCGAGGAGCAACTGAGCAATGGGACCTTGGTCGAAGTGCCTTTGCCGGGGATCAACCTGCATCGTTCTCTCTACTTGATCCATCATCGCCAGAAGCATATCTCGAAGGCGTTGGCACGTTTTCTGAGTTACTGTCAGGCCTGACATCAGGGGCGACGGCAGCCTTGGCTGCCGTCGTAGTGCCTTGTCATCCTTGTGTATTTTTCTTGTCCGTTCGCCGTGCCGTTCGCTAATAATCCTTCCATCATCATGAAGCTCTCTTATTATCGTTAGATTGTTACTTCCCGCCGCAGATGGATTTGTTACAATCGCGCCGGGTTTTATGATTTAACGCGAAACAACGATAGGGTTCTAATGGCTCAGACAAAAACTACCGTCTCTGACACGGGACAAGGACCGGCGCTGCGCCGGGAGTTAAAAGCGCGGCATTTGTCGATGATTGCTATCGGCGGGTCCATCGGTACTGGGCTGTTTGTCGCATCGGGCGCGACGGTCTCTCAGGCGGGTCCGGGCGGGGCATTGTTGTCCTACATCATCATCGGCATGATGGTGTATTTCCTGATGACCAGCTTAGGTGAGCTGGCGGCGTTTATGCCGGTTTCCGGTTCGTTTTCTACCTATGGCTCTCGCTACGTTGAAGAGGGCTTTGGCTTCGCGCTGGGCTGGAACTACTGGTACAACTGGGCGGTGACCATTGCCGTGGACTTGGTGGCCGCGCAATTGGTAATGGGCTATTGGTTCCCTGACCTGCCCGGTTGGATCTGGAGTGCGTTGTTCCTGGGGCTGATCTTCCTGCTGAACTACATCTCGGTGAAGGGCTTCGGCGAAGCGGAGTATTGGTTCTCGCTGATCAAAGTTAGCACGGTCATCATCTTCATCGCCGTTGGCCTGATGATGATTGTCGGTATTCTCAAGGGCGGCGAGCATGCCGGCTTCCATAACTGGGTCGTCGGTGACGCACCTTTCGCCGGGGGCTTCGCCTCGATGATCGGGGTCGCGATGATCGTCGGCTTCTCCTTCCAGGGCACCGAGTTGATCGGCATCGCCGCCGGTGAGTCGAAAGATCCGGGTAAAAACATTCCGATGGCGGTGCGTCAGGTGTTCTGGCGTATCCTGTTGTTCTATGTGTTCGCCATCCTGATCATCAGCCTGCTGATCCCCTATACCGACCCCAGCCTGCTGCGCAATGACGTGAAGGATATCTCCGTCAGCCCGTTCACTCTGGTGTTCAAGAATGCCGGCCTGCTGTCTGCGGCGGCGGTGATGAACGCGGTGATCCTGACGGCGGTGCTGTCGGCGGGTAACTCCGGGATGTATGCCTCGACGCGCATGCTGTACACCCTGGCGACAGAGGGTAAGGCGCCGCGCATTTTCGCTCGTCTGTCCAAGGGCGGCGTGCCGCGCAATGCGCTGTATGCCACCACGGTAGTCGCCGGCCTGTGCTTCCTGACCTCGATGTTCGGCAACCAGGAGGTCTACCTGTGGCTGCTGAACACCTCGGGGATGACCGGGTTTATCGCCTGGCTGGGGATCGCCATCAGCCACTACCGCTTCCGTCGCGGCTACGTGATGGCAGGACTCGACCTGAACGCGCTGCCGTATAAATCCGGTTTCTTCCCGCTCGGGCCGATCTTCGCCTTCGTACTGTGCCTGATCATTACCCTGGGGCAGAACTATGAGGCGTTCCTGGAAGATCGCATCGACTGGTATGGCGTAACGGCAACCTATATCGGCCTGCCGCTGTTCCTGATTATTTGGTTCGGTTACAAGCTGACGCAAGGCACGCATTTCGTGCGCTACAGCGAGATGACCTTCCCGAAGACCAAGATCGACTAAGCGTACGCGCCGTGTGGTAAAGCAACGCCCCGTGAGCCTGATGGCGCGGGGCGTTGTGCTATGATGGTTTATGTCCGATTATTGACCGCACTAGCCGCACTAGCCGCACTAGCCGCACTAGCCGCACTAGCCGCACTAGCCGCACTAGCCGCACTAGCCGCACTAGCCGCCCTAACCCCATTTTCTGTGTTTACCCCATTCACCTTCCTCACCGTATTCAGTGCAGGCGCGAGTCCAGCGTGCCGAACGCTCATGAGCCAGCGTGGTTGTCCCATCAGGCACAGTGAGGGTGAGTAGGTGAGTAGGTGAGCAGGGGGGAGAAGGGCGACATCAAGGGCGTGGTTGACCGGTCAGTCACGAAACTGACCGGTCAACAGGGCGAGGAAAACGATCAGGGGTCTCGTCGCGTGAGCGGGTTCACCTGGAGAAAGGGATTCCCTTGCGTGGCGAGGTAGTGTTGGGCGAGGTGTGCCGATGCATAATCGGTAATATGACCCACATCGCGATAGATCGGCACGCCATTAATATCTAGTGCGCAGCGCCCATCGCGGCATTGGACCGCTTTCGGATCGATAATTATTAAGCTTGGGTAGTGCGCCTTGAGCTGATCAACTTGCTGACTAAACCAGTTAGATTCATTGCCTGCCCAGGCATTATTACACTGTGACACCAGGTTGTTATCGTGTAGCTTGATGCCACGATAGAAACAGGCGGCATAGTCTTTCGGCATCGGGTAAATACTTTTGATGATGACGGGAGTGGCACCGCTCGCAACGATGGTGTCGAGCGCCAGCTCTAAGGCGTGGCGAATACGCGCCTTGGCGAGGGGTAGAGAGCGGGTATCGCCAACCTGGTTGATAATACTGTCTGAGACATAGTCATCCCACACTGCGCCGAGAATAACATAGTCATACTTGTTCTGCCTGATCAGCGAGTAATACTTCGCGGTGTCGTCATGGCACTGTTGATAGACACGATCCTTAAATTTCCACCAATTATATTGGTAAATTCCGGGTAGCGTCAGGCAGCTTGATGTCGCGAGCGGCGTGATGGCGAGCTTGGCATCTTTGCCGATTTTGTCGAAGAAGTACCAGAAATGGTTGGAGTGGGAATCGCCGATCAGCAGTGCGCGGCGAGTACCATGCCGATCACCGATACGACATGTCTTTTCTGCCTGGTCGATGTTGCCGATATCGATACATGCCTGACGCGCGCTGGGATCATAGGCCGTCAAGGCGCGCTCCATGTCAACATAGCGCTGGCCCATGCGCGCGGGGAATCCCTGCGCTTTCTGGGTGAGCGAGTAGGCCAAGGAGAACGCGATCGCCGGGATGATGGCGAGGATAGTGAGCGTCTTTAACAGGCTATAGCGCTTACGGCGTAGCGGTGTCTCAATAAGATAGTAGGATAAGAGCGCGAGCACGAAACTGAGCGCAATGCCGAGTAATCGCGAGGGGACTCCCTGCAACCAGCCGACATAGTGTGCAAAGGAGAAGACCGGCCAATGCCATAAGTATAGCGAGTAAGAGATACTCCCGATGAAGACCAACGGGGCCGAGGAAAGTAGTCGGCTGACGATATTGTGTGAACGCTTCCCAATATAGATTAAGAGACATGCCGAGAGGCAGATAGCGAATGACCAAGCGTTTGGGTAACCCGCTAGGATATCGCTTCGGGTACTCATTATCAGCAGGGCTGCAAGGGCGAGAATACCCAATAGGTTGGCGAGCGTCTTCTTATTATCGATATAGCTTGTGCTAATATAGGCCAGCGCCGCACCCGCCATGAACTCGAATACTCGGCTGCTGAAAAAATAATAATTCCTATCGGGAGAGATATATGAAAGTATATTTGCCAGGATGAAAAATAATACGCAGCCACTGACTAAGCATAACTTTATACTCTTCTGACTGAGGTATTTGGCCGAGAGTGAGAGTGCGATGGGAAGTATGAGATACCATTGCCATTCAATCGACAGCGACCAGGTATGTAATAATAGCAATGTCTCACTGTTGGGTGCGGCGTAACTTGTTGTGATTCTTGAATAAAATTGGTTTGAGATGAGTAGTAGCGTGTATTTTGCGCTTTTTATCGTTTCTTCAAAGTCAGCTGGAAGATAGAAAAATATTGCGACAAGGCAAGTGATGATGACCGTGGCTAATAGCGCTGGTTGAATCCGCCAAGCCCTTCGAATATAGAAATTAGCGAGGGAGAATCTATCTTTTTCGATATCCCCCTTGATGATGCTGGTGATTAAAAAACCAGAAATCACAAAAAATATATCAACGCCAATAAACCCTGATGGAAATAGGCCTAATCCACCATGAAAAATCATCACAAGTATAATGGCTAATGCTCTTAGTCCATCGATGTCACGTCTATAGTTCATAATTATTTATCGATAATTTTTATAACCACCTGAACGTGGCTGTTTTATTGATCTAGTCTACGTAGCTTCTCTTAAGTTGTGATGAGCTTGATGCCTTCCCTGGAAAAACTAGATAAGTTATACATGCTAGCAAAGCCAAGCCCCTCCGCGTAGGGAGGTGCTTGGCTCAATGGATCACTTCACTTGCTGACCCGGCTGTGCGCCACAATCCGGGCTGAGCAGGAAGATATCCTTCCCGCCTGGGCCCGCGGCCATCACCATCCCCTCGGAGATACCGAAGCGCATCTTACGCGGCGCCAGGTTGGCGACCATCACCGTCAGACGGCCGACCAGCGCCTGCGGATCCGGATACGCGCTACGGATACCTGAGAAGACTTGGCGCAGCTCGCCGCCGAGATCCAGTTGCAGCTTCAGCAGCTTATCGGAGCCTTCTACCAGATCGGCACTGACGATCTGGGCGATGCGCATATCCACCTTGGCGAAGTCGTCGAAGGTGATGGTGTCCTGGATCGGATCGTCAGCCAGCGGGCCGCTGAGGGCGGGTTTAGCCGCGGCGGCGGCGGCCTGTTTACCCTCTTCGATCATGGCCTCAACCTTCGCCATTTCGATGCGGTTAAACAGGGCCTTGAACGGGTTAACCTGGTGGCCGAGCAGCGGGGTGGCGATGGCATCCCACTGCAGTTCGCTATTGAGGAACGCCTCGCTGCGAGTGCTCAACGCCGGCAATACCGGCTTGAGATAGGTCATCAGGACGCGGAACAGGTTCAACCCCATGGTGCAAATCGCCTGCAGATCGGCGTCACGCCCCTCCTGTTTGGCGACCACCCAAGGCGCCTGCTCATCGACATAGCGGTTAGCCAGATCGGCCAGCGCCATGATTTCGCGAATCGCCTTGCCCGACTCGCGCGCCTCATAGGCTTGGGCGATCTCCGCGGCGGCATCGACAAAGGTCTGATACAGCGCCGGATCGGCCAGGGTAGTGGAGAGCTGACCGGCGAAACGCTTGGTGATAAAGCCGGCGTTGCGTGAGGCCAGGTTCACCACCTTGTTGACGATATCGGCATTGACGCGCTGGACGAAGTCCTCCAGGTTGAGATCGATGTCGTCGATGCGGGCGGAGAGTTTGGCGGCGTAGTAGTAACGCAGACAATCCGGATCCAGGTGGTTCAGATAGGTGCGGGCCTGAATGAAGGTACCACGCGACTTGGACATCTTGGCGCCGTTGACGGTGACATAGCCGTGGACGAAGACGTTGCTCGGTTTACGGAAGCCGCTGCCTTCGAGCATCGCCGGCCAGAACAGGCTGTGGAAGTAGACGATATCCTTACCGATAAAGTGATACAGCTCGGCGTCGCTCTCTTTACTCCAGTAGGCGTCGAAGCTCAGGTCACCGCGCTTGTCGCACAGGTTCTTGAACGAGCCCATGTAGCCTATCGGCGCATCCAGCCAGACATAGAAGTATTTACCCGGCGCATCGGGGATCTCAAAGCCAAAGTAGGGGGCGTCGCGGGTGATGTCCCACTGTTGCAGGCCGGACTCGAACCACTCCTGCATCTTGTTGGCCACCTGCTCTTGTAGGGCACCGGAGCGGGTCCAGGCCTGCAACATGGCGCCGAAGGCCGGCAGATCGAAGAAGAAGTGCTCAGACTCGCGCAGGATCGGCGTCGCGCCGGAGACCACGGATTTCGGGTTGATCAGCTCCGTCGGGCTATAGGTGGCGCCGCACACTTCGCAGTTATCGCCATACTGATCGGCTGATTGGCACTTCGGACAGGTTCCCTTGACGAAACGGTCCGGCAGGAACATGCCTTTTTCCGGGTCATAGAGCTGAGAGATGGTGCGGTTCTTAATGAAGCCGTTCTCTTTCAGACGGGTATAGATCAGACTCGCCAGTTGGCGGTTCTCTTCGCTGTGCGTCGAGTGATAGTTGTCGTAGCTGATCTGGAAATCGGCGAAGTCGTGTTGATGCTCGCGACTGACGTCGGCGATCATCTGCTCCGGCGCGATCCCCATCTGCTGGGCCTTCAGCATGATCGGCGTCCCATGCGCATCATCGGCACAGATGAAATGCACCTGGTTGCCGCGCATTCGCTGGTAACGCACCCATACGTCCGCCTGGATGTGCTCAAGCATGTGGCCGAGGTGAATGGAGCCGTTAGCGTAAGGGAGCGCACAGGTCACCAGAATCTTGCGTGAACCTGTTGTATCAGTGACTGAAGCCATAGTGGATTTCGTATCTCTCGGTTAAACAATAGAAGGTAACCGCTGATGTTACCCGATTGCGTCGCGAGCCGCTAGGCCAGCACCCGTGATTCTGGCGCTGGCCGGGAGGAGGATAGCCATAGGAATAATGTGGACAAAATTCACCGCCGTACCCTGCGCGATCGGCGGCCAGTTCTGGTAGACTGGCGATGTTGTTCATAATAACGAATAAAGGAGCCGGGATGAGCAATAAATCCCATGAACAGTCCATGCCTGAGGCGCTGAGCCAGCAAGTCGGCGCGATCCTCGATGGTTTTACCCACCCTACCTTGAATCACCCGTTGAGCGCGCTGAAGGCGTTGCACCACTGTGCCCTGTTGGATGGCGCGCTGCACATTGAGCTGATGATGCCCTTCGCTTGGCAGAGCGGTTTCGACGCCTTGCAGGCCGCCGTGACGCCGGCGTTGTTGCAACTGGCAGGGGTGCGCAGCGTCGCCTGGCGCCTGGCGCACAACATCGCCACGCTGAAGCGGGCCAACGATCAGCCGGGGGTGAAAGGGGTACGTAATATCCTCGCCGTGAGTTCCGGCAAGGGCGGGGTCGGTAAGTCGAGCACTGCCGTTAACCTGGCGCTGGCGCTGGCCGCAGAAGGGGCGCGGGTGGGCATTCTGGATGCCGATGTCTACGGTCCCTCCATTCCAACCATGCTGGGCACCGCCCATGAACGCCCAACCTCACCGGACGGCCAACATATGGCGCCGATCATGGCGCACGGCCTGGCGACAAACTCCATCGGCTATCTGGTGACGGACGATAACGCCATGGTGTGGCGCGGTCCGATGGCCAGCAAGGCGCTGCTACAGTTGCTGCAAGATACCCTGTGGCCGGATCTGGATTACCTGGTGCTGGATATGCCGCCGGGTACCGGTGACATTCAGCTGACGTTGGCACAGAGCATTCCGGTGACCGGCGCGGTGGTGGTCACGACGCCACAAGACATCGCGCTGCTGGATGCGATGAAAGGGATTGTGATGTTCGAGAAGGTTCACGTCCCGGTATTGGGGATCGTGGAGAACATGAGCATGCATATCTGTAGCCAGTGCGGTTTCCATGAGCCGATCTTCGGCACCGGCGGGGCGCAGAAGCTGGCGGAGAAGTACCATACCCGCCTGCTCGGTCAGTTGCCGTTGCATATCTCGCTGCGTGAGGATCTGGATCGTGGCGAGCCGACGGTCAGCAGCCGTCCGGAGAGCGAGTTTAGCGCCATCTATCGTCGCCTGGCCGCCGACGTGGCCGCCCAGTTGTACTGGGGTGGCGAGGCTATCCCGACCGAGATCGCCTTCCGCGCACTCTAACGCGGAAACGTGGCATGATGACGGGCGCCCATAGGGGGCCCGTTCTTTTTTCCGCGGAGTGCGTCGCGATTGGGCTGGCGTCAGCCGGGCAGACTCCCTATAATTGCCGCGTCCTTGGCACCGGTCCTCCCGATCCTTTCGTGCCTTGCCCCGTCGAACTTATACATACCAGGTCTTATACACATGACTGACAACACCCACCAGTGCGTCATTATTGGCATCACAGGCGCATCCGCCTCAGGCAAAAGTCTGATTGCCAGTACCCTCTACCGTGAGCTGCGCGAGCAGGTCGGAGAGGCGCATATCGGTGTCATCCCGGAAGATAGCTACTATAAAGACCAGAGTCACCTCACCATGGAGGAGCGCGTCAAGACGAACTATGACCATCCGAGCGCCATGGATCATAACCTGCTGTTTCAGCATCTGCAGATGCTGAAGGCGGGCCAGGCCATCGAGTTGCCGCAGTATAGCTATGTCGAACACACGCGCGTCAAAGAGACCATTCACCTCGAACCGAAGAAGGTGATCATCCTGGAAGGGATCCTGTTACTGACCGATGCGCGCCTGCGCAACGAGCTGAACTTCTCTATTTTCGTCGACACCCCGCTGGATATCTGCCTGATGCGCCGCATGAAGCGTGACGTCAACGAGCGCGGGCGCTCCATGGAGTCGGTGATGGCCCAGTACCAGAAGACCGTACGCCCGATGTTCCTCCAGTTTATCGAGCCCTCCAAGCAGTATGCGGACATCATCGTGCCGCGCGGCGGTAAGAACCGCATCGCCATCGATATCCTCAAGGCGAAGATCAGCCAGTTCTTCGAATAAGACCGAATGACGGCGTGGCGCGCGGCCTTTGTTCCGTCAGCGTGCGCCGTCCTGGGTTGAACTCAGCGACTCCAGTTTTCCCTCCCGCGTGCGCGCATCGCGCGAAATCAGCAACACCGAGGCGATGATCAGCAGCGATCCCAGCCAGTCCATGATGCCGAAGGTGATCCCCAGCAACAGCAGCGAGAGTAGCGCACTACACAGCGGCTCGGCACAACTCAGGATCCCGGCCTTGGCGCCGCCGATGATCTGTGCCCCCTTCAGATAGAGACTGAAGGTGAGCGCCGTGCCGATGATGATCAGGTAGAACGCCGCCAGCAGGGTGGCGCTATCCATGCGCACCTGGGCGGTTTCGCCGGCGAAGAAGGGCATCAGCATCAGGCCGCCCAATAGCATGCTCCAACCGACGATCGGCAGTGTGCCGAAGCGGGCGATCAGGCCGGCAGGGTAGGTGGTATAGAAGGCGGAGGCGAAGGCCGAGGCGATCCCCCAAAACAGGGCGGCGCGCGAGATGGTCAGCGAGGTCGGGTCACCATGGGTGACCAGCAGGAAGGTTCCGGCCAGCGAGGTGGCGATGGCCAGCGTCACCGCCAGGCTGGGGCGCTGGCGCCGGGCGAGCGCGAACCAGGCGACGATGATCGTCGGCGAGAGGAACTGCAGCACGGTCGCCGTGGCGGCGTTGGAGCGTTCGATGGTCATCAGGAAGGTTAATTGCACCATGATGGCGCCCAGTAGCGTAAACCACAGCAGGCTGAGTAAATCCCGACGCCGGGCCAGCGGCGCAAATACCTTGTCACCGTTGAGAAAGGAGACCACCAACAGGATTCCGCCGGAGAAGGTGAGACGGAACATGGTCAGCCATTGGGCGGATAAGCCAGTCTTTTGCAGAATATATTGCGCACAGACCCCCGAACTCCCCCAGAGGGCGGCGGCGATCAGCACATACCCCATTCCTTGCCGTAAATTGCCCATGGCGTTCTCCCTGTACGCACGTTAGTTACGCCATGATGTTAATGGTTTATGCTGATGGCAGTAAAGCCCGCGGCATGTTTTTTCTTCTCCCCATTATCCCTGGGGAAAATAGCGCCAATGTCACTGAATCATTTCGGAAAAATAGGTAATCGGGTAAGATGAGGCGATGGGCAGCCATGCTGCATAGCGATGAGACGGAGAAGAACGATTATGAGACTGTGTGACCGCGATATTGAAGCATGGCTAGACGAGGGACGCCTGAGTATCACACCACGTCCGCCGAGTGAGCGCATCAGTGGGGCGACGGTCGATGTCCGTCTGGGAAACCGCTTCCGCGTCTTCCAGGGGCATACCGCCCCCTATATCGATCTGAGCGGCCCCAAGCAAGAGGTGGCCGAGGCGCTAGAGCGGGTGATGAGCGATGAGATCCTGCTGGGCGAGGATGAGGCGTTCTTCCTGCATCCCGGTGAACTGGCGCTGGCGGTGACCTATGAGTCGGTGACGCTACCGGATGATCTGGTCGGCTGGTTAGATGGACGCTCCTCGCTGGCGCGTCTGGGGCTGATGGTGCATGTGACGGCGCACCGCATCGATCCCGGCTGGCAGGGCTGCATCGTCCTCGAGTTCTTCAACTCCGGCAAGTTACCGCTGGCGTTGCGCCCCGGCATGCCGATCGGCGCCTTAAGTTTTGAACCGCTCTCCGGCCCGGCGGCCCGCCCCTATAATCGTCGAGAGGACGCCAAGTATAAGGGGCAGCAGGGCGCGGTAGCCAGCCGGATCGATAAGGACTGAGCCACAGGGCTTAATGGACGAGTCAGACAGAGGATGGTATGAGACGACTTCTTACCACGTTGATGATCCTGCTGGTGGTGGTGACGGCGGGGCTCAGTGCGTTGCTGTTGCTGATCAACCCCAACGATTTTCGCGCCTATATGGTGAAGCAGGTACAGCAGCGTACGGGCTATACGCTGACGTTGGACGGCGACTTACGCTGGCGCGTCTGGCCACAGTTAAGCATCCTCACCGATCATATGTCGCTACGCGCCGATGGGGCGCTACAGCCGCTGATCAGCGCCGACAACATGCGCTTGGATGTGCGCCTCTGGCCGCTGCTCTCGCATCAGTTGGATGTGCGTCAGGTGATGTTGAAGGGGGCGGTGATCCGCCTGAGCCCCGATAGTGAACCGCAACAAGTCGCCAGTGCGCCCAGTTCGCCGGTCGCGCGCAGCGAGGCCATCAGCGACATGGCGTGGCGGCTGAACATCCAGAAAGTCAAGGTAGAGGATAGCCTTGTCATCTGGCAGCCCCCCGAGGGGGAGCCGATCAACCTGCGCGACATCCAGCTGTCTCTCGATCAGAATGCGCAGCGCCAAGTCGCGTTGAGCTTCTCGAGCCGCATTAACCGCGATCAGCGTGATCTCCTGGTTAACCTCGAGGCCAGCGTCGATCTGCGCCACTATCCGCAACAGTATCAGGCGCAGATCAGTCATTTTGACTATCGCTATAGTGGCGCCGGTTTGCCTACGGCGGGGATTGCCGGGCAGGGGAGTACCTCGCTGAGTTATCAGGCGACGCCGGCGATGGTCACCCTGAGCGGGCTGACGCTGAGCGCTAACGACAGTCAACTCCAAGGTGAGATCGCGGCAACGCTGGGCGCTCATCCCGATTACCGGGGGACGTTGCGCGCCGCTAAGCTCAATTGGGATGCGCTAAGTGGGTGGCAGGGCGTCGATGTGGCGGCAGGCAAAGACGATGAGCTGACCTCCCCGCCGCCCTCACCGGTGGTCTCCCAGGTTTCCGCCCCGATAGCGGATAATAATCTGCCTTTCCTGCGCGACTTCAGCGCGGCGGTGAATATTCAGGCCGATCAGTTGATCTACCATGGCCTGACGATCCATGGATTCGACTTACAGGCCAGCAACCAGCAGGGGAAAGGGGAACTGACGCGTCTGAATGGACGTATCGGCAAGGGGAGCTTCGCCATCAGCGGTACGCTGCAGAGCCTGGCCGACCAGGCGCCGCGCGTGACGTTACAACCTCGTCTACAGCAGATCGCCCTACAACCCGTGCTGAAGGCGTTTGCCTTACCGGAGTTTATCGATGGCCGCTTGTCGCTGGAGGCCAACCTGCGTGGTAATGGCATTGCACCCGCCTCGTTACTGCGCCATTGGCAAGGGGAGGGCACCCTCGCCATCGATGGCGCTCGCCTGGAGGGGTTGAACATTGCGCAACTGGTGCAGCAGGCGGTGAAGCGTAGCCAACGCGGCGTACAGGCCGATGAGCGGCTAGATACCTTCACCACCTTCCATTCTCTGCGCGCCGAGGCGGCGCTCCGCGATGGCAGATTAACGTTGAACCGCTTGAGCGGCCAGTCACCGCTGTTGGATCTGAACGGTAGCGGCAGCGTCGATCTGGCGAATCAGCGCTGCGACATCAACCTGGGGGTACGAGTATTACAAGGTTGGTCCGGGCATAACGAGCTGGTGACGCTGCTGCAACAGGCGCGTATCCCGCTGCATATCTACGGCGATTGGCAACAGCTCAACTATCAGCTCAATGTTGAGCAGGCATTGCGTGGCTCGCTGGAGCAAGAGGCGCGCGATGCGCTGAAAAATTGGTTGAAAAGGCGCTAGTGTTCCCGCTGGGCTACGCGCCTCGCACCTGATCTCCCCGTGGCGAAAACTGCGGGGGAGATATTCGATATAAAAATATATCCTGGCTCACACTCTCCTGGTTAGCACGCATTTCACTTCGGGAAAACTTGACCAATATCAGTAAAATAATCTTATCGTTTGGGCACAGTGCAGGAGTTTCAACGCTAGCAAAGGGAATTGACAACCAATAAAGGCAGGAAGAATGCCCGTTCGCGAGGCGCTGCGCCTCCGTATACCTATTGAGGAACACTATGCTTGAGTTACTGATTGGGATTGTGGTCGCCGTTGGCGTCGGTCGTTATATCATTAAGGGCTATTCCGCCACTGGCGTGTTGATGACCGGCGGTCTGCTGTTGCTGATCATCAGTGCGTTGTTGGGGCATGACATCCTGCCGGCGAGCGCGAAATCCACGGGCTGGCGCGCGACCGATATCGTCGAATATGTCAAGGTTCTGCTGATGAGCCGTGGCGGCGATCTCGGCATGATGATCATGGTGCTGTGTGGCTTTGCCGCCTATATGACACACATCGGCGCCAATGATGTGGTGGTCAAGCTGGCCTCCCGACCGTTACGCTACATTAACTCACCTTATCTTTTGATGATCGCGGCCTACTTCGTCGCCTGCCTGATGTCGTTAGCGGTCTCCTCCGCCACCGGGCTAGGTGTACTGCTGATGGCGACGCTGTTCCCGGTGATGGTCAACGTCGGCATCAGTCGTGGGGCGGCGGCGGCGATCTGCGCCTCGCCGGCGGCGATTATCCTGGCGCCGACCTCCGGTGACGTGGTGCTGGCGGCGAAAGCCTCCGAGATGCCGCTGATCGACTTCGCCTTCAAGACCACGCTGCCGATCTCGCTGATCGCCATCGTCTGCATGGCCTTCGCCCACTATTTCTGGCAGCGCTATCTGGATAGCAAGGAGCAGGTGCAGCATGAGATGCTGGATGTGAGCGAAATCACGACCACGGCGCCCGCCTTTTATGCCATTCTGCCATTCACCCCGATTATCGGCGTATTGGTGTTCGACGGTAAATGGGCGCCGCACCTGCATATCATCAGCGTGTTGGTGATTTGCATGATGTTGGCCTCGGTGATCGAGTTCCTGCGCAGTTTCGATGCTAAGAAGGTGTATGCCGGCCTGGAGGTCGCTTACCGCGGCATGGCGGATGCCTTCGCCAGCGTGGTGATGCTGTTGGTGGCCGCCGGCGTCTTCGCCCAAGGGTTAAGTACCGTCGGCTTTATCAGTAGCCTGATCGAGTTGGCGCAATCCTTCGGTACCGGCGGGATTATCATGATGCTGGTGCTGGTGGTGATCACCATGCTGGCGGCGATGACTACCGGCTCCGGCAACGCGCCGTTCTATGCCTTTGTCGAGCTGATCCCGAAGCTATCCGGCCAGATGGGCATCAACCCGGCCTACCTGACCATCCCGATGTTGCAGGCCTCTAACTTAGGGCGTACTTTGTCGCCGGTCTCCGGCGTGGTGGTGGCGGTCTCCGGGATGGCGAAGATCTCGCCTTTCGAGGTGGTGAAGCGTACCTCAGTGCCGGTGTTGGTCGGCCTGGTGGTGGTGATCGTCGCCACCGAGTTTATGGTACCGCTACACCGCTAAGCACATACGTCATCGCGCTATGAGCAGGCAGGCCAATTGGCCTGCTTTTTTGTTTCATGGTATGAGCGTCAGGAGGAGGGGCGGCGGACGCTCATACCAGTACATTGACAAGAGGAAATATTCAGTTTTTTCTATATTTCATCTGATATATTAAGTCATTAATCTATTGTCTATTGATCAGTCATCAGGGAAATTATGGAGTGTAAAGATTAATTGAGCAGAATTTTTTGGCTAAAAAGCAATCGATTTCGGAAAAATTTAGCAATATTTATCTTTTCGTCTTGCCTATACAGGCGAGAAGGATAAAAATCTGGCACTGTACTTTTGGCTAGGTTGTTCGTGGGTGGTTGTATTAACCCTACTGGATAATGAGGGAGCAAACAGTCACTAACATGATGTTCTGACAAACATTATTAGGTGGCGCGACTCAGGTATGAGCCAGGTAAGCGGGATGATGGGAAAGTGGTCAGTGCATTGGTAGCTGTAGAGCCAAGGGCGGTAGCGTTGTTATAATATTTAATGTAGTGTGAGTGAATCTAAAGCTAAATAATAACGAATTTCTGCAGTCGTTATAATAAAAATTATTTATAATCATCATTATTTTACTACTAAAAAGTGTTTTGTTAATGTGATAAATGATCCTATTTATAAAAAATATTATTGTATTCGTTGTGGCATAATGATTTTATTTAAATGGTAATTTATGAGTAATAAGATTAATAATGAAATTTCAAGGGGTATAAAGTGGAGCGCTATTGAGAAGTTATCTAGCCAGGTTCTACAGTTCGTAATAATGATTTTACTTGCTAGATTGTTAGGGCCTAAGGCATTGGGATTAATTGGTATGATTACCGTTTTTATCTCAATCTCTCAGATATTTATTGATGGCGGCTTTTATTCAGCATTAATTAGAAAGGAAAGTATAAGTGAAAATGATTTGTCAACAACATTTACATTTAATCTTGCTATAGCTGTCTTATGTTATTTTTTAATATTCTCTATTGCCCCTGCTATAGCTGAGTTTTATAACGAGAAAGAGTTAGTCTGGCTGTTAAGGTTTTTAGGGTTAACTATAATATTTAGTTCATTCTCCTTGGTCCAACGTGCTCTCTTAACAAGAGAGATGGATTTTAAAAAACAGTCACAGTCATCTATAATGAGTTCTGTTATCAGTGGCGGGGTTGCATTATTCTTAGCATATCGCGGATTTGGAGTTATGTCGCTAGTCGTACAAAATTTACTAGCGTCATTTTTAAACTCGCTTTTTTTAAATATTATATCAAAGTGGAGAATTAAAATTGGCTTCGATATTATATCGTTTAACTCATTGTTCGGGTTTGGATCAAAGTTATTAATATCTTCTTTAATTGATACGTTATATAACAACGCATTTCAGATTATCATTGGTAAAATATACTCAATAGTACAATTAGGATATTATAGCCAAGCTAGGTTATTATCAAATGTCCCTGCTATATCAATCACACTAATTATACAGAGAGTATCATATCCTACTTTAAGTAAGCTGAATATTAAAAATGAAGGTGGTATTGAAAAAACACATACTGAGTTTTTAAGGAAAACAGCTATGCTTATATTTCCTTTATATATGAGTTTGGCTATTAATTCAGAATATATTATTAGACTACTTTTGGGTGATGAATGGCTTAACTCAGCAATACTATTATCAATATTGGCACTTGGATATATGATGTATCCGATCAATGCATTAAACTTAAACATTATCAATGTTAAGGGAAGATCTGATATATTCCTTAAATTAGAGTTAATAAAAAAAGCAATATTTACCTTATTAATTCTGTCATCATATAGTTATGGTGTTGTTGTAATGTGTTTATGTTTTACATTGATGTCGTATATCGAGTTTTTTATTAATTTATATTATGTTGGAAAAGTATCTGAGTATACATGTATTAGGGCAGTGAAAACTATATCTCCAACTTTCCTTTTATCTGCAGCTATATCGATAGCATTATTTTTACTAGCTAGTATATTTAATGGAGAGTATCTAAGGTTATTTGTTTATTCTATATTAATGCTCTTTGTTTATCCTGTTATGGTTTTCTTTTTAGATAGAAGCTTTTTTTATTCTATGAAAAATAAGGTATTGAAAACAGTATGATAACGTCAGATAAGCCAGAAGCTAGTTTTCTAATTCCTGCGTATAATTGTGATGATACAATCAGAGAAACATTGCTTTCAGCGTTGAATCAGACAGTTAGAAACATTGAGGTTGTTGTCGTCGATGATGGGTCAACAGATAATACGAAAAGTGAAATAGAAAGTATTAATGATAATAGGTTAATATATATATATAAAGAGAATGGTGGTATTAGCTCTGCACTGAACCTGGGATTAAAATATTGCAGATCTGAGTTTATAGCTAGGTTGGATAGCGATGATTTAGCTCATGAAGATAGAATAGAAATGCAGTTAAAGGAATTTGCTAAGAATCCATCATTAGTATTGATAGGAACTGGTGTCGATTATATTGACAGTAACAGTAAGTTAGTCGGAAAACTCTTCCCTATTTATTTTAAAAGTTTGGAAAAGATTTTTTTCTCTAAGGGTAATATATATCAACATCCAAGTGTTATGTTTAGGAAAGAGGCTGTGATAAATGTTGGTTTGTATGATGATAATTTATCTGGTTTTTTTGAAGATTATTATTTGTGGGCAAAACTGAAGGAGTTTGGTCAGTGTAAAATTATACCAGCTAGCTTAACTAGTTACAGAATTAGTGAGGGGCAAATAACTAATTGGTTACCAAGTGATGAATATAAAAAGCTAATGTTGAAAATAGTGAAATCTGGTAACTATACAAATGATGAGTTAAAACAACTATCCCTCTTAAAAAAAAGAGATAAAGTCAATAGCAAAAATATATCTTCAAATAGAATTGAAAGTGCTAGCAATAATATTTTTTACAGAATTGATTCTTTGCTGAATGTGTTTTTTCCTAAAAGTTACTCGTATTATATTGTATGCACATTAAAGAATATTTTATTAATGTTTAAATCTGGTAACTAACTAATGAATTTGAGACGAAATGATATATTATCCTTTATTATATTTATAATAAATCCAATACTGACTATAATATACTCCCTTGCCATTATTGGATATAAGGATAAGTTTTTAAAGTTTTTATTATGCTTGTCCTTAGCTATGTTCGCATATAGATTTACTCCATATGATAGTATGGACTTAAGGCGTTACTATGACATATATAATAACGTTGCTAGTTTAAAACTAGATGAAATAACAACTTATTATAAATATAATATACCTATTATTTTTTTCATAAAGTTCTTAACAATATTAAATATAAATAAAGAGTTTCTACCGTTTATCTCTGTTTTTGTTGCATATTTCTATGCGTTTTCAGCACTCTCTATTATTTATAATAACGGTAATTACAATAAGTATCGGTGGGCATTTGTTTGCCTGTTTTTTACCATTCAGTTACTGGCGTCAATTAGTGGCTTAAGAAATGGGATGGCTACATCTCTATTTTTTTATGGGCTTGTTAATTATTTTTATGGCACTAAGAAAAAAGCATATTTATATTTTTTGATTTCTTCTTTTTTACATAGCTATATATTATTAGCGTTAGTTTTTATTTTTGTTAATAAGCTTATTTCTGGATTTTTCAGTATGAGTTTGTTAAAAATGAGCTTGATAGTTGCTGTATTTATATCTTACTCAGGATTGTCTTTTTTTATTATAACTTATGGCATTGATTTTCTTCCGCATAATATCTCCGCATACATAGATAGTAATTTTATATCCAACAAAATCGTTGGTTATAATGCAATGAAGTCATTTAAACAATTTATCGTGACGGATATTATATTATCATTACAATATTATGTTATCTTCTTTTTAATGTTGGTGGTAAGAAAAAACGCAGTGATAAATAGGAAACTGAACTCCTATATATATCTCATTTGTTTTCTAGTGATCCTCTTAAAAGGATTTGACATAATTCAGCTTAGATACATGTACTTGCTAAATCTACTATCAATAATTTTCTTTTTGAATTTAAAAAAATCTTATAAGTTGTTTTTTTATGCTTTTCTTTTTTCCGGTATTATTAGTTTTTCCTGGAGCATCTTTTTTATAAAAGAATCCTTATTGCGAAGTATTGATTACATATATTTGCCATCGTTAATTAACTTTTATTATTCTATTGACTTGAATAATTTAATAAATATATAGTGAATGATATGAATATATTACACGTTGTTGGTGGGCTTTCTACAGGTGGAATTGAAAAGTGGCTATTGAATTTAGCTAGCGTAGCTAGTTCAGACATTCAATTGCATATATATTCAACTAATACATCAAGGCTTGAATTATTAGATGTATTTAATGAGAGGTTCTCATCAGTTAGTATCGCACCTCAAGATAGTTTTATTGCAAGATGTAAGAAATTGATCGATGTGATTGATGAGAAAAATATTCATATAGTACAGTCACATTGTGATCTTGCTTCGGGATATTATGCATTCTTAGTTAAAAAGATGCGACCTCATGTTAAATTTATTACTCATTGCCATTCAGATAGACGTTTTATCTCAAATGTTTCTTTGAAAAGAAAATATTATACTATTCTAATGCAGTTTCTTATAAAAAAGTATTCAACTATGAACATAGCTGTAAGTTCATACGCGAAGATGTCATTATTTCCCAATGTTGAATCTAAAGTGATCTATTGTGGAGTTCCTAAGTATGATCTACACAAAATTTATGATCCTGAGATCAGTCATTTTGTCGATGAAGGGCGAAAGATAATTTTCCATGTTGCCAGATTTAATGAGGCAAAAAATCATGAGTTTATATTAGATTTAGCTGATAATATAGGTGAGGAATTTATTTTTGTTTTTCTCGGCGAAGGAGAGAAGTTTCAAGAAATCAAGTTGAAATCAAATGATAGAGGATTGAAAAACGTTTTATTTAAAGGTTCTGTAGATAATGTCTGTGACTATTTGTATACATATGGTTCACTGCTTATATTACCAAGTTTATGGGAAGGATTACCATTAACTGTGATAGAGTCACAAAGTCTAGGCGTTCAAGCATTAGTATCTGATAATATAACAAAAGAGTGTGATATTGGCTTGACGAAATTTTTAAAACTAGATGTCAATACATGGATTGAGGAGTTGATTAGTTTCGATTATAAGAAAAAGGAATCATGTGACTTACGTGATTTTTGTATTGATAAAAATAGTAATATACTGCTTCGTATATATAATGAGTTATACGATGGTTCGTAGTAGTGTATTTATATTAGTTTTGCTTATATTGTATTAGGTAAATATTAAGTGTTATTTTTGTGCCATTGGATATAATGTTAATCTGAGTTCATTATGGAGGGATTATGCGTGGGAGAAAAGTTATAGTTTTTTTAAATCCAATTATTATAGTTTCTATATTTTTTCTAAAGATTTTTCCTAAAAGTTGGCGTTGTATTCTATATGATATCTTGCGTTTTTTTCCTACATATATTGGTGTCCTCCTTAGACTATTAGTTGTTAGATCATTATGTAATACTGGTAATAATATATATATAGCGGCTAATGTCACAATAAAGAATTTTCAGTCTCTGCGTATTGGCGATAACTTCTCAATACATGAAAACTCATATATAGATGCTAAAGGGGGGGTAGTTATTGGTGATAATGTATCAATTGCACATAATTCATCTTTAGTCGGTTTTAACCATACTTGGGATAATAGTCTGAAGCCAATAAAATATAATGATTTGGACTTCCCTGGAGTGAAAATTGGTTCTGATGTATGGATTGGATGCGGTGTTAGAGTTTTAGCTGGGACAATCATATCTAATAGAACTGTTATTGCTGCTGGTTCTGTTGTTCATAAAGCTTATCCTTCAAATGTTTTAGTCGCAGGTGTTCCTGGTAAAGTAAAAAAAGAGATATAGTATGAATGTTGCATTTATGCATGACCATCAATTTTTTATTGATGAGGATGGTGGTATATATTCAAAGGGTAAAGTCAATAAAAATATGTTTGATGTGTATTTGGCACATGTAGAGAACATAACTATAGTTTCTAGATTTAAAAAAATAAAAAAAACTATGCTAGATAATTCTTACTGTCGTGTTGATAGTGAAAACATTTCATTTATACCATTTAAAAACTTATCCAAGCCAGTTGAATTGATCAATTGGAATAAAAATTTTAATGAAATGTGTTCGATAGTAAAGAATTTTGACTTTATTATATGTAGGCTGCCAAGTGAGATTGGTTTACTTGCTGTGAGTGCAGCTAAATTATTGAATGTAAAATATGCAATTGAGTTTGTTGCTTGTCCATGGGATGGTTTATGGAATTATGGTAGCCTTATGGCTAAGGTTTATGCACCACTATTTTTTTATAGAAATAAAAAAGCAGTGCAAAAGTGTTTGAATGTTGTATATGTAACATCGAATTTTTTGCAGAGTAGATACCCTACAGAGTATAAGTCATATGGCGTGTCTGATGTCATTGTTAATTGTAATAGTGAATATCATAAAATAAGAAAGACATTAAAAAATAATTTAATAAATGTTGGGCTGATTGGATCTCTCGATTCCCCTCACAAGGGGATATCTGATGCAATTAATGCTATTAGACTTCTTGTGGATAAAGGATATAAAATACAGCTCAATATTCTTGGACCGGGCGATAAAAATAAGTGGTTGAAAAATTGTTACCATGTAAAGGATAACATCAATTTCATTGGTGTCATTAATGGAAGTCAATTAGTCCAAGATTGGCTGTCAAAGCAAGATATATATATACAACCCTCGTTACAAGAGGGACTTCCTCGAGCTGTTATAGAAGCAATGAATTGTGGTTTACCTGTAGTCGGCAGCAATGCTGGCGGATTGCCTGAGCTATTGCATAGAGAATATATCCATAAGAAGCATGATTATCATACATTAGCTGTACTAATTGAGAAGGTAATGCATCCTTCTGAATATGAAAAATTATCCAGATACAGTATAGAGAAATCTGAGCAGTATGATTTTTCATTGCTACACACTAAAAGGATTAAGATTTGGGAAGAAATTCTATTGGAATGATATTATATGTATATTGTTGCTAACATACTGTAATTTTAATCATTTTTTATTGTCTCATTCTATATGAAGTGTCTGGAGAGCATTTTGAGAACAATTGCAATAACTGCAAATACAAGTTGGTATTTATTCAATTTTAGGAGAAATACCATTGTTAATTTATTGAACAATGGATATAAAGTAATTGTTGTCGCGCCTCGAGATGATTATACAGATAGGCTTTCTGATTTAGGATGCATTTTTTTAAATGTGAAAATTGATCAAGGTGGAGCCAATCCTATTAATGACATAGTGTCATTTTTTTACTTTATTAAAATCTACGCTTTTAATCACATTGATCTTGTTTTAAATTTCACACCTAAAAACAATATTTACAGCACCTTGGCTGCTAAGATTTTTGGAATTAAAGTTATTAATAATATAGCCGGCCTTGGCTTTTTATTCAATCACTCTGGAATAAAAACAAAAATTGCAAGGGTTCTATATAAATATAGTCAGAAGTTTTGTGATAAAATATTTTTCCAGAATGATGAGGATATGGGCTTGTTTTTGAAGCACAGAATATCCTCTGCTGTAATATCAGAGCGATTGCCTGGTTCTGGCGTTGATTTAAATCGATTTAGTGTCATGCGAGCGGAGGATGATAATGTGATTCGTTTTCTTCTAATCGCTAGGATGCTATATGATAAAGGTGTTGGTCACTATGTTGAGGCCGCTCGAGTACTTAGGTCTAAATATGGCTCTAAGGTAGAGTTTAATTTGCTCGGCTTTTTAGATGTAAATAATCCATCTGCAGTCTCTAAAGAGCAGATGCAATTATGGGTTGATGAGGGTATTGTTAACTATCTTGGTGTTTCTGATAGCGTTGAGAAGGAAATTGCTAGAGTTGATTGTATGGTGCTTCCCTCTTTTTATCGTGAAGGCGTTCCTAAATCTTTATTGGAGGCTGGTGCAATGGGGAAACCCATTGTTACTACTGACAATGTAGGGTGTCGTGAAACAGTGGAGCATGGTGTTAATGGTTTTCTTTGTGAGCCTCGCTCGACAGAAAGCTTGATTGTCATGTTGGATAAAATGATTCAATTGAGCCATCAAGAGCGCTTGAATATGGGATATGAAAGCAGAAAAAAAATAGAAAGGGAGTTTGATGAGCAGATTGTTATAAATAAATACCTAGATGCGATAAAAAGTGTTTTATAACAGTATGTAAACTGCATAATAGTGGTCGTATCCTTTATTGATTTATTAGCTGTTAGAGCAGCAATAACCAGACATAAGATTATCTTACATCTAAACCTTGAGGTTATTTAATGACCATGCTTAAAGCCGTGATCCCCGTCGCTGGGCTGGGGATGAAGATGTTGCCGGCGACCAAGGCCATCCCGAAAGAGATGTTGCCTATCGTCGATAAGCCGTTGATTCAGAAGGTAGTGCACGAATGTGTCCAGGCTGGGGTAAAAGAGATTATCCTGGTGACGCACTCCTCTAAGAATGCCATCGAGAACCACTTCGACACCTCCTTCGAGTTGGAGGCGCTGCTCGAGGCGCGCGTCAAGCGCCAACTGCTGGATGAGGTACGCTCTATCTGCCCGCCGGGAGTGACCATCAACAGCGTGCGCCAGCATAAGCCGTTAGGGCTGGGGCATGCCATCCTCTGTGCCCGCCCTCTGGTGGGGGAACATCCCTTTATTGTGGCGTTGCCGGATATCTGGTTAGACACCAGCACCTTCGATCCCGCTACCCAGAACCTGGCGGCAATGGTTAAGCGTTTCGAGGAGAGTGGTCGTAGCCAGGTCTTGGTGCATCCGATGCCGCTAGAGGTGCTGCCGGAGTACTCGGTGATCAACTGTGCCGATGCGGTGTTAGCGCCGGGGCAGAGTGCCCGCATGACCTCGATAGTGGAGAAACCGGAAGATGCAGAGAAATATCAGTCCGATCTCTCTGCGGTCGGACGTTACGTGCTCTCCGCCGCCATCTGGCCGATCCTGGCAGCGACCGGTTTCGGTGCCTGGGAGCGTATTCAGCTCTCCGATGCCATCGCTACCCTATTGCAACACCGTCCGGTCGAGGCCTACCGTCAGGTCGGGCATTCCTATGACTGCGGCGAGAAGCTGGGCTATGCCGAGGCCTTCGTCGCCGGCGGTTTGACTCATCCGCAGCAAGGAGAGGCCTTTCGCGCCTGGCTACGCGATCTTCAACAACGCATCGATTAATTTAGGATACTGACAATGGCGATTTTGGTGACCGGCGGAGCGGGTTATATTGGTTCCCATACGGTATTAGCGCTGCTCGCGCGTGGCGATGAGGTGGTGGTGCTGGATAACTTTGTTAACGCCTCTCCGCAGGCCTTGGCGCGCGTCGAACAGATCTGCGGGCGGCAGCCCCAGCTGTATCGTGGCGATGTGCGCGATCGGGCGCTGCTGCGGCAGATCTTCGCCCAGCATCACATCAGCGATGTGATCCACTTTGCCGGCCTGAAGGCCGTTGGCGAGTCGGTGGAGAAACCATTGGCATATTATGATAACAACGTCAGTGGGACTTTGGTGCTACTGGACGAGATGCGCCAGGCTGGGGTGCAGGGTTTTATCTTTAGCTCCTCGGCGACGGTGTATGGCGATCCGGAATCGGTGCCATTACGGGAGACGAGTCGCACCGGCGGTACCACCAATCCCTATGGCACCTCCAAGTTGATGGTCGAGCAGATCCTGCAGGATCTGGCCGTGGCGGCGCCAGAGATGCGCATCACAGCGCTGCGTTATTTTAATCCGGTCGGCGCCCATCCCTCTGGCCTGATCGGCGAAGATCCTAACGGCATCCCGAATAACCTCATCCCCTATGTCGCCCAGGTGGCTGTAGGGAAACTGAGTTGTCTATCGGTATTCGGCAACGACTATCCGACTCACGATGGCACCGGGGTACGTGACTATATCCATGTGATGGATCTGGCGGCCGGTCATTTGGCGGCGCTGGACCATCGCGATGAGGGCGATAACTATAAAGTGTATAATCTCGGCACGGGTATCGGTTACTCGGTGCTGGATATCGTGGCGGCGTTTGAGCGCAGCGCCGGGGTGACCATCCCCTATCGCTTCGTGCCGCGTCGCGCCGGCGATATCGCCGAGTGTTGGTCCGATCCCGCCTTGGCGGCTCAAGAGTTGGGCTGGCGTGCGCAGTACGACTTGGAAGAGATGATGGCCGATACCTGGCGTTGGCAACAACATAACCCCAATGGATACAAGGGTTGATTTTTCAATTAAAAATAAAGGTATGTGATGAAAATTGCGATTAGCGGTACGGGCTATGTTGGCCTGTCCAACGGGATTTTGTTGGCGCAGCATCATGAGGTAGTGGCGCTGGATATCGTGCCGGAGAAGGTTGAGATGCTCAACCGGCGTGAGTCGCCCATCGTGGACAAGGAGATCCAAGAGTACCTTGCCACGCATTCCCTGAACTTCCGCGCCACCCTGAATAAGGAAGAGGCGTACCGTGATGCCGACTTCGTGATCATCGCCACGCCGACGGATTACGACCCGAAGAGTAACTACTTCAATACCAGCAGCGTCGAGGCGGTGGTGCGTGATGTCTTGGCGGTGAACCCGGCGGCGGTGATGATCATCAAGTCGACCATTCCGGTCGGTTTCACTCAGCAGTTGCGTGAGCGTCTCGGCATCGACAACCTGATCTTCTCGCCGGAGTTTCTGCGCGAGGGGCGGGCGTTGTATGACAACCTGCATCCGTCACGTATCGTGGTCGGTGAACGCTCCGCGCGCGCCGAGCGCTTTGCCGCGTTGCTGCAAGAGGGAGCGATTAAGCAGAATATCCCGACCCTGTTCACCGACTCCACCGAGGCGGAGGCGATTAAGCTATTCGCCAACACCTACCTGGCGATGCGTGTGGCCTACTTCAACGAGCTGGACAGCTACGCCGAGTCCTTGGGGCTGAATAGCCGCCAAATCATCGAAGGGGTGAGCCTCGATCCGCGCATCGGTAATCATTACAACAACCCTTCCTTTGGCTATGGCGGCTACTGCCTGCCGAAGGACACCAAGCAGCTGCTGGCTAACTACTCCTCGGTGCCGAATAACCTGATCCAGGCGATCGTCGAGGCCAACCGTACGCGTAAAGATTTTATCGCCGACTCGATCATTAGCCGTAATCCGCAGGTGGTGGGGGTCTATCGCCTGATCATGAAGAGCGGTTCGGATAACTTCCGTGCCTCCTCGATTCAGGGGATCATGAAGCGCATCAAGGCTAAGGGCATCAAGGTGGTGATCTTTGAGCCGGTGATGAAGGAGGAGACCTTCTTCCACTCCGAGGTGATCCGCGATCTGGAGCAGTTCAAGGCGATGTCGGATGTGATCATCTCGAACCGCATGGCGCCGGAGCTGGATGATGTCGCCGACAAGGTCTACACCCGCGATATTTTCGGCAATGACTAACCATTACCGGCAATTTATGTAAGACAATACTGGCCGTTGACGTTAGCATAGCGGCCATCGAGAGTGTGCTGAACGACACCCATCTCCTCCGCACGCCTAAGGGCGTGCGTGTCTTTGAAACGCCTAATCTTGCTCAGGCTAGATGGAATTTTTACGGGATAACTTATGCGTATTTTAGTGACCGGCTGCGCCGGCTTTATCGGTGCCAATCTGTGTGGCCGTCTGTTGGCGGCGGGGCACCAGGTCGAAGGCATCGACAACCTGAATGACTACTACGATGTGTCGCTGAAGCAGGCGCGTCTGGCCCCGCTACAGGCCGACGCCAACTTCACCTATCATCCGATCGATATCGCCGATAGCGAAGCGATGGCGGCGTTGTTCGGCACCCGTCATTTCGATCGTGTGGTCCATCTGGCGGCGCAGGCTGGGGTACGCTACTCCCTGACCAATCCATTGAGTTATGCCCAGAGCAATCTGCTGGGGCACGTCAACGTATTGGAAGGCTGCCGCCACGGCAAGGTGGGGCATCTGGTCTATGCCTCCTCCAGCTCCGTCTATGGGTTGAACAACAAGGTGCCGTTCTCGACGGACGATCGTGTCGACCATCCGGTTTCGTTGTATGCCGCCACCAAAAAGTCTAACGAACTGATGGCGCACTCTTACTCCCACCTGTACGGCCTGCCGACCACCGGTCTGCGTTTCTTCACCGTCTATGGGCCGTGGGGGCGTCCGGATATGGCGCTGTTCAAGTTCACCAAGAACATGCTGGCAGGTCAACCGATCGATATCTATAACCATGGCGATATGCAGCGTGATTTCACCTACATCGACGATATCGTCGAGGGGGTACTGCGTATCATGGAGGTGGTGCCGCAGCCGAACCCTGACTGGCGTGTGGAGCAGGATTCGCCGGCGGCCAGTTCCGCCCCATACCGGGTCTACAACATCGGCCACGGTAGCCCGGTGCGTCTGATGGATTACATCACCGCCTTGGAAGAGGCGCTAGGCATCGAGGCGTTGAAGAACTTTATGCCGATGCAGCCTGGCGATGTCTACCAGACTTATGCCGATACCGAAGATCTGTTCGCGGCGACCGGTTACTGCCCTCAGGTAGGGGTGAAGGCCGGGGTGCAGGCCTTCGTCGACTGGTATCGCGCCTACTATCAGCAGTAACTCGCCCGATTTTCGCCTTCCTCAACCCCGGCCTGCGTGCCGGGGTTGTTTTTTGGGCGCTTCTCCATACATCCAGAGTCAATCCGTGCCATTAAGCGCTAAGCGATAGCAGCAATCGATACCCTTGAAACGCAAACATGAGTTAACATAATACCTACATTTATGCTGTGCATTTGACACAGCCGGTATTGGTTACACAGGAGTTTGTCATGTCCAAACAACAGATCGGCGTAGTGGGAATGGCGGTCATGGGGCGGAACCTGGCGCTGAACATCGAAAGCCGCGGCTATAGCGTCTCTATCTTCAACCGTTCACCCGAGAAAACCGATGAGGTGATGGCGCAGAATCCGGGACGGAAACTGGTGCCTTACCACTCGCTCCCCGAGTTTGTCGCCTCGCTAGAGACGCCGCGCCGCATTCTGCTGATGGTGAAGGCGGGCGAGGGGACGGACAAGACCATCGCCTCGTTGACCCCCTATCTGGAGCCGGGAGACATCCTGATCGATGGCGGCAACACCTTCTTCCAGGATACCATTCGTCGCAATCGCGAGCTGTCGGCGCAGGGCTTTAACTTTATCGGTACCGGCGTCTCCGGTGGCGAGGAGGGTGCGCTGAAGGGGCCTTCCATCATGCCGGGCGGGCAGAAGGAGGCCTACGAGCTGGTGGCGCCGATCCTGCGTAACATCGCCGCCGTCGCCGAAGATGGCGAGGCCTGTGTGAGCTACATCGGGCCGGACGGCGCCGGGCACTATGTGAAGATGGTGCACAACGGTATCGAATATGGCGATATGCAACTGATCGCCGAGGCTTACTCCCTGCTGAAGCATGCCGTCGGCATGAGCAACGACGAGCTGGCGGCGACCTTCGCCGAGTGGAATCGTGGCGAGCTGAGCAGCTATCTGATCGAGATTACCGCCGACATCTTCGCCAAGAAAGATGACGAAGGGAACTATCTGGTCGACGTGATCCTGGACGAGGCCGCGAATAAGGGGACGGGTAAGTGGACCAGCCAGAGCGCGTTGGATCTGGGCATCCCGCTGACCCTGATCACCGAATCGGTCTTCGCCCGTTACCTCTCCTCGCTGAAGACGCAGCGCGTCGCCGCCGCACAGGTGTTGACCGGCCCGCAGGCACAGACATTGCCAGCCACAGAGCGCGCCGCCTTCGCCGAGAAGGTCCGCCGTGCCCTCTATCTGGGTAAGATTGTCTCTTACGCCCAGGGCTTCCAGCAGTTGAAGGCCGCTTCCGATGAGTACGATTGGTCGCTGAACTTCGGTGAGATCGCGCGTATCTTCCGCGCGGGCTGCATCATTCGTGCCCAGTTCCTGCAGAAGATCACCGACGCCTATGCCGCCAACCCGGCGCTGGCCAACCTGCTGTTGGCGCCCTACTTCAAGGCGATCGCCGACGAGTACCAGCAGGCGTTGCGTGATGTCGTCTCCTACGCCGTACAGCAGGGGATACCGGTGCCAACCCTCTCCGCCGCCATCACGTATTACGACAGCTATCGCTCGGCGGTGCTGCCAGCTAACCTGATCCAGGCGCAGCGCGACTACTTCGGTGCCCACACCTACCAGCGCACCGATCGGGAAGGGGTATTCCATACCGAATGGCTGGCGGAGTAATCTCGCCGTCATTGCCTCAACCAATCCGGGCTTCGGCCCGGATTTTTTTATCTCAATGCATCCTGTAGAACGCCAATCGTGCAGAGTAACGCCATAGTTTGTTGCATAAAAACTCGGCAGTCATACCGTTTTATTGTGATAATGGGCTGTTCTTGTCTCCCTGTCGATGGTACAAACAGCAATAGAGCGCTGTATGCCAGCCGATGGGCTGCCAGGTTTGGTTTTTTAACTTAAGCAAAGGTGTTGATATGGAAAATGCAAACAAGCCGACGTTCCAGAACGTATTGGAATTCGTGCGTACCTTCCGCCGCAAGAACAAGCTCCAGCGTGAGATCGCGGACATCGAAAAGAAAATCCGCGACAACCAGAAGCGTGTGCTGCTGTTGGACAACCTGAGCGAGTACATCAAGCCGGGCATGAGTGTTGAAGCGATTCAGGCGATCATCGCCGACATGCGCGGCAACTACGAGGATCGCGTCGATGAGTACATCATCAAGAACGCCGATCTCTCCAAAGAGCGTCGCGAGCTCTCTAAGAAGCTGAAGGCGCTGGGCGAAGGCGAGCACAAAGACGAGAAGTAATCGCCCGTCACGAATCTCAACAGCAAAAGGCGTGATCGACGATCGCGCCTTTTTCTTTTGGTTTATCGAGGGGCGATAAAAGCAAACAACCCGCTTAAGTGACCTTAAGCGGGTTGCTTTAAATTTGGCTCCTCTGACTGGACTCGAACCAGTGACATACGGATTAACAGTCCGCCGTTCTACCGACTGAACTACAGAGGAATTGTGACAACAGGGCGCATCATAGCGAAGGGACGCGGGGCTGTAAAGCGTTAAATCATCGCTTGCAATCGTTCGCCCAGAATAACGGCAATTCGATGATTTTCAGTCCATTAATTCGAGAAGTCTGCACCGAACGTAGGAAAAGAGCCACCTTGGGAGTAAGGGGGAGGTCTCGATGAGGAACAGCAAAAAGCCCGCTTAAGTTTCCTTAAGCGGGCTTCTCTAAATCTGGCTCCTCTGACTGGACTCGAACCAGTGACATACGGATTAACAGTCCGCCGTTCTACCGACTGAACTACAGAGGAATCGTGACAACGGGGCGCATGATAGCGAAGGCGCGTACGGCTGTAAAGGGCTAAATCGTACGGCGCGCGCGTTCGGCTAGAATAACAACAAAACGTCGGTTTTCAGTACATTAATGGTAAAGCGTCGGGCTAATGCCATACCTCGCGGGTGGAGGCACAGCGAAGCGAGCTTGCCTCAATCGCCAAACAGCAAAAAGCCCGTCTACGTTTCCGAAGACGGGCTCTTCTAAATTTGGCTCCTCTGACTGGACTCGAACCAGTGACATACGGATTAACAGTCCGCCGTTCTACCGACTGAACTACAGAGGAATTGTGACAACGGGGCGCATCATAGCGAAGCGTGCTCATGCTGTAAAGTAGGAAATGCGTGAGCGAACGTGTTTGCTGAATCGGGCAGCAATCGGCGTAATATTTCTGCATATCGCTGGGCGATCGGTCAGGGAGAGGCGGGGCGCTAGACAGTGTGAACAGAGCAAAAAGCCCGCTTAAGTTTCCTTAAGCGGGCTTCTCTAAATTTGGCTCCTCTGACTGGACTCGAACCAGTGACATACGGATTAACAGTCCGCCGTTCTACCGACTGAACTACAGAGGAATTGTGACAACGAGGCGCATCATAGCGAAGCTGCTGGGGGGTGTAAATAGGGAAATCGATTATTATCATCCGGTTGCTGAATATGACAGCAGTGGATTGCATTTTAGTCGGTGATTGGCTGTATTTTTCGCCGAGAAGCCGAGAAGCCGAGCCGCGGCTTGGTGGTGTGCGATCTATCGGCAGCGGCGCGTGTTGCTCGTTAACCCGATAAGGCGAACCTGCCGGGAGAAAGGCGAATCCCCCGGCAGGGTGGCTTAGCCGCGTGATAGGCGTTGGAATCCCTCGCGCAGATCATCCTGCAGGTCGGCGATATCTTCCAGGCCAACCTGGAGCCGCAGCGTCATGCCGCCGGGGGCCCAGGGGGTGACGCTGCGGTAGTCGCGACAGTCGAAAGGCACGATGAGGCTCTCGAAGCCCCCCCAGGAGAAGCCCAGGCTAAACACCCTCATGCCATCGAGCATCGCATCGACATTATCTTGGTTGAAACGGCTGTCCAGCACGATGGAGAACAGGCCGGTGGACCCACAGAAATACTTCTGCCAGTTAGCGTGCCCCGGACAGTCGGCGAAGGCGGGATGCAAGACACGGCTGACCTCCGGTTGCGCCTGCAGCCATTCGGCCAGGGCGAGTCCACGCGTCTCCGCCGCCTTGACCCGCAGGTGCAGGGTGCGCAATCCGCGTAAGGCGAGGAAACAGTCTTCGGCGCCGGGGAGCATCGCTAAGGCATCGTAGGTGGCGCGCAGGGCGGGCCAGTGGCTCTCGTTGGCCGAAACCAACCCCATCAGCAGATCGGAGTGACCGCCCAGGTATTTGGTGCCCGCCTCGACCGAGAGATCGATACCCTGAGCATGAGCCTGGAAGAAAATCGGTGTTGCCCAGGTGTTATCGATTACCGTGGTCACGTGGCGCCGTTTGGCGACAGCGACGATCGCACCGATGTCTTGTACTTCGAAGCTCTGTGAGCCGGGGCTTTCCAACATGATCATCCGGGTATTGGGCAGGATCAGATCGTCAATCTCCTCCCCGATCAGCGGATCATAGTAGCTGACGCTGACGCCATACTTGGCCAGGAAGGTATCGCAGAAATTACGAGTCGGGCGATAGACCGAGTCGGTGACCAGAATATGGTCACCCCGTTGGGTGACCGAGAGTAGCGCCAGCGCTAAGGCGCCCATCCCGGAAGGGGAGATCACCGTGCCCGCGGCGCCGCACAGGGATGACCAGGCCTTCTCTAGGCTCTCAATGGTCGGGGTGCCGAACGTGCCATAGGCGAAGCGTGCCTTGACTTGCCGAATATCCTCACAGCTGTTGAAGATCACCGTCGAACCACGGTATATCGGTGTATTAACGAAGCCCCACTGCTCATCGGGATTGCGTCCGAGTAGAGAGAGGCGTGTATCCAGTTTAAATTCATTGATCTCTGAAGCGTTTTTCATAACCTTACCTTTTACTCGAAGAATTTAAAGAAAGGCGATAGACAAAGCAGTACACCTATCGCCGAGATAAAGACGACTCGCCAAGAGTAGTATTTCTTTAATGCTGGGACTTTAAACACCAGATAACAGGGGATAATACAGGAGACAATGCCAGCAACAGGGGCAGCTATCTGAGATAATAAGAGAATAGGGAAATGTGTCAGTACCCAACCCCATAATAAAATAATTATAGAGAGGGTGATCCCTCGGCTGACGAGTTTCTCATTGATGGATTGCTCATCGATAAAACGTGAGAGAATATTTACGACAATGCCGGTCATGGCCTCCTGAAAACCGAGATAGTTACCAAAGAAGGCGGTAGCGATGGCGGAAATATTTAATGCTATCGACATTATCTTAATGATATTGCCGGGAATGACCTTGGCGACGATGGCCATCGCCGAGATATTGTGCTGCGCCGCCTCGACCGCCTGATCATGGCTTAACGACAGGGTAAAGGAGAAGGCGAAGAACAGGACGGCGCAGACCAGGATGGCATAGGCGATACGACTGGCTCGCTGCGCACGGTAGGTAGCGATAATCGGATCGGCCTCGACCTTACGGAAGGCGACGTTCATTGGACTGAGGATCTGGACGAACAGGATGGAGAATAGGGTGAAGGGGAGAGTCAGAATCGTACCGACGAGCAGCTCACCCAGGGGCGGAATATTGCCGATATAGCTGAAGTTCCAGTGGGGGATCATCACCATCCCGAGCAGCACGACCACACCCAGCTTCATTAACACCATCGGCCCAGACACCTTGAAGATGAGTCGCTCACCCTGGGCGGCGATGCCGACCAGGAAGGCTAAGATCAGCAGCCCATACCACCAGCGATCCGACAGGGGCTCCTGGGTTAGGCCGAAGGTTTGCAGGTAGGAGGCGCTGTCGAAGGTGGCAGAGAGTGAGTAGGTCAGCATGCCGATCAGTAACATGATGAAATAGGTAATGCCGAGGAAGAACCCCCAGTTTTTTCCCAGGTAGTAGGTGATCACCCCGGAGTAATCTTTACACTCTGGGCTTTGAGATAACGTCTTTAGATAAAGCGCTTGCATCATATACAGGGCGGGGTAGGCGAATAATACCGATAGGGTAAAGACCCAGATCCCTTTTAATCCAATCTGAATCGGTAGAAAAATAATTCCGGCGCCGATGGCCATGCCGATACACAGAATGACCCAGCCCGCATCATAACTGGTGAATGGGATTTTACCTTTAATCGCAGTTTGTGAAATATCATGGCTATTATCCATAATTTTACCATTATATTAGTGGGAGAGAAGTGGGCAGCTCGCCACTTATAACCTCACTATTTGTTTGCCACCTACTGGTAAAATCATAAATTGTGATCCTGTGAGAATAAAGTTTACTATTGGTGAAATATAATAAATTCATTGTCGAGTGCTAGTGGATTACCCGGTGGAACGTAGTCCTGTTATTTATTCGTTTCCCCATATAGTATTAATTTAATCAATTCCATTCCGTTCTCTTGATAAAAGAGGGAACATCAATGCTTAATGCGTATACTCTGCATCAACTCAGTGTCTTTGTGCGTATCATCGAGATGGGGAGCCTGAGTAAGGCGGCGCGAGAGTTGGGGTTATCTCGTTCGGCGGTGAGCAAAAGCCTGGCAACCTTAGAGCAGCAATTGGGCGTGCTGTTAATTAAGCGTAGTACGCGTCGCCTGTTCCTGACGGAGCAGGGCACGGCGGTCTTTAACCGGGCGATTATGTTGCTCGATGCCTGCCAGGATCTCTTTACTCAACTGCATAGCGAGACGGAGCCAGAGGGGGTACTGCGCCTCTCCTGCTCGGTGGCTTATGGTTCGACCTGTTTACCTGATGCGATCAGCGCCTATCAACGCCAGTTCCCGCGCGTCAGGATCCATGTCGATCTCAACGATGAGTTGATTAATCTGGCGGAAAGAAATTTTGATATGGTGCTCAGGATCACTCAGCGGCAGTGGGAGCGCGCAAACGCCTTTCTGTTGGGCAAGGTGAATTGGATCTACTGTTGTTCCCCACACTACTTGCAGGGCAAGCCGGCGATCACTCAGCCGGCGGATCTTTCTCACCACCGTTGTCTTACCAATCCGGTGATGAGCTATCATGATAAGTGGGTCTTCTGCGGTCGCGATGGGCAGCAGATGATCGCGGTGGACTCGCGTCTGACCTCCAACTCTAGCCTGACTCTGCTCAAGGTCTTGCTGAATCACAATGGCGTCTCCTGCCTGCCCGATTATCTGGCAGAGGCTTACATCGCGCGCGGTGAGCTGGTGCATCTGTTGCCGGATTACCATGCCGGGATTTTTCACTATCTGTACGCCATCGAAAAGACATCCCGGGTGGTGAACCCATTAACCCGTTCCTTTATCGCACATCTTAAGGCGACGCTACCGGTCTATCACGAGGGTGCTGGAGAATAGGGGAGTCCCGGCGAGGATGGGGGGCGATGGTGCAGGGGGGAATGGTGTGACGCGCGCCGTTGCATATGCTAACAGCAAAAAAACGAAAAGCCCGCGCAAGGCGGGCTTTTCAGGAATCTGGCTCCTCTGACTGGACTCGAACCAGTGACATACGGATTAACAGTCCGCCGTTCTACCGACTGAACTACAGAGGAATCGTTACAACGGGGCGCATCATAACGGCCACGCAGGGTCCTGTCAACCGCTAACCCGCGCGCCCGGGCGCGAGTGCTGTTTTTCTCACCACCTCGGTTAGGCTGAAGGTGAGAGCTGCAATAGGCCACTATCGTAGAGGCGTTGTAGCGGGTCCTGGCGGTAGAAGCGCACAAAGTGGCGATAGACGGCGGGGAAGCGCTCCGCCAGTAGCTCCGGTGCGCTAAAGAAGTATTCGGAGAGGACGGCGAAGCACTCCGCCGGCTCACTGGCCGCATAGGCATCCAGGCTAGCGCCCTCTTCGCCCAACAGCTCGACCTCCTCCTGGATCGCCATCATGGCGGCATGCAGATCGTGCTCCCAGGCGGCGACCTCCCGTAATGGGATCGGCGGGATACCGTTGGCGATCCCGGCGTTACGCATGTCGAGCTTATGTGCCGTCTCATGGATGATCAGGTTGTAACCGGAGCGGTCGAAGGAGTCGCGCACATCCAGCCAGTTGAGCAGCACCGGTCCCTGCAGGCTGCACTGGCCGGCCTGCACCGCCGGACCGCTGTGCACCAGTCCGATGTCATCCTCCCACTCATCATGCAGCAGATAGGGCTGCGGATAGAGCAGGATCTCGTGGAAACCATCGAGCCAGTCGATGCCCAATTCCAGGATCGGCAGGGCAAACAACAAGGCGATACGCGCCTCCATCAGCGGTGTGACCTGAAGCGCTTGAAGGGCTACCAGGCGTTTCTGGCGGATGACTTGTTGTGCCAACGTGATCAGGCGTCGTTGCTCGTCGTCGCTCAGCGCCGCTAGCAGCGGGATGGTACAGGCCTCACTCCAGGGATGGTTGTCTGGCGCGTTCGGGGGTTGCGTACGCCAAGGCCACTTAATCATGACGGATCCGTTCCTCTTCTTTTTCTGGGCGCGTGATGTGCTCGTGCGGGTCATACCGTAAACGCCAGCGTGCACAGCCGTGTCATATAGCGTGGGCGTTTTAGAGGTTAACGTATTATGCGGGCGGCGTTGATATTAAAAAGGTTGTACTGAGAGGATTGTGATATATATCGCGCTGTGTAGACAACGCCGCCCCACTGGCGGGGGCGGCGTTGGCGATCAATCGCGGCAGCGTTGCAGAATATCCAACTGCGGATTTGCCGCGCTGGTGGTGACATGCATCATCGAGAGCAGCGTCGGGAACAGATTATCGTGTGAGAAGTGCCCATCACGTGCGGCCTGTTGCAGACATTGAAGATTGATGCGGTTCGCTTTGGCATAGCCATCCGACAGCCAGAGCGACATCGGCACATGGGTCTGCTCGGAGGGGGCGAACTGATAAGGCGTTCCGTGCAGATAGAGCCCCTTCTCACCGAGCGACTCGCCATGGTCAGAGACGTAGTACAGGGCGACGTTGTACTGCTTCTCATACCCTTTCAGTCGTTCAATAAACTGATTCACCACATAATCGGTATACACCAGGGTATTGTCATAGGTGTTGACCAACTGCTGCTGGCTACAGTTTTCGATGTCGCTGCGCTCACAATCCGGCATAAAGACGCGGAAACGCGGCGGATAGCGTAGGTAGTAGGTGGGGCCGTGGCTGCCGATTAAGTGGAAGACCAGCAGTTTGCTCTTACCATCATCCGGGATCTTCTGCTGTAGGTTCTCCAGCATCACCTCATCGAAGCAGGTCTTGCCGTTACACAACGGATTATCGGCCTTGGTCGGCACCAACTCGTTCGGGGTCCGATCACAGGCGCCCTTACAGCCCTCATCATTGTCGCGCCAGAAGGTGGTGACGCCGGCACGGTGCAGCACGTCGATAACGCTGTCGCTGTTGCGGGCCACGTTACCGTCGTAGTGCTCCCGTGTCAGGTTGGAGAACATGCAGGGGACGGAGATGGCGGTCGCGGTGCCGCAGGAGGTCACGTTGCGGAAATAGATCAGCCCCGGCTGTTTGGCGCTATAGGGGTTGGTCTCCCGATCATAGCCACCCAGTGACTGGTTTTGCGCGCGCGCGGTTTCCCCCAGGATGACAAACACCAGCGTCGGTTTCTCACCCGGCTGGGCGACCAGCTTGGCATCTTCGCCCACCTTACGGAAGGGCATCGGCTTGGTCAGGTAGCGGCGGTCGATATACTGTGCGGTGCTATACAGATAGCTGGCCGGTTGGATTTCCAGATTCAGGGTACGGTTGTTACGCCCGACAGAGGCATAATCTTGGTAATAGAAGCAGGCGACCAGGGCGATCAGCAACAGGGAGAGCAGCATCACGAGCAGGCGGATCCCCAGACGCAGCAGAATGTTATGCCCGTAGATGATGCGGGTCTTCAGCAGCAGCAAGGCGGGTAAGACCCCCGCCAACAGCAGCCAGCCCACCACATAGCGGTTGAGGTAGGAGCCGGCCTCGGCACTGTTGGTTTCGAAGATGTTCTCGATCATCGAACGGTCGAAGATCACCTGATACTTGTACTGGGCATAACTCGCCAGCGCGGTGATGACCAGCAACAGGGCGAAAAAAGGTTTCAGCAACGGGCGGAAACTAAAGGGCATAAACACAAACAGCAGGGCAGCGAACAGCACCAGCGGAATGGAGATGACAAAGCCGATGCGATACTCACCCAAGGCATGCAGGATGCGGTAGAAATGTAACAGAATCGGGATGTTCAGGACCAGCGTGAAGTAGCCGGCCAACAACAGCATGACGGTAAGAAAGCTGGCGGAAAGGCCTTTATGTGACAATGAAGACTCCTGCCTGTCAGGCGATAGACTGCCCGAGGGCAGATGCAAAAAATGGTCTAAGCCTAAGTAGAGAAACTTAAAATAGCCTTAAGTAGCGCCTATCCCATTAGGCTATTTTTATTTGCCATTTTGGCCCTGGGCAGTGCTCACACAAAACTTAGCGAAGTTTTGAACGCCCTTCAGGGCGGCCCGAAGGGTGAGCGAAGCGAATAATCCTCACGTACTGCGTGTACGCTCCGGTTGTTCCGCGCTGTCCGTGTCCAAACTGGCTGCAACAATACACGCCTACTGGGATAGGCTCTAAGTCCCTTTCTCCCGCCCGCGATGCGCGTCTGCAAACCTGCGGTGGCGGCGATCGCCCGATAAAACCCGCTTCACGGCGTCTATTCCCGCCATCGCTTCATTTTCACTCTGGCATGCTATGCACTGCGTAATTTTAGGTATTGCAGTTGGGGACGCCGTGGCAGAAGAGAGTGATCTGGAAAAAACCGAAGACCCCACCCCCCACCGAATAGAGAAAGCTGAAGGACTGCTGGGCTTTCTTGATGAAGTAACCCCCACCCCCCACCGAATAGAGAAAGCGCGTGAGAAGGGGCAAATCCCCCGTTCGCGTGAGCTGACCTCGATGTTGATGTTGGCCGTCGGCTTGGCGATTCTGCTGCTGGGCGGCGACTATTTGGCGAGCTCCTTGGCGGTGATGATCGCCCAAGGGTTGCACTTCGATCACCTGCTGCTGAGTAATGACCGACAGATGCTGATCCAGCTCGGCATGCTGCTGCGCCAAGCCGTCGCCGCGCTCTTGCCGGTTCTGCTGGGGTTGATGCTGGTGGGATGGTGTGCGCCGATGCTGATCGGGGGTTTTCTGTTCAATCCTGGCTCGATCAAGTGTGAGCTGAATCGTCTGAATCCGCTTACCGGCTTCAAGCGTATGTTCTCCAGCCAGGTGCTGGCCGAGTTGTTGAAAGGGGTGCTCAAGGCCACGCTGGTCGGTTGTGTGACGGGGTGGTTCTTATGGCATTACTGGCCGCGCATGCTGCGATTGATCACCGAGTCCTCGCTGGAGGCGATGGGCGATGCCCTGCATCTGGTGGGGATGTGTGGCTTATTGGTGGTGTTGGGACTCCTGCCGATGGTGGGGTTTGACGTCTTCTATCAGCTATGGAGCAACCTTAACAAGCTGCGTATGACCAAGCAGGAGATCAAGGATGAGTTTAAGGAGCAGGAGGGCGATCCGCATGTTAAGGGGCGCATTCGCCAACAGCAGCGTGCCGCCGCCCGCCGCCGTATGATGAGCGACGTACCGAAGGCCGACGTGATCGTGACCAACCCGACGCACTATGCCGTCGCCTTGCAGTACCAAGAGAACAAGATGAGTGCGCCTAAGGTCTTGGCCAAGGGCGCAGGCAATATTGCTCAACGTATTAAGGCGTTGGGCATGGAGCACCGTATCCCCCAACTGGAGGCGCCGCCCTTAGCGCGTGCGCTCTACCGTCACAGCGAAATCGGCCAGGCGATCCCCGCGACCCTGTATGCCGCGGTAGCCGAGGTATTGGCCTGGGTTTATCAATTGAAACGCTGGCGACGTGAAGGGGGGCAGGCTCCGAAGAAACCGACAAATTTACCGGTGCCGCCCGCACTGGATTTTGGCGTTACTGACTCCGTAGAAGGAACACCGACCGATGGCTAATCTGGCCGCGCTATTGCGCCTCCCCGGCAATATGAAAGACTCTCAATGGCAGGTATTGGCCGGGCCGATCCTGATCCTGCTGATCCTCTCCATGATGGTGCTGCCGTTGCCGCCCTTCGTGCTGGATCTGCTATTCACCTTCAACATCGCCCTGTCGATTATGGTGCTGTTGGTGGCGATGTTTACTCAGAAGACCCTGGAGTTCGCCGCCTTCCCCACCATTTTGCTGTTCTCCACGCTGTTGCGCCTGTCGCTTAACGTCGCCTCGACGCGTGTGATCCTGATGAACGGTTATACCGGTGGCGCGTCGGCGGGGCAGGTGATCGAGGCCTTCGGTCACTTCCTGGTGGGCGGAAACTTCGCCATCGGTATCGTGGTGTTTATCATCCTGGTACTGATTAACTTTATGGTTATCACCAAGGGTGCCGGGCGTATCGCCGAGGTTGGTGCACGCTTCGTCCTGGATGGGATGCCGGGTAAACAGATGGCTATCGACGCCGACCTCAATGCCGGGCTGATCGGCGAGGAAGAGGCGAAGACACGCCGCGCCGAGGTGACGCAAGAGGCCGATTTCTACGGCTCGATGGATGGTGCCAGTAAGTTCGTGCGCGGCGATGCCATCGCCGGCTTGATGATCATGGCGCTCAACGTCGTCGGCGGTCTGTTGATCGGTGTCATTCAGCATGGCATGTCGGTCGGGCAGGCGGCGGAGACCTATACCCTGCTGACCATCGGTGATGGCCTGGTGGCGCAGATCCCGGCGTTGGTGATCTCCACTGCCGCTGGCGTGATCGTCACGCGTGTTAGCACCGATCAAGATGTCGGCGAACAGATGGTAACCCAGCTGTTCAATAATCCGCGGGTGCTGATCCTCAGTGGGGCGGTGCTCGGCTTGTTGGGCCTGGTTCCGGGCATGCCGAACCTGGTGTTCCTGTTGTTCACCGTCGCGCTGTTGGGGACCGCCTGGTGGATGAGCAAGCGTACGGCCCAGGCCGAACAGCAGCAGGAGCAGATGCCGTTGCCAGAGAGCCAGCCGGTGATGGAAGCCAGTTGGGACGATGTTCAACTGGAAGATCCGCTCGGTCTGGAGGTTGGTTACCGTCTGATCCCGCTGGTGGACTTCCAGCAGAATGGCGAGCTGTTGGGGCGCATCCGCAGCATCCGGAAGAAGTTCGCCCAGACGATGGGCTTCCTGCCGCCGGTCGTGCACATCCGCGACAACCTGGAGTTGCAGCCCTCTGGCTATCGTATCTTACTCAAGGGGATCGAGGCCGGACGCGGTGAGGCACACCCGGGGCGCTGGTTGGCGATCAACCCGGGCAACGCCGCCGGCACCTTAGAGGGGCAGGCGACCACCGATCCCGCCTTCGGTTTACCCGCCATCTGGATCGATAGCGCGTTGCGTGAGCAGGCGCAAATTCAGGGTTATACTGTGGTGGAGGCCAGCACCGTCGTGGCGACGCACCTCAACCATATCATCAGCCTGCACGCCAGCGATCTGTTCGGGCGCCAAGAGGCACAACAGCTGATGGATCGTGTCTCGCACGAGATGCCGAAGCTGACGGAAGACTTTATTCCAGGGGTGGTGACGCTGACCATCCTGCATAAGGTGCTACAAAATCTGTTGGCCGAGAAGGTGTCGATTCGCGACATGCGCACCATCATCGAGACGTTGGCGGAGCACGCACCGATCCAGAAGGATCCCTATGAGCTGACCGCGCTGGTACGCGTGGCGTTGGGGCGTGCCATTAGCCAGCAGTGGTTCCCCGGAGAAGGTGAGATCCAGGTCATCGGCTTGGATACGCCATTGGAGCGTTTGCTGTTACAGGCCCTACAGGGCGGTGGCGGTTTGGAGCCCGGCCTGGCGGATCGCCTGTTGGAGCAGGCACGTCAAGCGTTACAGCGCCAAGAATTACTCGGTGCGCCGCCGGTACTGTTGGTCAACCATGCGCTACGTCCGCTACTGGCGCGCTTCCTGCACCGCTCCTTGCCCCAACTGGCGGTGCTCTCTAACTTGGAGATCAGCGACAATCGCCAGATCCGTATGACCTCGACCATCGGTGGGGCGGAGTAAGCGATGCGCCCGTTGATCGCCTTGTTCATCTGGGGATGGCTGGCGACGGCTTGGGCCGCCGCCGGTGGCAGTTGGTCGGCGGATAGCAGCGGTTTGCAGCTCAGCCAGCAGGGGGTGGTCGTTAACCAACCGCCCTTGGCGCCCTTAGCCGGGCAGGTTCCCGCCGGGGCACGCATTGACGATGTGGTGTGGCAGATCTCGCTGTTGAGCCCCGCGCCGACGGGGCTGACGCTGCAACTGTGCACGACGCGGCGTTGCATGGCGTTGGACGGATTATCGGGACGCTCGCTGGGATTGCGCGGTGAGCCCGCCGACAGCACGCTGCGGGTGGTGATGTGGGTCGCCGGGAAGGGCACGATCTACCCGCCGATTAACGTGGTGAGCCAGCAGGTCATCGTCAATTATCACTGAGTACAGCCATCCTGAGCCCCGCGTTTAGCGGGGCATGTGGTACTCGACTCGCCGCAGGCTAACACGCCCTCTCCCCATCCTGCGGGGAAACCCTTTCTCTCGTATGACCTCAATCGTGTGATGATCGACGGCTCGATAGACCGACATCGCCCTGTTCCCCGTGGCCACGTCACGAGGCAAGCTGGTGCTGGTGCTGGTGCTGGTGCTGGTGCTGGTGCTGGTGCTGGTGCTGGCGTAGATGTAGATGCGGAGCATCGCCTAGCAAACGGGGAGAACGATGGAGAGGATATCCCCAGAGTGGTGGGATGACCCGCCGATTAACCGGGTTAGTCAGCGGGTGTCGCTTCGGAGAGCGGAGTGCGCCGTGCGCACGCGTTCCGGCGAGAGTCCTGGTGTTGGCGCAAAGGCCTAAATACGTAATTTGCGTGCGTTGAGCAAGCCACTCTGGGTCTGACCATCGGGTCCATAAAGCGCTTGGCCGTGACGGCTCTGTAACGCACCCATCGCCTGTTGATTGTAAGACAGGTGGCGATTGAGCAGTTCGCCGTTGTGTTGGTTCATCTCATGTAGCTGGCGAGTCAGTGTCAGGATGGTCTGCCACAGTTCGGCCTGCTGCGGATCGGTATAGGGTGGCTGGGGAGCGGCATCGCGCCGCCGCTGGTCGAGATGGCGCAGATTGGCCAACTGATTCTCTTTCTCCAACGTCACGGCCTGTAGGCGTACCGCATCGACTTGACCGGCGCACAATAATTGCTGCTCCTGGGTCATCGTGACGTTGAGGGCCTGCAAGATTTCCACCATCTGTTGCAGGTGAACGACTGTGTCTGCCATTAAGCTTACTTATCCTTTAAATAGGCGAACGTATCCTGCAACAAGGCGTCGGCGATTTTACCGGTATCCATCTTCAGTTCCCCGCTGCGGATCGCCTGCTTCAACGCTTCGACGCGCGTGGTGTTGATATCGCGGCTATTCGGTTGCATCAGGCGAGCCTGGGCGTCACTCAGCTTGACCTGGGTGCCGATAACGCCTTCCTGGCTGCTGGCGACCTTGCGGGTCTGTTGCGCCGCATCCTGGGGTTCACGGGCTTGAAGGTGGCTGATGGCACTCAGCGCGGAAGTACGATCTATGCTCATCGTTATGGTCTCTCTGGTTGACCACGCCACCGAGTGTGGCGGGTGGCTATCCGGTCTTTATCTTCTTTAGCTATACCATCGGCAAATTAATCAATAACTTTAGCCAAAATGTGTCGATATTTATCTCTTTATCCCTGCGGAATAACCACACATCTGTGCCTAATCCACGGATAACAGCATTATAACGTCACCGAGAGCGTCCCTGGACCGCTGGCTTTGCCGCTGATCACCTGGCCTGAGGCCGTGCGTGCGCGTACCACGTCGGCCAGCGCCGCATTGTTCATCGCGCGGCCTTCGCTGCTGACATTGAAGCCGTCCCCCTGCGCCAAGATCTGGACCTGTTGCCCTGCGCGGATCACCCACGTGCGGCGCACCATGGTGGCGGCGATCGGTTGCCCGGCGCCGATGTTGCGTAAGACGGTGGCGCCCTCTAGACGAGTAAGATCGAGAATAGTACCGGGAGGGAGGGTGTCGAGTCGACCCTGCGTCAGACGAAATTGTGTCGCGCTGAGGTTTTGCCCACGATTTAACGCCTTGACGGTAACGGGATAGCGCCCAGTGACCTGCACCTCGGTTTGGAGATAACGGCGCTCATCGGGGCACTGCACCAATACGCTGAGACGCCCCCAACGGCGTGGTGAGGCGAGTTGGCTAATCTGCGGCTGTAGGCAATGGGGCCACTGTTCCGCCTCGGACAGGATGCGGACCTGTACCTGGTAGGTCTCGCCCGGGAACTGTTGCTGAAAGTAGGCGTGTATCGCTTGTTGCAAGGGCGCGCTTGTCGTTGCCGCGTCACAGAGCGGCACCACCAACCCTAAGGTGGCGGCGAGCGGCGCCGTCAGGCGCGATAGTCGTCGCAGCATGCTCTTTTCTCCCGGTTAAATCCCCATCACTCACAGGGCGTTTTCTGTACCCGCGGCGTTAGTTTACCCGGACAGGCTAAAAGCAAAGGCGCTAAATAGCAGGCCATTTACGCCTTATTCTCGCCATCGGCTTTACCTGAGCGGCCCTATCCTATGCACTCCAAATTGTCATTGACATAGGGTGGGGGAGCCTTTCCGCCATCCCAGCTAACCGATAGCGGAGACGGTATGCTCGATAAACTGGATGCCGCGTTTCGTTTTCAGCAGGAGGCCCTGAATCTGCGCGCGCAGCGTCAGGAGATCCTGGCTGCAAACATCGCCAACGCGGATACCCCCGGCTACCAGGCCCGGGACATTGATTTTGCCTCACAGCTGTCACGCATCCTGGAACAGGGGCGTCCTGACGGCAGCAGCATGGCGCTTTCACTCACCTCGGCACGCCATATCCCGGCGCAGACAGTGCAACCGCCGACGCTGGATCTGCTGTATCGCGTGCCGGATCAGCCCTCATTGGATGGCAATACCGTCGATATGGATCGCGAGCGTACGCAGTTTGCCGATAACAGCCTGCGTTACCAAACCGATCTCACCGTCCTTACCGGCCAGATTAAAAGCATGATGTCCGTGCTGCAACAGGGGTAATCCATGTCGCTTTTATCCATTTTTGATATTTCCGGCTCTGCGCTGACGGCGCAGTCCAAACGCATGAACGTGGCGGCCAGTAACCTGGCGAATGCCGACAGCGTAACCGGTCCCGATGGCGAGCCGTATCGCGCTAAGCAGGTGGTCTTCCAGGTGAAGCCGGGCGCGGGTGAAGAGATCGGTGGCGTACAGGTCAGCCAGGTGGTTGACGATCCCTCACCGGATCGTCTGGTCTACCAGCCGGGCAACCCGCTGGCCGATGCCAAGGGGTATGTGCGGATGCCTAACGTCGACGTGGTCGGGGAGATGGTGAACTCCATCGCCGCCTCGCGGAGCTATCAGGCTAACGTCGAGGTGTTGAACACCACTAAATCATTGATGATGAAGACATTAACCCTCGGCCAATAACAGGAGGCGCTATGGCGATTTCCGTATCGCTTAACGATCCGGTTAATACCGGCTCATCCGTCAACGCCAGCAGTAAGAATGGGTTGGTGGCGGATAACAGTCAGGATCTACAGAATAACTTCTTGACGTTACTGGTAGCGCAACTGCGCAACCAAGATCCGACCAACCCGTTGCAGAACAACGAGCTGACTACCCAGTTGGCGCAGATCAGTACGGTGAGCGGCATCGAAAAACTGAACACCACCCTGGGCAGCATCTCCGGCCAGATCAACAGCAACCAGTCGCTGCAAGCCTCTAGCCTGATTGGTCACGGCGTGATGATCCCGGGGAAAACGATTCTGACGGGGAAAGGCGAGGGGGAAGGAAAGGTCAGTACCACCCCCTTCGGTTTCGAGCTGGAGAGCGGCGCTCAGAGCGTGGTGGTCACCATTACCGATAACACCGGCAAGGTGGTCAAGCAGATCGATATGGGGAGCCACAACGCCGGTGTCTTCAGCTACACCTGGGATGGCAAGGGCGAGGATGGTGTTGAGGTGCCGGACGGCGCCTATAACTTCAGCGTCAGTGCCAGTAATCAGGGGCAGCAGGTGGTGGTGCAGCCGTTGCATTTCGCCATGGTTAATGGGGTCACCCAAAGCAGCAAAGGCGCATTGCTGGAGCTGGGGCTGGCGGGGACGGCCACACTGGCGGATGTCCGCCAGATCTTGTAATCGCGGCCGGACGAGCCGGCCTTTACTGAACTTAGAGACAGGATTTTACTATGGGATTCTCTCAGGCAATCAGCGGCATGAACGCCGCCTCTAGCCAACTGGATGTCATCGGCAACAACATCGCCAACTCGCAGACCGTGGGCTTCAAATCAGGCTCCGTGACCTTCGCCGACATGTTTGCCGGCTCCAAGGTGGGCTTAGGGGTGACCGTCGCCAGCGTAAACCAAGACTTTAAAGATGGTACCACCACCACCACCAACCGTGGTTTGGATGTCGCCATCAGCGGCCAGGGCTTCTTCCGTATGCAAGATCCCAACGGTAGCGTCTACTACACCCGTAACGGTCAATTTTCCAAGGATGCCAAGGGATTCCTGACCAACGCCCAGGGGATGTACCTGACCGGTTATCCGGCCTCCGGCACACCGCCGACCATTCAGCAGGGTGCCGATCCGGTACCGATCCAGATCCCGACCGGGCTGATGCCGGCTAAGTCCACGACTCAGGGCAGCATGGTGCTTAACCTGAACTCGGCGAATAAGGCGATCGACAGTAAAACATCACCGTTCGATCCCAACAAGGTCGACACGTACACTTACGCCACCTCGATGACCACCTACGATTCGCTGGGCAACGTCCACAATATGAATCTCTACTTCGTCAAAGGGGAATCCACCCCTGGGGCTACACCGGAGACTTCATGGCATGTCTATGCGGTAGATAGCGCGGCACCGGCTACCGATAAGCCGCAGGATGTCGGCTCGCTGACCTTCGACGCCAACGGTAACCTGATCAAGGGTGACAAGCAAACGATCCAGATGGTCGCCAGCAACGGCGCGCCGAAACAGACCTTCACCCTCGACTTTACCGGTACCCGCCAGCAGAACACCGGTAAAGATGGCGTGACCTCCAAGACGCAGGATGGCTACAAGGCGGGTGAATTGACCGGCTACCAGATCAACGACGACGGCACCATCACCGGTAGCTACACCAACCAGCAGAAACAGCTGCTGGGGCAGATCGTGATGGCCAACTTCGCCGCGCCGGAAGGGCTGGTCTCCGAAGGCAATAACGTCTGGAGCGAGAGCGCCAAGTCTGGCCAGCCGATCGTCGGTACCTCCGGGACCAGCGGCTTGGGCAACCTGACCAGCGGCGCGGTCGAGGCCTCGAACGTCGATCTGAGCAAGCAGTTGGTCGACATGATCGTCGCCCAGCGTAACTACCAATCTAACGCCCAGACCATCAAGACGCAGGATCAGATCCTGCAGACGCTGGTTAATCTGCGTTAATTCCGCTTGACGACCGCCCGTATCGCGGGCGGCATGACGAGACGAGTTAAATGGATCACGCGATTTATACCGCGATGGGGGCTGCCAGCCAGACGCTGAATCAGCAGGCCATCGCGGCCAACAACATGGCCAACTCCACCACGCCAGGCTTCCGTGCCCAGCTGGCGGCGTTGCGCGCCGTGCCGGTCGATGGCGAGTCGCTGGAGACCCGTACCCTGGTTACCGCCTCGACGCCGATGCACGATCTGAGTATGGGCAAGCTGGACTATACCGAGCGCCCATTAGACGTCGCATTGCAGCAAGACGGCTGGCTCGCCGTGCAGATGCCTGACGGCTCCGAGGCTTACACCCGTAACGGTAGCCTGCAGATTAACCCGCAGGGGATGCTGACTGCGCAGGGGCACCTGGTGATGGGCGACAACGGCCCGATCGCCGTGCCCGATCGGGCGCAGTTGACCATCGCCGCCGACGGCACCATCACCGCACTGGGGGCGGGCGATAAGCCGAATGCCACCACCCAGATCGGCCGTCTGAAGCTGGTTAAAGCCAGCGCTCAGGAGGTGGTGCATGGCGACGATGGCCTGTTTCATCTGACGCCGGAGGCCGAGCAACAGCGCGGCGCCCAGTTGCCGCTGGATCCGACGCTGAAGGTGATGCCGGGCGTGTTGGAAGGCAGTAACGTCCAACCGGTCGAGGCGATGGTGAACATGATCACTAACGCCCGCCGTTTTGAGATGCAGATGAAGGTCATCCGCAGCGTGGATGACAACGAACAGAAAGCCAATCAGCTGTTATCACTGAGCTAACAGCGCGGGAGTTATCATGATCCGATCACTATACATCGCCAAGACCGGGCTGGAAGCCCAGCAAACCAACATGGACGTGATCGCCAACAACCTGGCCAACGTCAGCACCAACGGATTTAAGCGCCAGCGGGCGGTGTTTGAGGACCTGCTGTATCAGACCCTGCGTCAGCCGGGCGCCCAGTCCTCCGAGCAAACCACCCTGCCTTCCGGCTTGCAGCTGGGGACCGGTGTTCGTCCGGTCGCCACCGAGCGCCTGCACAGCCAGGGGAACCTGTCACAGACCAACAATAGTAAGGATGTGGCGATCAAGGGGCAGGGTTTCTTCCAAGTCACCCTGCCAGACGGCAGCCAGGCCTATACCCGCGATGGTTCGTTCCAGGTTGACCAGAACGGCCAGCTGGTGACCGCCAGCGGTTTTCAGGTCTCTCCGGCGATCACCATTCCGGCCAACGCTACCAGCATGACCATCGGTCGCGATGGCATCGTCAGCGTCACCGTACAGGGACAGGCGGCGGCGCAGCAGGTCGGTCAGCTGACGCTGAGCACCTTTATTAACGATGCCGGTCTGGAGAGTGTGGGTGAGAACCTCTACCAAGAGACCGACAGCTCCGGTGCCCCGACAGAGAGCACCCCAGGGCTGAATGGCGCGGGTTTGCTGTACCAGGGCTATGTCGAGACCTCTAACGTCAACGTGGCCGAAGAGCTGGTCAACATGATCCAGACTCAACGCGCCTATGAAATCAACAGTAAGGCGATCAGCACCTCCGATCAGATGCTTCAGCGTCTGACGCAGCTGTAATGTGCGGCCGACCCCGAGTGTGGGGTCGGCGTGCGCCAGCGCCAGAGGTAGCGTAAATCGACGTTAATGGCAGAAAAAGGCAGAAAAACGATGCAAAGACATTCGGGAATCGCGCTGTTATGTGCGCTGGCGTTGTCGGGCTGCGCCTATATTCCCCACGACCAGGTGGTGACCGGGCCGACGACTGCCACGCCGGCACCGGCGACGCCGCCTCGTGCCAATGGCTCCATCTTCCAAGGCGTACAGCCGATGAACTACGGCTATCAGCCGCTGTTTGAGGATCGCCGCCCGCGTAATATCGGTGACATCCTGACCATCGTATTGCAGGAGAATGTCAGCGCCAGTAAGAGCTCCTCGGCGAATGCCAGCCGTAATGGCGGCTCGAAGTTCGACTTCGCCACCGTGCCGCGCTATCTGGAAGGGTTATTCGGCAACGCGCGCGCCAACATGGAGGTCAACGGCGAGAACCAGTTCAACGGTAAAGGGGGCGCCAACGCCAACAACACCTTTAGCGGAACCATCACCGTCACCGTGGCCGATGTCCTGTCCAACGGCAACCTGAAGGTGGTCGGTGAGAAGCAGATCGCCATCAACCAAGGCACCGAATATATCCGCTTCTCCGGCGTCGTCAATCCGCGCACCATCAGTGGCAACAACTCGGTGCCATCGACGCAGGTGGCCGATGCTCGCATCGAATATGTCGGCAGCGGCTATATCAATGAGGCTCAGAACATGGGCTGGATGCAGCGTTTCTTCCTCAATCTCTCCCCCTATTAATAGGTATTTGGCTATGGGTAACGTTAGACAATCCCCGCGCTGGCGTCGCGCCAGCGTTTGGCTCGGCGGCCTGTTACTGGCGCTCGGGCTGGTGAGCCAGGGCGCGTGGGCTGAGCGTATTCGCGATCTCACCTCCATCCAGGGCGTGCGTAATAACGCCCTGATCGGCTACGGCCTGGTGGTCGGGCTGGATGGTACCGGCGACCAGACCATGCAGACGCCGTTTACCACGCAGAGCCTCAACAACATGTTGTCGCAGCTGGGGATCACCGTGCCTGCTGGCACCAACATGCAGTTGAAGAACGTGGCGGCGGTGATGGTCACCGCCAATCTGCCCCCCTTCGCCAAGCCGGGGCAGGCCATCGATGTGGTGGTCTCCTCGATGGGTAATGCTAAGAGCCTGCGCGGCGGGACACTGTTGATGACCCCGCTGAAAGGGGTCGACAACCAGGTGTATGCCTTAGCGCAGGGCAACGTGCTGGTCGGTGGGGCCGGGGCTTCGGCCGGCGGCAGCAGCGTACAGGTGAATCAGTTGTCGGGGGGACGTATCAGCGGCGGTGCCACTATCGAACGCGCGGTACCGACCACCTTCGGCAACGGTAACGTCATTAACCTGGAGCTGAACAACGAGGACTTCTCTCTGGCGCAGCGTATCAGCGATGCGATTAACCGCGCCAACGGCTTGGGGGCTGCCACGCCGCTGGATGCCCGTACCGTGCAGGTACTGGTGCCGCAGGGCGGGAGCAATCAGGTGCGCGTCTTGGCGAACATCCAGAATATCGAGGTTAATGTCGGCACCTTCGACGCCAAGGTGATCATCAACTCGCGTACCGGCTCGGTGGTGATGAACCGCAACGTCGAACTGGATTCGTGCGCCGTCGCTCAGGGAAGCCTGTCGGTGGTGGTCGATCGCCAGATGAACGTCAGTCAACCGAATACACCGTTTGCTGGCGGTCAGACAGTAGTGACGCCGAATACGCAGATCTCGGTCAATCAGGGTGGCGGCTCGCTGCATCAGGTTCGGGCAGGCGCCAACCTAAATAGTGTGGTGCGTGCGTTGAACGCCTTGGGTGCGACGCCGAACGATCTGATGTCGATCCTGCAAGCGATGCAGAGCGCAGGCTGCTTGCGCGCCAAGTTGGAGATCATCTAATGGCCGACGATAGCCTGGCGTTTAGCAGCGCCGCCTACGATGCGCAGGCGCTTAACTCGCTGAAATACAGTGCAGCCAGTGGTTCCGATAAGGCGCTACGCGAGACGGCGCGTCAGATGGAGGGCATGTTTCTCCAGATGATGCTGAAGAGCATGCGCCAGGCGACGCCGCAGGAGGGGCTGCTCGACAGCGAGCAGAGTCGTCTCTATACCTCGCTGTACGACCAGCAGGTCGCCCAGGAGATGGCGGCGGGGAAGGGGATGGGGATCGCCGATATGCTGTATAAGCAGATGCGTGGCGCCCATCATCCCCAGTCGGCGATCCCGGACAGCGTGGGCGTCGCGCCGATGGCGCTGGATGGGGAAACGATCAACAGCATGCCGGTACGGGCATTGGAGCAGGTGATGCGCCGCGCCATGCCCCGTATTCCGCAGACTGGCTCGGCCTTGCCATTGCCTAACAGCAATGGTGAGTTTATGGCCCAACTGAGCCTACCGGCACAGTTGGCCAGTCGGCAGAGCGGGATCCCGCATCAGCTGATCATGGCACAGGCCGCATTGGAGTCGGGGTGGGGGCAGCGTGAGATCCCGATGGCGCACGGCGGACGCAGCTATAACCTGTTCGGCATCAAGGCGGGCAAGAATTGGGAAGGGCCGACGACCGAGGTGACGACCACCGAGTATGAGAATGGGGTCGCGGTGAAGACCCGTGCCCGTTTCCGGGTGTATGGCTCTTACTTTGAGGCGATCAACGACTATATCGGCCTGCTGACGAACAATCCACGTTATGCCGCAGTGGTGAACGCCGATACCCCAGAGCAGGCGGCTCATGCCTTGCAGCGTGCCGGTTACGCGACCGATCCGCATTACGCCAATAAGCTGGTTCAGCTGATCGGCCAGATCAAACAGGCTGGCCAGCGGGTCGTTCAAGCCTATACCCACGATCTGGCCAACTTGTTTTGATTTATTTTTCACCGCATGGAGCGTGTGCTGCGGCGCGCGTCTCCGGCGCTGAATGTGGCGGTTACCCGGGATGAGTGCCACAAAAAAGATTCAAGTTTTTTCTCCCCCTGCCGATACAAAAAATAATAGTAAAAGCCCGCCGGTCCTGGCGGCAGGCTTTTTTAGCGCATAGGAAACCGCATGGCCAACTTAATTAATAACGCAATGAGCGGATTGAACGCCGCGCAGACGGCGCTGGCTGTCACCAGCAATAACATCAACCACGTATACACTGCCGGTTATAATCGCCAGAGCGTCAGCTTCGCCGAAAATAATGGCACCAGCACCCCGGCCGGTTTTATCGGCAACGGCGTGGTGGTCAGCGGGATTAACCGCGAATATAACCAGTTTATCGTGAATCAGCTGCGTCAGGGGCAGAGTACATTGGCGACGACGGCGACCTATCATCAACAGATCTCACAGATTGATGATCTGTTGGCGGATAGCACTAACAGTTTGTCTGCCAACATGCAGAATTTCTTTAAAAATCTGCAGAACCTGGTCAGTTATCCGAGCGACTCTGCCGCGCGCCAGACGGTGATATCCAACGCGAATGGCCTGACGGCTCAATTTAAGACCACCGATGCCTATCTGCGTAATCTGGAAAGCAACACGAACCTGACGGTGAGTAATAGCGCCGAGCAGATCAACGATTATGCCAAGCAGATCGCGAGTCTGAATAACCGCATCTCCGAACTGACGGGCGCCAGCGGCGGCACCGCCCCCAACGATCTCTTGGATCAACGCGACCAGATGGCCAGCGAGCTGAATCAGATCATTGATGTCGATATCAGCATGCAGGATGGGGCGATGAACATCTCCTTTGCCGGTGGTCTCTCTCTGGTGCAAGGGGGGGATGCCTATGGTGTGAAGGCGGTGCCTTCCAGCAGTGATCCGTCTCGTACCACACTGGCTTATGATCGGGGTAATGGTCTGAGCGAAGTGCCGGAAGCGCGCATCCGTGGCGGCAGCCTGGCGGGTGTCTACCGTTTCCGCAGCGAGGCGCTAGATAACACCCGCAACCAGTTGGGGCAGATTGCGCTGAGCATGGCGCATGCCTTTAATCAGGTGCAGGCCGAAGGGGTGGATCTCAACGGCGAGAAGGGCGGTGATCTGTTCGGTTTCGCGCAACCGGAAAGCCTGGCCAATGGCAATAACACCTCTAAGGCTTCACTGTCGGCCAGCTACGAGGACATCGACAAGGTGCAGGCCACCGATTACCGCGTCGACTTTAAGGATGGTAAGTGGAACATCACCCGTCTGGCCGATGGTAGTCAGCAGACGGTGACCCCAGAGAAGGATGGCAGCGACACGGTGCTGAAGTTCGATGGGCTGAAGGTCAAGATTAACGATACGCCGGCAGAGAACGACAGCTTCAAGCTGCGTACTACCTCCACCGTAGTCAGCGGCTTCGATGTCAAGATTAGCGATCCGGCCAAGATCGCTGCTGGCACCAAGGCGGATGAGGTCGGTGACAATACCAACGCGCAAAAGATGTTGGATTTGCAAAATAAAAAGCTGGTCGGTGGTAAGGCGACGCTGAGCGGCGCCTATGCCGGTCTGGTGGGTACCGTCGGTAACCAGACCAATAGCTCCAAGGTTGACAACAAGGCGCAGGAGAACGTGGTGAAGCAGTTGACCAAGGCGCAGCAGTCAGTCTCTGGGGTGAACCTGGACGAGGAGTATGGCAATCTGGTGCGTTTTCAGCAGTATTACATGGCGAACTCGCAGGTGATTCAGACGGCCACGACGATGTTTAATGCGTTGCTGAGTATTCGATAAGGGAGCACTGCGCCATGCGTTTAAGTACTAGCATGATCTATCAACAGAATATGAATGGCGTTCTCGATGCGCAGTCCGAGTGGCAACGCATCGGTGCACAGATGGATAGCGGTAAAAGGGTTATCGTCCCGTCGGACGATCCGCTGGCCGCCTCTCAGCTGGTTGGGCTGAATCAGGCCAAGTCGATGAATGAGCAGTATGGTATGGCTCGAGGTTATGCCCGCCAGAGTACCTCGATGGAAGAGAGTGTGCTGCAACAGGTGACTAACGTCATGCAGAACGCCACGCCGGTGTTGGTCGATGGGATGTCCTCCGGTACCAAGAGTGACGACGACCGTGCGGCGATCGCCACACAGCTGGAGAGCATGCGCGATCAGCTGATTAACCTGGCAAACAGCACCGACGGTAACGGGCGTTATATCTTTGCCGGTTATAAGAGCGATACGCCCCCTTTCGCTAAGAATGCTACGGGGGGCGTGGCCTACAGTGGCGGTGACAAGGCATTGACCCAGCAGGTGGATGCGGCGCGTACCATGACCGTGAGCCACACGGGTAAACAAGTGTTTCTGAGCGCCTCCAGCAATCCGATCAAAGAGCCGGATGGCTCGGTGCAGAACGATATTTTCGCCTCCTTGCAGAAGGCGATCGATGCGCTGAAGACGCCGCTGGCGGGGGCGGATGACGCCACCAAGCAGAAGGTGGATGATGACTTGAATTCCGCCAACCGTGGCTTGCGTAACTCACTGAATAACGTCTCGCAGGTACGGGCAGAGCTGGGTACCCAGTTGAATGAGTTGGACTCACTGGATGCGATCGGCGATGAAAACGCGATCACCTATAAGACGCGCATCAGTAACGTGCAGGATGTGGACTGGACCCAGGCGGCTACCGAGTATGCGTTACGCCAAGTCTCGCTACAGGCCTCGTATAAGGTCTTCTCCGATATGCAAGGGATGTCGCTGTTCCAGATGGCGCGCTAAGCATCTCCATCACTGAATTTGCTCTTTGACGCGGCCTTCGGGCCGCTTTTTTTTTTGCCGGTGATTCGTCTTGGGGGAGGGAAAAGGGCGGGGACGATCACAGCACACTCTCTCTGAGACGCGGCCGCAATAGGCTGAGACGTTGTCACATGTTGTTACATCGCTGCCTTGGGTATAACGGATGAGGTTTATTTATCCCCTTAAGGAGCACTTCTCATGTCGACACTCTATTCGCGCCTGGCGCACCAACAGGCGCTCGCCGCCACGCTTTGTCGTCTGGCTATCGCCTTAGTCTTTCTCTGGATCGGTCTGTTGAAGTTTATCCCCTATGAGGCCGACAGCATCGTCCCCTTTGTCGCCAATAGCCCGTTCATGTCCTTCTTCTATAACGATCCCACTCACTATGCCTCGTTTATGAATCACGAAGGTGAGCTGATCGAGGCGAACCGTGCCTGGCATCAGGCCAACAATACCTACGGCTACTCCAGCGGATTGGGGGTGATCGAGGTACTGTTTAGCCTATTGATCCTGGCGCACTACATTTCGCCCCGCATCGGCTTCTGGGGGGCGACGCTCGCCTTCCTGACCCCCTTCGTCACCCTGACGTTCTTGATCTTTACCCCGGAAACCTGGGTGCATGGCGCCGACGCGCATACCGGCTTCCCCTATCTCTCTGGTGCCGGACGACTGGTGCTGAAGGATGTGATCATGCTGGCTGCGGCCTTTGTGGCCATGGTGCATTCGGCCCACTGCATCGTCGCATCCTCCCGAACACGCCAGGCGCACCTGCGCGCTTCGGCATGAGGTAACGCCCCAACGGCGGGGCAAGTGAGTTCATTATGGCTTATCACAACAAGGAAATCGTATGAATCAGAAGACAGCAGCGCAGTCGGAACAGCCTATCACACGGCGTGCCGCGATGGGGAAAGGGGTTAGGTTGGCGGTCGCCGGAGTGGGGCTCGCGGCCGTGGGATCGACGATGGCACAAGCCGCCAGCGGTGCTAAGCGCCAGGCCGATCCCTATGCGGAGCCGAAGGCATATGGCTTGCCGCGTCCGGGGGTCAACCTACAGAAATCCCAGGTGGCGCTGGTGGTCGTCGATCCTCAGGTCGATTTCCTGAGCCCTCAGGGCGTCGGCTGGGCCGTGTTGCAGGAGAGTGTGACGGAGAATAATACCGTCGCGCATCTGGAGGCGCTGTTTCGCCAGGCTAAGCGCCAGGGGATCGTGGTGGCCGTCTCCCCCCACTACTACTATCCCTACGATCATCAGTGGTTGTTTGGCGGGCCGGGCGAGCACTTTATGCATAATACTCATATGTTCGACCGTAAGGGGCCGTTGACGCTGGAGGGATTCAACGACTCGGGGGCCGATTTCATGCCGCAATTTAAGCCCTATATCCTGGATGGTGAGACCATCATCGCCTCGCCGCACAAGATCTTCGGTCCGGAGAGTAACGATCTGGTGCTTCAGTTACGCAAGCGCGGGATCTCGCAGATCCTGCTGGCAGGGATGGCGGCTAACTTGTGTATCGAATCGCATCTGCGTGAGTTGGTGGAGCAGGGGTTCGAGGTGGTGGTGGTGAAAGATGCGACCGCCGGGCCGCGCGCCCCGGAGGGGGACGGCTATCAGGCAGCCTTGATTAACTACCGTTTCATCGCCAACGATCTGTGGACGACGGCGGAAACGCTCCAACGTATGGCGGCCCTGGGGTAATGACGCCCGGCGAGGCCGTTAAACCACCGGAATAAAAAACGGCGGGCCGCCCATGGGCTCCCGCCGTATGTGGCATCGCCGCGCTTACTTCAATACGGCGACGATAGCCTCGCACAGCGGCGCCATGTTGTCTGGCGTCATGCCTGCGACGTTGACGCGGCCAGAGTTGACGGCGTAAACCGCGAACTCCTCGCGTAGGCGACCGACTTGCTCTTTGCTCAAGCCGCTGAAGGAGAACATGCCATTCTGCTGGGTGATAAAGCTAAAGTCCTGCTCGGCCCCCTTCTCTTGCAGGGTATTCACGAACAGTTGGCGCATGCGCTGGATGCGTTGGCGCATGTCGGTCAGCTCTTGTTCCCACATGGTGCGTAGCGCGTCGTTGCCTAGGATGGTGGCAACGATGGCGCCACCGTGTGCCGGAGGGTTGGAGTAGTTGGCCCGGATCACCGCCTTGATCTGGCTGAAGGCATTGGCGGCGCTGCCGCTGTCGGCGGCGATCAGGGTACAGGCCCCGACACGTTCGTTGTACAGGCCGAAGTTCTTCGAATAGGAGCTGCAGACGATCAGCTCATCGTGGCGTGCCGCAAAGATACGCAGCCCCAGGGCATCCTCTTCCAGGCCGTTAGCGAAACCTTGGTAGGCGAAGTCGAACAGCGGCAACCAACCGTTGCAGCGTGACTGCTCGGCCAGCATCTCCCACTGCTCGGCGGTCGGATCAATGCCGGTGGGATTATGGCAGCAGCCATGGAACAGGACCACATCGCCAGGCTGCGCCTGAGACAGGCTCTCTTGCAGCGCGGCGAAGTCCAGGCAATGGTTGGCGGCGTCGTAATAGGCATACTCGCACACCTCGAGTCCGGCGGCGGCGAAGACACTCTTATGGTTCGGCCAGCTGGGATTGCTGACCCAGACACGCTTGGCTGGCGTTTTCTTGGCGAGAAAGTCGGCGGCGACACGTAGCGCGCCGGTACCGCCAGGCGTCTGGGCGGCGTGCGCCCGGTTAGCTAAGAGAATCGGGTTCTCCTGACCTAACAACAGCTCCAGCGTCCGCTGACCGAAGGCGGCGATACCATCGATGCTCAGGTAGTTTTTGCTGGTTTCATGTTCCAGTAGGTATTGCTCAGCCTTTTTCACGCTGGTCAGTACCGGGGTATTGCCACTTTCGTCTTTGTAGACGCCGATGCCCAGGTTGATTTTGTGCGGGCGCGCATCGGCGCGAAACAGGTCGGCCAGCCCCAGGATTGGATCGGCGGGTGCAGCAGGGATGTTTTCAAACATGCGAGAGCTTCCATGTGTCCAGTTAAGCCAGTGAAGCGACAGATTACCGCTATGGACAATCCTTGCCAACCGTTTGGCTGAAAAAGACGATAAAGTGGCGAGTAAGGGGCAGATGGCGGAATTAATGCTGTAAAAACAATTGGCAACGGCGGAGATTCGCAGAGATGTCACCATAAAAAAGCAGGGCCGAAGCCCTGCTCTTGACGCTCTTACACAGCCTGAGGCTGCGTCGAGATTAGAACTGGTAGATCATACCAACGCCAACGATGTTGTCGGTGCTGATACCGTTCTTTTTGTAGAACTCGTCGTTGCCATCCAGCAGGTTGATCTTGTAGTCAACGTAGGCGGACATGTTCTTGTTGAAGTAGTAGTAGGAGCCCAGATCCAGGTATTTAACCAGATCTTTGTCTACGTTAGCAGCAGTACCCAGCTGCTTGCCCTTAGACTGCAGGTAGGCGATGGACGGACGCAGGCCGAAGTCGAACTGGTACTGAGCCACGGCTTCGAAGTTCTGGGTCTTGTTAGCGATACCACCGTTACCGTACGGGGTCATGTTCAGGGTTTCGGCGTACATGGCGGCTACGTAGACGTTGTTAGCGTCATACTTCAGACCGGTGGTCCAAGCCTGAGCCTTATCACCGCCAGCGATGTTATCTTGTTTCACACCAGCTACATTAACACCTTTCTTCTGATCCAGAGTACGGTTAGAAGAAGAGAAGGCCGCCGCGGCGCTTACGCCCCAGCCCAGGTCGTAGGAGGCAGACATACCGAAGCCGTCGCCATTCTGCTTGGACAGGCCGTCACGGCCGTTGTTGCTCTCGTCGGTGTTGCCGTTTTTACCCTGGTACTGCAGGGCGACATTCAGGCCGTCAACCAGGCCGAAGAAGCCGTTGTTACGGTAGGTCAGGACGCCGTTGGTACGGCCGTTCATGAAGTTGTCGGTGTAGGTGTAGGAGTCACCACCGAAGACCGGCAGCACGTCGGTCCAAGCTTCGACGTCGTAGACTACGCCGTAGTTACGGCCGTAATCCAGGGAGCCGAACTCAGCAAATTTCAGACCGGCGAAGCCCAGACGGGTCTTGTTGCCTTCCTGGCCGATCAGCGGGTTGCTGCTTTCAGAGTTGTTAGCCTGGAAGTTGTATTCCCACTGGCCGTAACCGGTCAGTTCGCTGTTGATCTGGGTTTCACCTTTGAAGCCAAAGCGGGCATAGGTAGCATCGCCGTCTTCAGACTTGTCAGAGCTGAATACGTGACGGGCGTCGACTTTACCGTACAGGCTAACTTTGTTGCCGTCTTTGTTGTACATCTCGGCCGCGTTGGCCGCGCCAGCAACCAGCAGAGCCGGGATTACCACTGCAAGAATATTGCGTTTCATCATTGTTACCCTCATTGGTTTTATTTTTTTGACACCTGCCACTGCCTAATTTGATCCCGTTGGGATTTTTTTAACCCTCAGCGGAACTAAGCTAGAGAGTATGGTGTCTTCCTGTGTCTGGATGGCAGTGTTCCATCCACACCGATGATAATCCATAGGCAAAATGATACAAATATCTTATAGCAGTAACATAATGAAATAATGTGTATCAAAATGTAAAAATTAGGGAACTTTGTGACAGAGGTCTAAGTTTAAAAAAGCGGGGGTCAGCTAAGCTGACCCCCGCTTTTGTTAGTGAATCGTAACGCGCCGATGGCGTGTTAGATCAAAATGTTGCGTTGCGTGGTGTGCGTGGGAACGGGATCACGTCGCGTACGTTCTGCACCCCAGTGACATAGGCGACCAGACGTTCGAAGCCGAGGCCGAAACCGGAGTGTGGTACGGTGCCGTAGCGGCGCAGATCGCGGTACCACCAGTAATCCTCTTTCTTCAGCCCCATCTCATCCAGACGCTTGTCCAGCATATCCAGACGCTCTTCACGCTGGGAGCCCCCGATGATCTCACCGATCCCCGGCGCCAACACGTCCATCGCGGCGACGGTCTTACCGTCTTCGTTTAGACGCATATAGAAGGCTTTGATGTCTTTCGGATAGTTTTTCACCACCACCGGCGCCTTAAAGTGCTGCTCGGCCAGGTAGCGCTCATGCTCGGAGGAGAGATCGACGCCCCAGAACACCGGGTTTTCGAACTGCTTACCACAGCTTTCCAGGATGGTAATCGCATCCGTGTAGTCGACCTGGGCGAAGTCGGAGGTGATAAAGCGCTGTAGGCGCTCGACCGCATCTTTGTCGACACGCTGGGCGAAGAAGGCCATGTCGTCGGCGCGCTCTTCCAGCACTGCCTTAAACACATATTTCAGCATCCCTTCGGCCACGCCGGCGATGGCGTCCAGATCGGCGAAAGCGACTTCCGGCTCAACCATCCAGAACTCGGCCAGGTGACGGCTGGTGTTGGAGTTTTCGGCGCGGAAAGTCGGACCGAAGGTATACACCTTGGAGAGCGCACAGGCGTAAGTTTCCCCGTTCAGCTGACCCGATACCGTCAGGAAAGCCTCGCGGCCGAAGAAGTCTTCGTTGTAGTCCACCTTGCCGGCGGCATCGCGTGGCAGGTTTTCCATATCCAGGGTAGAGACACGGAACATCTCGCCGGCGCCTTCGGTATCGGAGGCGGTGATCAGCGGGGTAGAGACCCAGAAGTAGCCGTTCTCATGAAAATAGCGATGGATAGCCTGCGCCAGGGTGTGGCGCACGCGGGCGACGGCTCCGATCAGGTTGGTGCGCGGACGCAGGTGAGCGACTTCACGCAGGTATTCGATGCTGTGGCGCTTAGCCGCCATCGGGTAGGTATCCGGATCTTCGACCCAGCCGACCACGCGGATGCCTGTCGCTTGCAGCTCGAAACTCTGCCCCTCGCCCGGCGAGGCCACGACGCGACCGCTGACTTCCACCGAGCAGCCGGTGGTCAGGCGCAGCACTTCATCTTCATAATTCGGCAGAGAATTATTCACGACGGCCTGTAACGGATCAAAGCAGGAGCCGTCATAGACGGCGAGGAAGGAGATACCAGCTTTAGAATCTCTCCGGGTACGTACCCAGCCACGAACGGTGACCTCAGTGTCTACCGCCACGCGGCCTTGCAGTACGTCGACTACAGGCACTACGCTCATAGATTTCTCTCTTTATAATGATCTTGATTGACAAATAACCTTGCCCCCTCATCGATCAAGGGCATGATGCTATGTTACTTGTCATGCAAACAGACACAAGCGGAATTAAGCCCCGTTGAGGTAACTTTTTCGTGTCATTGCCCCTAATTATGGGGTGAGTGGGGGGAAAACCGGTGCCACACCGCATGGCATCGCACCGGATAAGGGATCAGCTGGCGCGTTTGACCAGCGGCAGATCGAAGGCTTTGCGCAGCGCCTTGACGAAGGCGGCATCCTGGCAGATGGTCTTACCCGGACTATCGGAGAGCTTGGCGACCGGTTTGCCGTTGCATTCCACCAGTTTGATGACGATGTTTAGCGGCCGTACTCCGGGCAGATCACAGGTCAGGTGAGTTCCGATGCCAAAGCTGAGGCGAATACGGCCATGGAAGTGGCGGTAGAGCGCCAAAGCCTTCGGCAGATCCAGACTATCGGAGAAGACCAGCACCTTGTCGCGCGGATCGATACCCAACGTCTCATAATGGGCGATGGCCTTCTCGCCCCAGGCGATCGGATCTCCCGAATCGTGGCGTAGCCCCTGGTAGTGGCCGGCGAACTGGCTACCAAAGTCGCGCAGGAAGGCATCCATGGTGATGCAGTCGGTCAGGGCGATCCCTAGTTGATCGGGGTACTCATCCAGCCAAGATTGCAGCGCCGCGCGCTGGCTGTTGGCCAGTACCGGGCAGATCTGTTGGTGAGCCTGGAACCATTCATGCGCCTGGGTGCCTAACGGCGCCAACCCCATTTGTTTGGCAAATAGGTAGTTGCTGGTGCCGCTCAGGTAGGGGAACTCCTGCTGTAGGGTCGTCAGGATGGCCTGATGCACCGCCCGCGAGAAGCGGCGCCGGGTGCCAAAGTCCATCAGGCGAAAGCCGCTGAGATCGACATCGCTGCTCAACTGACGGAACGACGCTAAACGGCGCTGTAGCTGTGCGATGGCGATCTGTGGGGTGATGTGCGGGGAGCGATGGCGATGTACCACCTCGCTGATCACCGCCAGTAGCGGCACCTCCCACAGGATCACCTCGCGCCAGGGGCCACTGATGCGGATCGTTAACCGACCGCCCTCGTTACGGATGACGACCTGTGTCGGGTCGAGTCGCAGGGTACGCAGCCAATCGAGGTAGTCACGCTGGAAGAAGGGCAGGGCCGCCAGATAGTCATACTCATCCTGGCTCAGGGTCAACTGCCCCATCAGTTTGACCTGGCTGGCTATCTCGTCGGCATATTCCCCCAGCAGTTCGTCGCCACGGCAGCGAAACTCCGCCGCCACGCTGACATTGCGGTAACGGTGGAACACCGCCTGTTGCATATGCAGTTTATAGGCGTCGGTGTCCAGCAGCGAAGTGATAATCGGGGAGACATCTTGAGTCATGGCGCGTTACTGCATCCTCGTCAGGGATTATTGACAAAAGTCGAAGGAGTATACCTAGTTTATGCGCAGAATGAACCGATAATCTACGCAAACGGTGGCCGATAGGTCGCGGATTGGGCGCCGGTCCGACGCCGCGAGCCGGGAAAAATCCAGGCCTCTCTCTGCCGTTACGGGCGAGGCGCGTACGCACCATAGCACTCTGAGCGTGTTATCCCGCCGCGTGCGGCTATATAGTATGGAACAATCCCATCGCACAAGATATGCTGCGACAATAAGGGGTGTGGCGCCGCGTAGCACGGTGTCCGCACAGATCGCGTAGGTGGCGGGGAGGCATCCCGTCTCGACGGGTCGCGCACCCACCCGCCCACTGCCGCCCAGCCAAAGAGAGCCAACAAGGGTAGCTATGACTCAACAACCACAGGCGAAGTATCGCCGCGATTATCAAGCGCCGGATTACACCATCACCGATCTGGATTTAGACTTTGTCCTCGACGCCGACCTCACCACGGTGACGGCGATCAGCCAGGTTCGACTGCTGGGTAGCCCGGGTGCACCGCTGGTGCTGGATGGCGAGGCGCTGACCCTGCGCTCGCTGGCCGTGGATGGTTTGCCGTGGAGCGACTACCGGATTGAGGGTAATCAGCTGATCATTCAAGGGGTACCATCCCAGTTTACCCTGACCATCGTCAACGAGATCTACCCGGCGCAGAACAGCGCCCTAGAGGGGCTCTACCAGTCCGGCGAGGCGCTATGCACCCAGTGCGAGGCCGAGGGGTTCCGCCACATTACCTACTATTTGGATCGTCCCGATGTCCTGGCCCGTTTCCGTACCCGCATCGTGGCGGATAAGGCGCGCTATCCTTATCTACTCTCTAACGGTAACCGGATCGAGCAGGGCGAGCTGGCGGATGGCCGCCATTGGGTACAGTGGGAAGATCCGTTCCCCAAACCCTGTTATCTGTTCGCGCTGGTGGCCGGTGACTTCGATCGGCTGAGCGATACCTTTATTACCCGTAGCGGGCGCAGCGTCGCGCTGGAGCTGTATGTCGATCGCGGTAACCTCGATCGTGCCGAGTGGGCGATGACCTCGCTGAAGAACGCCATGCGTTGGGACGAACAGCGCTTCGGCCTGGAGTACGATCTGGATATCTACATGGTCGTGGCGGTGGATTTCTTTAATATGGGGGCGATGGAGAACAAGGGGTTGAACATCTTCAACGCCAAGTTCGTGCTGGCCAAGGCGCAGACCGCGACCGACAAAGATTACCTGAATATTGAATCGGTGATCGGCCATGAATACTTCCATAACTGGACCGGGAACCGCGTGACCTGCCGTGACTGGTTCCAACTGAGCCTCAAAGAGGGGCTGACGGTGTTCCGCGACCAGGAGTTCAGCTCTGACTTAGGCTCACGGGCGGTCAACCGCATCGACAACGTGCGCGTACTACGCGGCGCCCAGTTCGCCGAGGACGCCAGTCCGATGGCACACCCGATCCGGCCGGAGAAGGTCATCGAGATGAACAACTTCTATACCCTAACGGTGTATGAGAAGGGGGCCGAGGTGATCCGTATGCTGCATACCCTGCTGGGCGAAGAGAAGTTCCAGGCCGGGATGCGCCTCTACTTTGCGCGTCATGACGGCAGCGCCGCCACCTGCGATGACTTTGTCCAGGCGATGGAAGACGCCTCGGGCATCGATCTGACGCTGTTCCGTCGTTGGTATAGCCAATCCGGTACGCCGCTGTTGACGGTACGCGACGAATACGACGCCGAACGGCGCCAGTATCGCCTGTATGTCACCCAGAGCACACCGGCGACGGCCGATCAGGCCGATAAGCAACCACTGCACATCCCGCTGGACATCGAACTGTACGATGCCGATGGCCAGGTGATCCCCTTGATGATGGATGGGCAGGCGGTCGGCAACGTCTTGAGCGTGACCGAGGCGGAGCAGAGTTTTGCCTTTGATAATGTGCCGCAGGCGCCGACGCCGTCGCTACTGCGTGAGTTCTCCGCGCCGGTACGTCTGGAATATCCCTACAGCGATCAGCAGCTGACGTTCCTGATGCAGCATGCCCGCAACGACTTTGCGCGTTGGGATGCGGCACAGATGCTGTTGGCCAAGTATGTGCGTCTGAATGTCTCTCGTAGCCAGCAGGGACAGCCATTGTCGTTGCCCGAGCATGTGGTGACGGCCTTCGGCAACGTGTTACGCGACGAGCAGCGCGATCCGGCGTTACGCGCCCAGATCCTGACGTTACCCTCCGAGGTGGAGATGGCCGAGCTGTTCAGCCTGATCGATCCCGAGGCCATCGCTCAGGTCCATCAGGCGATGACCCGTCTGCTGGCGCAACAGTTGGCCGGGGAGTGGTTGGCGGCCTACCATCAGAACGCGACGCCGCTCTACCGTATCGAGCATGGCGATATCGCCAAGCGCGCGCTGCGCAATGTCTGCCTGCGTTATTTGGCCTTCGGGCCCGATGTGGCGCAGGCGGATGCCTTGGTCAGCGCGCAGTATCACCAAGCCGACAACATGACCGATGCGCTCGGCGCGCTGTCGGCGGCGATGGCGGCACAATTGCCGTGCCGTGCTGCGTTGATGGATGAGTTCGATCAGCGCTGGCATCAGGATGGGCTGGTGATGGACAAGTGGTTTACCCTGCAGGCGACCGCCCCGGATGATGACGTTCTGGATCGTGTGCGTCAGTTGTTACACCACCGCGCCTTTACCTTAAGCAACCCGAACCGGACGCGTGCGCTGGTCGGTGCCTTTGCCCAGTTGAACCCGCGTGCCTTCCACGCTCCCGACGGCTCCGGTTATGCCTTCCTGACGGCGATCTTGAGTGACTTGAATCGCCGTAACCCACAGGTCGCCGCTCGCATGGTGGATCCGTTGATCCGTTTGAAACGTTACGACGAGGGGCGCCAAGCGCTGATGCGTAAACAGTTGGAGACGTTGTTGGCATTGGATAACCTCTCTGGCGATCTGTATGAGAAGATCACCCGGGCGTTGGAGTCCTGATCGTGGGATGACCGCCCTATCTCTACCGGCTCTCTGGGCCGGTATTTTTTTGCCTGCGCCCCGGGCGGGGTGGCGTGGCCCGGCCTAGCGTGTTTTATCAGGAGGTGAGGAATGGTAATTACAGGAATCGATCACGTGGTGATCACCGTGGAGGATGTCGAGCAGACGCTGGCCTTCTATGTCGATGGGTTAGGCATGACGTTGGATCGGCGCAACGATCGTCTAGCGCTGACCTTCGGTAATCAGAAGATCAATATCCACCGCCGCAAGGCGGAGTTTACCCCGGCCGCGCGTCAGGTGACCTACGGTAGCTTGGACATTTGCCTGTTGGCGCAGGGGGATATTCAGCAGATTAAGCGGGAGCTGGAGGCGCGTGGGTTGACGATTGAGTTGGGGGTGGTGCCGCGTACCGGCGCCTGCGGGCCGATCGATAGCCTATATCTGCGCGATCCGGACGGTAATCTGGTCGAGATTAGCGTCTATCGAACGGTGTGAGGGAGACGTCGGACTTTCGCCATCATGCCCGCGACTCGGCGCCGCAGGCCCCCCTCGGGGGCTCTGTGCTATTTCTATTCTTGCCTTCTATTCTTGCCGACATAGCGCGTCACCGGCGCTGCGCGCGCCGCTGGCCCCTATCCAATCATACGATTCGGCCAGGCTGAGCCAGGGTGTGACACGCCCGGTGGGCGCTGTGGCGTGTCGTCTCGTGACGGCATGAGTCGGGGCGGCGTTAAGGTTAGCGCCCAGGTAACCACGCCTTCTCCATGATTGATGACTAACGGTGTGACACAGAAGTTGGTGATCGGTCGGCGGCCGTGGTTACTTCGCTCGGCGTGATTGTCTCGCGAAGTAAGGGCGCCTGATATCGTTCCCGTTAATATGGTAATCAGGATAATGATCGAGGCGGCGATTAGCCGCGTGCTAACCCTACCGGGCGGGGGGTAAAACGTTTGCCTTTGTCGGCCTATTTTGTCTTTAATCAATTCCAATTCGTCGCGACTTACCCGATAATAGCGCCCCGTTTGGCAACGGGAATCAGGAGATCTCATGTTCTACCCTTTTATCAGGAAGGCACTCTTTCAACTCGATCCGGAACGTGCGCACGAGTTTACCTTTAAGCAACTGCATCGTATCAGTGGTACGCCGCTCCTCGGCCTGGTGCGCCAGTCCGTGCCGAGTAAACCGGTCAGCTGCATGGGATTGTCCTTCAAGAATCCGCTCGGATTGGCCGCAGGGTTGGACAAGGATGGCGAATGCATCGATGCGTTGGGCGCCATGGGATTCGGATCTATCGAGGTGGGGACCGTCACGCCGCGTCCGCAACCGGGTAACGAGAAGCCGCGTCTCTTCCGTATCGTCGAGGCGGAAGGGTTAATTAACCGCATGGGCTTTAACAACCTGGGCGTCGATAATTTGATCGAGAACGTCAAAAAATCCCATTTCGGTGGCGTGCTCGGCATCAATATCGGTAAGAATAAAGATACGCCGGTAGAGCAGGGTAAGGATGATTATCTGATCTGTATGGATAAGGTTTATTCCTATGCCGGTTATATCGCGGTCAATATCTCTTCACCGAATACGCCGGGGTTGCGTACCCTGCAATATGGTGAGGCCTTGGATGATTTGCTGGCCGCGATTAAAAATAAGCAGGCAGAATTACAGCAGAAGCATGCCAAGTATGTTCCGCTGGCGGTAAAAATCGCGCCCGATCTCAGTCATGAAGAGTTGGTGCAGGTGGCCGATAGCCTGGTACGTCACGGTATCGATGGGGTGATCGCGACCAACACGACGCTGGATCGCTCGCTGGTCGCCGGTCTCAATCATTGTGCTCAAAGCGGGGGCTTGAGTGGTCGTCCCTTGCAATTAAAGAGCACCGAAATTATTCGCCTGCTCTCCGCCGAATTACAGGGTCGCCTGCCGATTATCGGTGTTGGTGGTATTGATTCGGTCATTGCCGCGCGGGAAAAAATGCAAGCGGGTGCCTCGCTGGTGCAGATTTATTCCGGATTTATCTTCAAAGGGCCGGGTCTCGTTAAAGAGATCGTTAACTACATTTAACGCGTTATCCCTTCCTATTTAGCCCGTGACTTTATTTCTGTCGCGGGCTAGTCTATATTTCAAACAATCCGTTGTTTATTTATGCAGGTGTTGAGCCGATGGCTGACGGTAACGTGACATCATTCGCCAGGATCGTTATGTTGCCAGGGAGTTTATGGCTAGGGGGAGTCACACATGAATATAAAGCCCGGGGATCGCTGGCGTTGGTTCTTTGATCAACAACACGATCGTCTGATGCTGGATTTGGCGAATGGCATGGTTTTTCGCTCCCGTTTTCCTGCCAAGATGTTGACGCCGGATGCGTTCGATGTCAGCACCTTTTGTCTCGATGATGTCGCCAGTTATTATCACTTTATTGAACGTTGTCAGGCGTGTGACCTGGAGGCTTCACTGCATGTCGAACTGGTGCTCAACGCCCTGGTCGCGCAACGCTTTCTCAAACCGTTGATGCCGAAGAGCTGGTACTTTACTTGCCAGCCGGGGTGCTATGCGCCATCACTCGGTGAACTGGTTGCCGTTCAACTGCAGGATGGGAGTGGCTGGGGGCGTTTGTTGGTGGTCGACCCGGGTGAGCACGCTAGCCTATGTTTACTGGCGCAGCCACAGCTGGTGTTGGCGGGCAAGACACAGCGATTAGGCGAGGCGATTAAGGTGATGCACGATCGCCTGCTGCCGCTGCATCATGCGCCTCAGGCCGCCGCCTGCGATACGTTAGCTTACGCCGGGTAAGCGCCTTTCCTCTGGGTACGACTTGTCCTTTTCTCGGGCCACATCCCTTTAGGTAATAATCCTAAATTCCTGCTATTACCTGCCAAATCGTACTTTATTTAGACGAATATCCGGTGTTAGGCCCCAAGGCTAGGATTGTTCGTGTTATCATGCGCTCCATGGCAAACGTCACGATCATCAAGGGAGGTTGATATGTTTGACGCGTCAGGGAAATTCCCGTCAGCGCTAAGGAAAACGCTGATTGCAGTGACCACGGTGTCATTGCTGACTTTTTCAACGGCTTCGTTAGCCGGCCCGAGCCGCACCACTAAAGGGGCGTTACTGGGGGCGACCGCCGGCCTATTGTCCGGTAATGGTGTTAACGGTGTGCTTAAAGGCGCGGCGTTGGGTGCCGGTGTCGGCGCCATCAGTGAAAAAGGGCATAAAGGCAAGAAAGCCCGTAAAGGGGCAACCATTGGGGCGACCGTCGGCGCCGTCGCCGGCGTATTGTCCGGCAACGGCATAGAGGGCGCCATCAAAGGGGCTGTCGTCGGCGGTGCTGGCGGCGCGATCATCGGCCGGATCCAATAAAACAGAAGGAATTGCATGTGAAAAAGGTATTGTTCTTAGTTTCTGCTCTGGCTGCAGCGCCGACCGTATGGGCTCAATCTTACGACATTAAATCCGGTTTACCGGCCGAAGTGTACATGACTTGCGCCGATGCCGGCGAGTTGGCTAAGACCGACAGCGCCGGGGTGGCCGAGGTTGTTGCGATCATGGGTAACGCCAGCGTTGAGAGCCGTGGGCTGAAGATCGCTAAGACTGCCGACACCGATAAGGCCGTCATCGATAAACTGAATCAGGTGTGTGCGGCCGATCCGCAGATGCTGCTGATTACGGCGATCGATGACACCATGCGTGCCATCGCGCAGAAATAAGGCTGACTGAGTCGCGACGACGCGGCGGTTAGTGGGGGCTCGACGATCGACGCGATGCCCAATGAAAAAAGCCAGCGTTTACGCTGGCTTTTTGTTTGAGGGGCCATCGTGCGGGATAGGTAAATCCATGCGCGCGGCTCTCGTTTAGTGTTTCCGTCTCCGTGCCGTCCTGGCTCTTTTATTCTGCGGGGGGACGCCGGTATTCGCGTTGGCTTCCTTCTCTTCCTCCTCCTCTTTGCCGCATAGCGGCGCCAGTTTGGGAAAGTCGCTAACGATACGGGCGATAAACACCAGAGAGTAAATATACCCCAGGAGCACTACCAAAATGGTCGCGTTACGCGCTGGCCAGGAGACGGCCACAATATCGCCATAACCGACGGTTAGAATACTGATGAAAGAGTAATAGAACAGATCATTAAACATCTGCTGCTGATCGCCACCGATCCCCTTAAACGAACCGGGATGTAACACCTCGATGCTCGAGAAGATAAACAGGCCGATATAGCCAATTAGCAGAAAACCGCTGAGGGCGGCCAGCAATACCTCGATATCGACGCGGGTGGCGAGAATGACTTTACGTACCACGGCGATGGTGACCAGGGTGAAGAAATACAGATATAACATTTTTCCCAACACGACAAAGGGGACCGAGTGGGGGAAGAAGATAAATATAACAATATTGACAATAATCGGTACCGTGACGAACTTACGATAACGGCGTAATACGACGTTAAAACCGGCGATCCCTTGTAGTGTCAGGCAGATTAGCGACTTGATCTGTAGATCGCCGATGTTGGGGATAAGATTGATAAAAAATACGCCGATGAGCGAGGCAAATAGCCAGCCGAATTGATGCTGCTCGGCTTTGACGCGCAATGGAATATGGTGACGCTGGGGTTTCGTCCCGTGCATGATAACCCACCTTGCCAGGAGTCTGATGAAGAGGCAGCACGCCTCGATGCGGCCGGGCATTTAAGCATAGCCGTGGCTGGGGAAGTTAACAAAAATTGCCGCCGTCGTCGCTCGCTCCCTTGATTGAGGGGGAAAATATGTAAAAAAACGCGCTAGGGATGGCATGGTGGCGGGGAAAAGTGGAAAATGTCGGGTTTATTCTCACCGTTATCGTTTTGCTCAGTCTCTTCGGCGCTGTATCGATGAGCTGGCGGCGACATCCGTGAAAGAAATCATCCATAACTGACTGATAGCGATAGTGAAAACATGAAATCTCTTTTTGCCAGCACCGCGCGCGGTCTCGAAGAACTACTGAAAAATGAATTGGAAGGGCTCGGTGCGCATGACTGCCAGATCGTCCAAGGTGGCGTGCATTTCAGAGGAGATGGGCGTTTGCTCTATCAAAGTCTGATGTGGAGTCGTTTGGCCTCGCGCATCATGCTGCCGCTGGGCGAGTTCAACGTTTACAGCGATCTGGACCTCTACCTGGGGGTGCAGGCGATCGATTGGACGACGCTATTCGGCGTCGATAAGACCTTTGCGGTGTATTTTAGCGGTACCAACGAGGAGATCCGTAACAGTCAATACGGCGCCTTGAAGGTGAAGGACGCCATCGTCGATCGTTTCACCCGTAGTATCGACGCGCGCCCCAGCGTGGCCAAACAAGATCCCGATATTCGCATCAACGTTAACTTACAACGCGAGCGCGCTGTGGTGTCGCTGGATCTCAGCGGTGAGGGTCTACATCAGCGTGGTTACCGCGACTTGACGGGTCAGGCACCGCTTAAGGAGACGCTGGCGGCCGCCGTGGTACTGCGTTCCGGTTGGCAGCCGGGCACACCGCTGGTCGATCCGATGTGTGGCTCCGGTACCCTCTTGATCGAGGCGGCGATGATGGCCTCCGATCATGCACCGGGCCTGCAACGTACCCGTTGGGGCTTTACTGCCTGGCTCGGCCACGACGCCGAATTATGGCAGGCGGTATGTGTCGAGGCGCAGCGTCGCGCGCGTCTTGGCCTAGAGCAGACCACTTCGCGCTTCTTCGGTTACGATCTCGATCGTCGCGTATTGGAGATGGCCCGCGCCAACGCCCGTCGCGCCGGCGTTGCGTCCCTGATCACCTTCAATGCGGGCGATGTGGCACAGCTGCATAACCCGTTACCCGAGGGGCCGCAGGGCACGGTCGTGAGCAACCCGCCCTATGGTGAGCGCCTAGAGAGCGAACCGGCGCTGATCGCCTTGCATAATACCCTGGGGCGCATCATGAAGCGCGAGTTCGCGGGATGGCAACTGTCGCTATTCAGTGCCTCGCCGGAGCTGTTGAGTTGCTTGCAGCTGCGCGCCGAACGCCAGTTCAAGGCCAAGAACGGCCCGCTGGAGTGTGTGCAGAAGAACTACCGTCTTAGCGCGACGCCGCAAGGCGAGGGCGGCGAGGTGGCTCAGGATTACGCCAACCGTCTGCGCAAGAATCTGAAAAAATTTGATAAGTGGGCGCGCCAGCAGGGGCTGGAGTGCTACCGCGTCTATGACGCCGATCTGCCGGAGTATAATGTGGCGGTCGATCGTTATGCCGACAAGGTGGTGATCCAGGAGTATGCACCGCCGAAGAGCGTGGATGCGCAGAAGGCGCGTCAGCGTCTGTTCGATGTGGTCAATGTGACGCAGTCGGTCATGGGGATCAGCGGAAACAACCTGATCCTGAAGACCCGTGAACGGCAGAAGGGTAAGAGCCAGTATGAGAAGCTGGCGCAGAAGGGCGAATTCATGGAGGTGCGCGAGTATGGCGCTCATTTCTGGGTTAACCTGACCGACTACCTGGACAGTGGGCTGTTTATCGACCACCGTATCGCCCGCCGTATGCTGGGTGAGATGAGCCGTGGCAAGGATTTCCTCAACCTGTTTGCCTACACCGGTAGTGCCAGCGTTTACGCGGGCCTGGGCGGCGCCCGCTCGACCACCACCGTAGATATGTCGCGGACCTATCTGGAGTGGGCGGAACGGAATTTGCGCCTCAATGGTTTGACTGGCCGCCAGCATCGTCTGGTACAGGCGGATTGCCTGGCCTACCTGCGTCACTGCGAGGATAAGTTCGATCTGATCTTCATCGATCCGCCGACCTTCTCCAACTCGAAGCGTATGGAGGGAACCTTCGACGTGCAGCGCGATCATTTGGACTTGATGGCGGATCTGGCGCGTATCCTGCGTCCGGGCGGCGCCATCATGTTCTCTAACAACAAACGTGGCTTTAAGATGGATCAAGCGGGAATGGCGCGACTGGGGTTACAGGCGCAGGAGATCACCGAGCGCACCCTGTCTGCCGATTTTGTCCGTAACCGCCAGATCCACAATTGCTGGCTGATTACCCATGCCGGCGAGGAAAAATAAGCGATGTCTTTGATCAGTCTTTCTGGCGCCTGGCTCTCCTTTAGCGACGCGCCGCTGCTGGATAATGCCGAGTTGCATATCGAGCCGAATGAACGCGTCTGCTTGGTCGGGCGTAACGGGGCGGGGAAGTCGACCCTGCTGAAGATCCTCGGGCGTGAACTGGCGCTGGATGATGGGCGGGTGGTGTATGCCCAGGATCTGGTGGTTTCCCGCCTGCAACAAGATCCGCCGCGCGATGTCGCCGGCTCGGTCTTCGACTTCGTCGCGGACGGCGTGGCCGAACAGGCTCAGCAGCTACGCGATTACCACGAGTTGCTGCGTAAGGTCGAGCGTGATCCTAGCGAACAACACCTGCGTCAACTGGCCGACTTGCAGGAGCGCCTGGAGCACCAGGGGATCTGGCGCATGGATACCCGTATCCGGGATGTATTGACCAAGTTGGGGTTAGAGGCCGACGCCGCGCTGTCGTCGCTCTCTGGTGGGTGGCTGCGTAAGGCGGCGTTGGCGCGTGCCCTGGTGTGCGAGCCGGATGTATTGTTGCTGGATGAGCCGACGAACCATCTGGATATCGATACCATCACCTGGCTGGAGGGGTTCCTCAAGGAGTTCTGCGGCAGCATTATCTTCATCTCCCATGACCGTGCCTTTATCCGCGCCATGGCGACGCGTATTGTCGATCTCGACCGGGGTAAATTGGTCTCCTGGCCGGGAGACTACGATGCCTACCTGGTTGGTAAGGAGGAGGCGCTACGGGTCGAGGAGTTACAGAATGCCGAGTTCGATCGGCGTTTGGCGCAGGAGGAGGCGTGGATCCGTCAAGGGATCAAGGCGCGTCGTACCCGTAACGAGGGGCGTGTTCGCGCCCTGAAATCGATGCGTCAGGAGCATGCCCAACGCCGCGCGCAGCAGGGGAACGCCCGGATGCAGGCCGAAGAGGCGCTGCGCTCCGGTAAGATCGTCTTTGAACTGGAAGATGTCAGCTATCGTTGCGGCGAGCGGACTCTGGTGCGAGACTTCTCGGCCCAGGTGCAGCGCGGCGACAAGATCGCGCTGGTGGGGGCCAACGGCTGCGGTAAGACCACGCTGCTGAAGCTGATGCTCGGTCAGCTCGCTCCCGATAGCGGCCGGGTACGCTGCGGTACCAAGCTGGAGATCGCCTATTTCGACCAGCATCGCGCCGAACTGGACCCCGACAAGACGGTGATGGATAACTTGGCGGAAGGGAAACAGGAGGTGATGGTCAATGGGCGCTCTCGTCACGTGCTCGGTTATCTGCAAGACTTCCTCTTCCATCCCAAGCGGGCGATGACGCCGGTACGGGCGCTGTCCGGCGGCGAGCGTAACCGCCTATTGTTGGCGAGATTGTTCCTAAAACCGAGTAATTTGCTAGTGCTCGATGAACCGACCAACGATTTGGACATCGAAACCCTAGAACTGTTGGAGGAGTTGGTCGCCAATTATCCGGGAACAGTGCTACTGGTCAGCCATGATCGTCAGTTTGTCGATAATTGCGTGACCGACTGCTGGATCTTCGAGGGCGATGGGGTCATCGGCCATTACGCCGGCGGTTATGCCGATGCGCATCAACAGCAGTCCGCCTCACAGGCGTTGCGTCAGCCAGTCGTCGCGGTCAGCGCGCCGCCGGTGAAGGAAGAGACGAAGGTGGAGCGCCGACGCAGCAACACCAAGCTGAGCTACAATCAGTTGAGGGAGCTGGAGCAACTGCCGCAGCGTATTGAGACGCTGGAGGAGCAGGTGAGCGAACTGCAGCAGCGCGTTGCCGATCCGGCCTTCTTTACCTTGCCGCACGGTGAGACTCAACCGGTCTTGCAGGCGTTAGCCGATAGCGAGCAAGCGTTAGAAGAGGCCTATGCGCGCTGGGAATCCCTTGAAACGCAAAAAAACGCTAGCTGATTGAGGCTATAGTCGCAGGGATCATCATCAGCCTGATGGCCGCGCGGGGCGCGGCATGTCAGGCTTTTTTATAACTGGATAACGATATGTGCAATACACAGGATCCAGCCGACGCTCACATGCTCTGCCCACAGTGTGACATGTTGGTCACGCTGCCGCGTCTGGCATGGGGAATGAAGAGCGTCTGCCCACGCTGTGGAACCACGTTGGCGATGCGCTGGCGCCACCCGCATCTTCAGCCGACGTTGTATGCGTGCAGCGCCTTGTTTCTGCTGCTGGTGGCGAATCTATTTTCGTTCGTCACCATGTCGGTGGCTGGGCTGAGCAACGCCATCACGCTGATCCAGATCCCGAGTATGCTGATGGCGGAGAACTATATCAGCATCGCGACGCTGTTTATGATTTTCGTACAGCTGATCCCCGCTTTCTGCATGGTGGTGATCATCCTGCTCTCTCTACGAGTACCGTTACCTCATCCTCTACGGGTGGGGTTAGCGCGTATTCTGCTACAGTGCCGCACCTGGTGTATGGTCGAGATTTTTCTCGCCGGGGTATTGGTCAGTTTTGTTAAGTTGATGGCCTATGGTGACGTGGGGGTCGGTAGCAGTTTTTGGGCTTACTGCCTCTTTTGCCTGTTACAGGTACGTGCCTTTCAGATGGTCGATCGTCGTCTGCTCTGGGATGATATTGCGCCACAACCCCCCTGTGCCGTGCCCTACCATAGCGGAGAGAGTGGGCTACGCCAGGGAGTCCGTTCCTGCGCCTGCTGCACCGCAATTCTACCGATGACGCAACGCCAGTGTCCGCGATGCCTGACGACGGGTTATGCTCGGCGTCGCAACAGCCTGCAATGGACGTTAGCCCTGTTGGCGACGGCGTTGATGCTGTATATCCCCGCCAACTTATTGCCCATTATGGTCACTCAAGCGTTAGGCAGTAAGCTGACATCAACCATCATGGCCGGGGTGATCCTGTTATGGGGCGAGGGATCTTACCCGGTGGCGATGGTGATCTTCATCGCCAGTATCATGGTGCCATCGTTGAAGATCTTGGCGATCGCCTGGCTGTGTTGGTCGACCCGCCATGGCGTACGTCGGGACAGTGAGCGTATGCATACTATCTATGAGATTGTCGAGTTTGTCGGTCGCTGGTCGATGATCGACGTGTTCGTCATCGCCGTGCTCTCCTCATTGGTGAGTATGGGGCGTCTGATGAGTATTTACCCCGATGTCGGGGCGATTTTGTTTGCCGCCGTGGTCATCATCACGATGATCTCGGCGATGGTGTTTGATCCCCGTTTGCTTTGGGATCGAGAGGGCAAATTGACTACTGGGGAGCAGGAATAAGCGATGGTAGATAAACACGCAACGGCGCAAATCGAGCGTATTAAACGCTGGTCGCCGGTTTGGATCATCCCAATACTGACGGCACTGATCGGTGCCTGGATCATTTTTTACCATTTTAGTCACCAGGGACCTGAGGTAACGCTGATCACGCAGAATGCCGAAGGGATCGTCGCGGGGAAGACGGCGATCAAGAGCCGTAGCGTGGATGTCGGTACGGTGGAGAGCGTCACCCTCAGCGATAACCTGGATCAGGTGATGGTGAAGGCGCGACTACAGAGTGGCATGGAGAAACTGCTGCGTAAGGACAGCACATTCTGGGTGGTGAAGCCGCAGATTGGCCGCGAGGGGATCTCGGGGCTGGGGACCTTGCTGTCCGGGGCCTACATCGAACTGCAGCCGGGATCGTCGGATAGCGAGCAGCGCGAGTTCAAGCTACTCGATCAGCCCCCGTTGGCGCCGCCGGATGCCAAAGGTATTCGCATCATGTTGGCCAGTGACAAGGCCGGGCAACTGAATCCGGGCGATCCGGTGCTATTCCGTGGGTTGCGTGTCGGTTCGGTAGAGACCAGTGGCTTCGATACCAAGGCGCGTAAGATCACCTATCAGCTGTTTATCGCCGCCCCTTATGACACCCTGGTGACCGAAAATGTGCGTTTCTGGGTGGACAGCGGCATCTCCTTCGACGTGTCGGCGCAGGGGATGCGCGTCCAGATGGGATCCTTGGCGACGCTGCTGAGCGGCGGCGTGAGCTTCGATGTGCCGCAAGGACTGACGCCGGGGAAAGAGGTGGCAAACATGAGCGACTACGTGTTGTATGACAACCAGAGTAGCATTCAGGATTCGCTCTATACCGAACACTTCGATATGTTGATGTTCTTCGCCGATTCGATCCGTGGTCTGCAGGTTGGGGCGCCGGTCGAGTTCCGTGGTATCCGCTTGGGAACCGTCGCCCAGGTGCCCTTCTTCGTCAAGGGGCTTAATCAACGCCTCGATGCCGATTATCGTATACCGGTGTTGGTGCATATTGAGCCGGAGCGTATCGATACTAATATGGGACCGGATTTCGATCTGCGTAAGCATCTGCTCGCGATTCGCCATGGCGGTCTGCGGGCGGCGTTGAAGTCGAGTAACCTGCTGACGGGGGCGCTCTATATCGATCTGGATTTTTATCCTAATACCAAGCCGTGGAAGGGGCCGGATGTGATCGATGGCATTCCGCTGATGCCAACCGTTAGTGGTGGGCTGGCACAGTTGCAGCAGAAGGTGACGGCGGTGTTGGATAAGTTCAACGCCTTGCCGCTGGAGCCGATGGTCAAGTCGGCAACCGCAACGCTGAAGACCAGCCAGGATACTATGCGTAAGACGCAGGAAACCCTGGATGCATTGAACGGGATCCTGTCCAGCAAGGCGATGCAGTCGCTGCCGGCGGATCTGCAGCAGTCGTTGATTGAGCTCAATCGTACCATCAAGGGGATTCAACCCGGTTCGCCGGCGTATAACCAGATGGTGGGTGATCTCCAACACTTAGATCAGGTGTTGCGCGAGCTGCAACCCGTGCTGCGCACCCTGAATGAGAAGAGCAACGCGCTGGTGTTTGAGGCACCGGCGGGGAACGATCCACATCCCAAGGGAGCGAAATGATGAAGAGAGGGATGATCCTGCTGGCGGCTCTGGTGCTGAGCGCCTGTAGTGGTGCCGGCTCGAAGCAGTACTATCAACTGCCGGTCGAGCCGGCGGTGAGTCGTGCGGTGACGCAAACGGCGGCGCAGTCGCACCAGTTGTGGGTGCAGCCAGTGAATGTGGCCGATTTACTGGGTGGGATGGGCGTTGTCTATCAGCAGAGCGATGTGCAGTTCGTCACCGCCAGCAACAACTTGTGGGCCAGTCCGTTGAGCCAGCAACTGACGCAATCGCTGGTCGCCGGGTTGGGGGCGGCGATGCCGGGTTGGTTGGTTTCGACCCAACCCTTAGGCATGAGTCAGGATAGCCTGACGGTGAATATCAACGCCTTCTATGGCCGTTACGATGGTAAGGTGGTGGTCGCCGGTGAATGGCTATTGACCCATCAGGGGGTACTGACTCAGCGGGCGTTCCACATCGTGTTGCCGCAACAGGGCGACGGCTATGATGCGCTGGTGCGTACGCTGGGACAAGCCTGGCAACAGGAGATCGCCGCGATGGCGGGGCAGATCGCCCGCGCCGGGTAAAGCGTTACAGCGTGTAAATCCTCTGCGTTAACTCGCTCGCCACCTTGACTCGGTGGCGAGCGTTTTTTTTATGTCCCTCAATCGATTAACTTACCGCGGCGAGGGGCTACGTGCGTGAACGCGCAGTCAAAGAGAAGAAAGTGTGATCGCTGGATAAATTTTCATCATTGACCCGACGGCTAAAAATAGCTATTGGTTAAGGGTGGCGGCGGTTGCCGCCCACTGTTTTCTTTCCACCAGTGTAATCATGAGGGAAAAAAGGCATGAAGAGACAGAAACGCGATCGTCTGGAAAGGGCACAGGCCCGAGGTTATCAAGCGGGCATTGCAGGACGCTCTAAGGAAATTTGTCCCTATCACTCTCTGGACGCTCGTTCCTACTGGCTGGGAGGCTGGCGGCAGGCCATGGAAGACAGGTCTCTCATTGCGGTAGCCTAGCGCGACCGCCACGATTCGATAAGCAGAACCTCCATTTCGTGGGGGTTCTTGCCATCTAAGCGCATAGCTCGACAATAAAAAAACGCAGCATAGCTGCGTTTTTAATCCATAGACCGCCTTGCGCGTTTAGAAAGCGCTGGTGTCTTTGAACAGGCCGACCTTGAGGTCGCTGGCGGTGTAGATCAATTTACCGTCGACGAGCACCTCGCCATCCGCCAGACCCATGATCAGCTTACGGTTGATGACGCGTTTGAAGTGAATGCGGTAGGTGACCTTCTTCGCCGTCGGTAATACCTGACCGGTGAACTTGACCTCGCCGACGCCCAGTGCGCGGCCTTTGCCTTCGCCACCCAGCCAACCGAGGTAAAAACCGACCAGCTGCCACATGGCATCCAGGCCGAGGCAGCCTGGCATCACCGGATCGCCGACGAAGTGACAGGCGAAGAACCACAGATCCGGATTGATATCCAGTTCCGCTTCAACATAACCCTTATTGTGGTTACCGCCATCTTCCGTCATCTTGATGACGCGATCCATCATCAGCATGTTGCCTGATGGCAGCGGAGGTCCGCCTGCGCCGAACAGCTCACCACGACCCGATGCTTCCAGATCCGCCTTTGTATAGGACTCGCGTTTATCTACCATAATTCTCGTCAGCCTTTATCCAATGAAGCGCCCATCTTAGCTAACAGGTGTACGCTGAACAAGTCCGATCAGCCACGACCGAACCAGTTTAACCAGCGCAGCGGCCAAGGCAGTTGACGCCGATCTAACAAGGGGTTGGCGGCAGCGATACGCGCCTGGATGGCGCCTAATAAGCTGGGGCCATTCTCGCTGAGGTAGGCGACGCCAGTCAGTAACGGCAGGGCATCTTCGGCGTTCTCGACCGCCCAGAGATGGAAGGTTCCTGCCTTGACGGCCTCGACGACCTCGTCGCTGAGACAGAGGTGGCGGACATTGGTCGTAGGGATGATCACCCCTTGCTTCCCGGTCAAGCCACGGCGTTGGCAGGCCTCGAAGAAGCCTTCGATTTTCTCGTTAACGCCCCCGATGGGTTGCACATGGCCGAATTGGTCGACGGAGCCTGTCACGGCGATCTGTTGGTCGATGGGGACCATGGCCAGGGCACTGATCAGCGCGCACAGTTCGGCCAACGAGGCGCTATCGCCATCGACCTCACCGTAGGATTGCTCGAAGACCAGCGAGGCGGAGAAGGGCAACTGCTGATCCAGCTCCAACTCGGCGATCAGGAAGGCCTGCATGATCATCATCCCCTTGGCATGCAGATTGCCTCCCAGTTCGGCTTTACGCTCCACATCGGTGAACTCGCCGTCACCCTGATAGACCACACAGCTGATGCGTGACGGTTCGCCGAAGAGCAGGGGATGGCCGGGATACTCCAAGACGGACAGGCCATTGATCTGGCCGATGGCGGCGCCTTCGGTCTCGATCAGTAGCTGCCCGATTTCGATCTCATCATGCATGCGCTCGGCCAGATAGCTCTCGCGCCAGCGGCGGGCCGTTTGCGCCTGACACAATGCCTCGGCGTTGATGTGTGGATCGGCATACAGCGCGGCTTCGCGCAGTAGGCGCCCTAGCATGACGGGATTGAGTGGCAATAGATTCTGATCGCCGCTATAGCGTACGGCGCTGCGTACCAGCAGTGGCCAGGCGTCTTGCTCGATGGAGGGGAGGTGTTGCTCGGCCGCCAGGGTCGTGACCAGGGCGCACCAGCGCCGCATGTCCTCCTCATCCATCAAGGGCATATCGACTTCGAACTCGCCATACAGCGCGCTGGCGCACAATTCGGGTTCCAACTCTTGGAAGTCGGCCAGCCCCTCGCGGTCACTGACCAGCAAGATCTTTAACTGCAACGGCATCTCGGGGATGGACTGCGGCAATGGGCGACTTTCGTCTGGCGCTAGCCACTGAAAACGCCCGCTGGTGACGAACTGTTTGAGGCGCATCCACAGTAGCGGTTGTGCCAGCAAGGTTCGCAGCGATAGGATCAGTACGCCCCCGTTGGCTTGATGCACCAGGCCGGGCTGTAGCTGGAGCCCGTTCTTACTCTGGCGCACGGTGCCAAATAGCTGCTCACCCTCACACCATTCGGCGCTGAGCACTTGCTGGCTGGCCGCCAGGTTATCGCTCGGCTGTGTGGCGGGCGCGACACGAATCTGGTCCAGTGTAATATCGTAGCGGCTACCATATAGCTCGCCTGGGGGCAGTAGTGCCTCGACGGCGCGTTGCAGACGCGTGAGGTGCTCACCATCGCAGTCAGCCTTGACCAGCATAAAGGGGCTGGGGGCATGGGCGTGGCAGAAGTGAGCCAGGCTATTCTCCAAACGGGGCTGATACTCGGCAAAGGTGATGGCCGACAGCGCGGCGGCACTGCTGAACACAGAGGTATAAGGAGTTGTATCGGGCAGTAGCGATTGCCACTCTAGTCGGAAGTTGCTCAACGTTGTCAAATCATCGTCAGTCAGAAAAAAACAATTATACAAGAATCCGCCTGGCTGCACAGGAAACTCGGTCTGCTGAGCGGGAGGATTGTGGGCTTTGTCGCCGACAGGTTAAATTTTGTGCTTTCTGCGGATTTTGATACGGCAAAAGTGAAAAAAATTGTTATCCTTAGTCATAAGTTACCGTGTCACGAGCAAACGATATGAAATATCAACAGCTTGAAAATCTAGAGTGCGGCTGGAAGTGGAAATACCTGGTGAAAAAGCAGCGGGAGGGGGAGTCGATTACCCGTTATCAGGAGTTGAGCCAGGCTCAGCAGGCGGTGGAGCAACTGTTGCGCTTGGAGCATGAGCCGGTAAAGGTACAGACGTGGATCCGCGAGCATATGGATCCGGCCTTGGCCAATCGGATGAAACAGACCATCCGTGCCCGTCGTAAGCGCCACTTTAATGCCGAAAACCAGTACACGCGTAAGAAATCCATCGATCTGGAGTTTTTGGTCTGGCAGCGTTTGGCGGCGTTGGCACAACGGCGGGGGTGTACGCTATCCGATACCATCGTACAGTTGATCGAGGATGCGGAGCGTAAGGAGCAGTACGCCAATCAGATGAGCGCGTTAAAACAGGATTTACAGGAGTTTTTACGCGGCGGACAAGAATGATGGACGGCACCACCTTACCTAACGCGAGTGGCAGGCTGAATAGCGGATACGCTCTTGTGAGAGCGTTACGTTATTACCATAAAGCATAGTATTATCTATAATTAATCGTTTTATTATCTATACGTAACGTATGTGACTACGGCACTGAAGACTTTATTCCGTGTGCATATTCCTAAAAAGAAAAAATAACGACACTCTCCATATAAAAAAGAATAAATAGACGATAGTAGCGGCGTTTGATTATTGTCTTCGCCCAGAGTGATCCCCACCGTGGAATTAAAGATCGAGCGGATGAGAGAGATTGGGGTAAGAAAGTCAGCGGGGGCGTGCTGGATAAATATCACACATCCGGCGGTGCCAATGGGGACGTTAGCGGTGATGGTTCGTTTAGCGCTGGATAGATAGGCGAGCGCGATAAAAAAACCCCGCAGAGCGGGGTTTTTATGCAAAGGTTATCGTGATTAAGCCTGCGGCTGAGTCACTTCGTCTTTGATGCCTTTCACTTCGATAACAACACGACGATCCGGGGCCAAGCAGTTGATCAGGGCCGCGCGCGGTTTCACGTTGTCACAGGTAGCGCCGGTAACCGGATCCGCTTTACCCATACCACGGGCAGTGATCTTGTCAGCCGGGATGCCTTTAGAAACCAGGTAATCAACCACGGTCTGAGCACGCTGCTTAGACAGTTTCAGGTTGTACTGGTCGGAACCGATGCGGTCGGTGTAACCCAGAACGACGACAGAGCCGTCTTTCGGATCCATGCTGCTCAGCTGAGTGTACAGCTGATCCAGCGCCTGACGGCCTTCGGCCTTCAGGGTGTATTTGTTGAAGTTGAACAGGACGTCAGACTTCAGGGTGAAACGCTTGGTTTCAACGATCGGAGCCGGAGCCGGAGCCGGGATCGGTGCCGGAGCAACGACATCATCCTGACCGAAACGGTAGACAACGCCCAGGCTCAGCATGGTGTTGTCCGGACGTGCAAACGTGTTGCTGCTAGAGCCGATCTTGTTGACATACTGATAATCCAGACGGGTCGCCCAGTCTTTGTTCAGTGCGTACTCAACGCCGATCGCGGCCAGCGGAGAAACGCCAGTGTCATGACCAGATTCGTAGTTGTTGGCATCAGATAGGTGAGCATCGGCGCGCCATACCATGCCGCCCAGACGGGTGTAGACGTCCAGGTTATCCATCAGCGGGTAGCTCAGTTTGGCAGCCAGCTGGATGCCCTGTGCCTTGAACTTACCGTTCACGTCACCGGTGTAGCCCATGCGGCCCAGCCAGTCGTAGCCCATTTCGAAGCCCAGGTACGGATTAGCCTGGTAACCGAAGAAAGCACCGGCGCCCAGCTGATTCGAATGAGACTTCGTGGAGTCCATATTCTCAAAGCTGTTACCGATGTAGTGGGACCAACCCAGTTTACCGCCTACGTACCAGGTATCGTCTTTCGGAGCTGCCTGAGCTACGGTCGCGAAACCTGCCAGTGCCACTGCTAATGCGATCGCTGTTTTTTTCATTTTGCGCCTCGTTATCATCCAAAATAGGCAATGAGCTATGTATAACACTAGCTCTTAGTTTAAAACCCTTTATCCGGCTGCCACTCAGTTTTATTACGCTGTTAGTCAGGTAATAATTATAGATATTCCACACAGCCGTCGTGATAACAAGTCTACAACGAGATTAAAAACTTACAAGTACGATGTGATTAGGCTCACCAAAAAAAATTTCTGGACGTGCATTTTAGCTAACAGGTGATGTTTTTTTGCTCATAGGAAGATGTGTGCGCTTCTTATGCCTTTCCCCGTTATACCCTGGTTTCACTATTACGGCAAAACGCATTTTCATCGTTGCCGCGTGTATTCTTGGAATTGTCCTAAAGTGCGTCAGTGGAATTGCTCAGCCCGTCGCGTTATTGCGCGATGGCCTAAGGGAGCGTGTGCACCCGCCCAGGGCTGCATCAGGAGGCCGATGCTATTGCCGACCTTTGCCGCCTGATTCAAACGCAATCGTTCACTCGCGGTGAGTGGCGGCAACCATCCGAGTACCACACTGTAGTTGCCGCTACGCAGCGCCTGTTCCATGGCGTGGATCGCTTCACCCGCCTCGGCGCGTTGTAGCTGCATCACTTTATTTACCGGTACGCCGCAGGCGGCGAGCCACTGCTTATTGGGCTTGTGTTGCGCGGTGATCCACAGTTGCCAACGCGATTGCTCTCCCAACTGACGCAGTAACGGCGGCAGCAGCAATGATAACAGCGGTTGTTGATCGCCATAGCCCAATTCACTGACAAAACCGCTTTGCGGTGCCATCGCTACGGGTGAATAGGCGGGACGGTTGAACAGCGTGCGGTCAGTGGCAGGAGGCAACGAGGAGGTACGCATAATCGTGTTCTCTATCTGTGTACTGTATGTCTATACAGTAATTCTAGCCTGGCCGAAGATCAACCTATTTTTTTGAATGAGCCTCGCATTTATCGGATGTAAAACCCTCTGTGCTCCGTTTGTGTCTTGGGAGTTCATGCGGGATTAGTTATGTTGCTAACGGTTTCCCGTGACGACCTGATTAAAGGTCATTAATTGTGATGATTATTAAGGAGCTACGCATGAATGGATTGCTCAATGACAAGCGTAGGGTTGCGGAGTCTCTGTTTGCGGCATTGGGACAGGTTTCGCAGCGATCTCAGTTCGGTGGGCTCGGGGTCTGGTGTGATGGGGTGATGTTCGCCTTAATTGCCGATGGCGAGCTATATCTGCGAGGCCGGGAGGCATTGGGGCGTGACTATGCGGCGCGCGGCATGCGCCCCTTCATCTACACCAAGCGTGGCTTTCCTGTCCGTCTCCACTATTATCGGGTGGATGCGGCGATGTGGCAGCATCCGCACAGCCTTGCCGATCTCCTTCAGCGTTCATTGCAACAGGCGCGTAGCGATCAGGCCGCGCGTCTGGCGGCGATGATGCGTCTGCATACACGCCCTAATATCTCCATCAATATGGAGCGGCGCTTGTACCGTATCGGTATCTATTCGCTGGAAGATCTCGCACGCGTGGGGGCGACACAGGCCTTTAGCCAACTGAAGGAGGCCAACCACCAAGTCGACGATCGTGTGCTGTTCGACTTGGCGGCGGCGGTGCAGGGCTGCCATAGCGCGGTTTTGCCACGGCCGTTAAACGAGGCGTTACGCCAGTGGCTGCAGGGTAATGCGCATCGCTGGCGTTATAAGAAGTAAGACTCATCAGACGGTTGCTAGGGGATCATGCCAGCGATTTTTTTAGCCGGATAAGTTCGGGCAGCAGCGCCAGCATCAGGCTGATCTGCTGCCGAACCAGTTGCCCGGTGCTATCACCCGAACGATCGGCATCCTGTAGACGTTGATGCAGATGGTCGAGCGCCTGACGCACGCGGGCAGCCAACGCTTCATCCTGGTAGTTTAGCGCATCGTCTATATAGCAAACCGCATCGTCGAGTAGCGCGAGAATGACCGGGTCATCCAGGCGCTGGCGATGGGCGCCGAGTGCGGAGATGTAGCTTAACAGGGTATGGTTGATCCCTAATAGGCGGAAGGCGGCCTCCTGCGACGGGGAGGCGTGGCGTGGCTCCAGTGACATGTTGGAGACGACGGCCGCCAGTTCGGCATCACAGTTATGCGCATCGCGCCGGGCGATGCGGTAATCCAGCGCATTGGACTTACCCTGGTGATATTGCACCAGAATGGCATCCAGATAGCGGCAGTCGGCATTCAGTGTGCGGGCGATCACCGCCGGCAATTGGCGGAAGTGCCAGTCTGGCCAGATAAAGGTCACCGCCGCCCAGGCAATGGCACAGCCTAACAGCGTATCAAACACCCGTGGCCAAGCGACCTCGAATCCCTCTCCCAGTAGGTTGAAACAGAGCAGAACCAGCAGAGTAATAAACATGGTGGCGTGGGCATACTGCACGTTGCGAAAGGCGAAAAACAGCACGCCGCTGATCACGATCAGCAATAGTTGCCCCTCCAATGAGGGAACCAGATACAGCACCGGTAGACCCAGGAGGATGCCGGCCAGCGTCCCGACGATACGCAGCCACAATCGGCGTTTCGTGGCATGGTAGTTGGGTTGGCAGACGAACAGGCTGGTCAGCATGATCCAGTAACCATGTCGCATGCCCGAGAATTGGATGAAGGCGTAGCCGGCGACTAACACCGCGGCCATGCGTACCGCGTGGCGAAAGAGGGGCGATTGTGGGGTGAGGTGGCGGCGGATACGTAACACCATATCGTGCCAACCGGTGATGCGATCTTCGGCGAGCGTGCTCTCTTCCGCCTGGGTCTCCGCCAGCGTCTGCTCCGACTCAATATTCGCCAACTGAGCATCGATGGCGCGCAGGTTTATCAGTAGATTGAACAGCGACTTGACCAAGACATGTTGGCGGCCATGCTGGGCCGCGAGGCGCTCTAGCGTCGACTCCAAATGACAGAAAGCGCGCTCGAAGCGCGCGTCGTGCTGGTAGTGTTGCACCAGGATGATGCTCTGGGCGAGCTGCGTACAGGCGCGAGCCTGGAGCATCAACAGGCGCTGGAAGCGGAACAACACGTCGCTGTAACGGAACATCTCACACAGTTGTTGATATTGGAAGTGCGAGGAGCTGGCGCGTTCGTGGATATCTTGTGCCACGAAGTAATAGTGCATCATGCGCCGCGTGCTGCGCTGGCCACGATCGCCGCGTAGACGAGTAAGCAGCGTGAGTTTGGTCTGGTTGAGGGTGCTGACCAGGGCGCTATTCGCCATGGCGACATCGATCAGCGGCTGATCCATCTGCTCTTGATCGGGATCGAAAAGATTGGATTTGGCATCCAGGTAGGCGGCCAACTGGTTATAGCTGCGCGCGATCCCCTCCTGTACCGGGCGGATAGGGAACAGCAGATGGGCGATCAGCGTCAACAGGTTGTACCACACGGCGCCCAGCAACAGCAGTAGCGGCTGCTGGTACCAGAATTGGTACATCGAGGTGCCCAACATGGTATAGATGGCAATCAGCAAGGCACCGAAGGCGATGGTCGCGTAGCGTTGTCCTAGGGCGCCGAGTAGGATGAAGCCGACCGTCGACAGCATCAGTCCGCAGGCGAAGAGCCAGGGGTAGGGGAACAGCAACTCGATGGAGGCGGAGGCAATGAAAAAGCAGACCAGGGTGATGACGAGATTACGCAGGCGCCCGACCAGACGATCGTCAATATCCGTCAGCGCGGCCGCCACCACCCCCAGCGTCAGGGGAATGGTCAGGCGCGGCTGTTGCAGTAGCCAAGGAACCCCGGCCGCACCGGCCAGGGCGATGAAGATACGCAGGTTATACAGCAGTGCGCTGTTATAGGCGTAACGGCGCAGACTGGGCGCGAAGGCGACAAATACCGACATAGCTTGACGCGTGTTACTGAAAACGGCGACGGGCGTTGGCCTGGCGCATTTCCTGCGCGACTTCGACCGAGACGACGCGACGCCCGACCGGCCATAACGCGATAGCGGCGATCTTGAAATTGGCGATGCCGACCGGAATACCGATCAGCGTCACGCATTGCACGATGCCCGCCGCGATATGAGTCAGGCAGAGCCACCAACCGAACAGCACCAGCCACAGGATGTTGAGTAGGGTCCCCCCGGCGCTGAGCAGACCATTCTTCCGCTCGGGATAGAGGTCATCGACATGTACCGCCTCATTGCCATAGGGCAGCAAGGAGAGCTTGGTGATCTCCCAGCAGGAGCGCGTCAGCGGCAGGGTGATGACCAGTAAGGCGCTCACCACGGTCGCCAGTAGCCAGCCCAAGGTGGTGATAAAGCCGCCAAGCACAAAATTCAGAATATTCAGTACGGTTCTCATTGGGATCAACTCATTAGGATTAGGGCGGTTACGACGCGTCAGTTTACCCTGTTTCCTCGCTGGCCGGAATGTGGTGCATTGCGTTTTAGTCGCTTTCGCTGGCGTCGTGAGCGTTCAGCGAATGAGGGAAGGTGCCTAGAGCCGCCGGCGATTCCTGAGTAAACTGTCTACATGATGGCGTCAACACGGGTAAATAGAGAGCATGGAACTCAGAGCCACCAAGTTGGGGCAGCGCCTGGCGCAGCACCCCTATAACTGTGCGCGTATGCTGAACGCCGGCGTCGAGGTGAGCGGAGAGCGGCACCAATATCTGATCCCGTTCAACCAATTGATGGCACTGCGCTGCAAGCGCGGGTTGGTATGGGGGGAGTTGGAGTTTGAGCTCCCCGATCAACGGGTGGTGCGCCTGCATGGCACCGACTGGCAGGAGACGCAACGTTTTTATCACCATCTGCGGCAAAGTTGGCAGGCGTGGAGTGAGGAGATGGCGCAGATCTGCGCCGAGGTGTTACAGGCGCAGTGTCAGGCACTGCAAGCCTTGAGCTCACGTGACGATTGGTTGGGGCGCGACGATCTGGAGCAGGCCGTCCAGGCGATCGCGGCGGCATTCCAAGCCTTGCCATTGCCGTGTGCCCGCTTGGCCGAGTTCCCCGCCTGTGCATCGTTGTATCACGACTGCTTGGCCTGGCGCGATGAGGGGGAGTCATTGCGCCAACAGCACAACCGCCAGTGGAGCCAGCGCATGCTGACTGAGCAGGCGGATTTCTTCGCTCAGGTCGAGGCGCAGCCGCTCAATCCCAGCCAGGCGCTGGCGGTGGTCAATGGCGAGGCTAACGTGCTGGTGTTGGCGGGCGCGGGCAGCGGGAAGACCAGCGTGTTGTTGGCGCGCGTCGCCTGGCTGCTGCAGCGGGGACTGGCCGAGGGGCCACAGATCCTGTTGTTGGCCTTCGGTCGGCGAGCGGCGCAGGAGATGGCACAACGTCTACCCGCTTGTCCGGGGGGCGACTCGGTAGCGGCAAAGACGTTTCACGCGTTGGCATTACAGATCGTCGAACAGGCGGGGCGTAAGCCCGTACGCCTCTCACGCCTAGAGAGCGATCGTCAGACGCGTGATGACTTTTTACTCGCCGAGTGGTGCCAGCAGTGTGCAACCAAGAAGAGCCAGGCCAAGGGGTGGCGTCAATGGCTGGCGAGTCTGTTTGATGAGACGCAACTGGAGGAGGCCTTCTGGCAGGATAAGGCGCTACAGGCGCGCCTGGCGCCACGTCTGGCCTATTGGGTCGGATTACTGCGTGAACAGGGGGCGTCGCAGGCGGCGATGACGGCCTTGGCTCCCGAAGCATTGCGGGTGCCGTTTCAGCAGCAGTTGCGTTTGTTAGCGCCGTTGCTAAAGGCGTGGAAGGCGGAGTTGAAGCGGGAGGCGGCCCTTGATTTTCCGGCGTTGATCCAGCAGGCGTTAGCCCTGCTGGAGAAGGGGCGCTTTATCAGCCCGTGGAAACACATCCTGGTGGATGAGTTCCAGGATATCTCGCCGCAACGTGCCCGTCTGCTGGCGGCATTGCGTCGGCAGAATAGCCACAGTGCGCTGTTCGCCGTCGGCGATGACTGGCAGGCTATCTACCGCTTTAGCGGCGCCGCGTTGACGCTGACCACCGCCTTTCATCACCATTTCGGGGATGGCGAGTGTTGTCCGCTAGACACCACTTACCGTTTTAATCGCCGTATTGGCGAGATTGCCAACGGTTTCGTACAACAGAATCCGCATCAACTGAAGAAGTCGCTCACGAGCCTGTGCGCCGGTGAGCGCCAGGCGGTGACCCTGTTGCCGCAGGATCAACTGGAGGCGCTACTCGATAAGCTGAGCAGTTATGTGCGTGCCGAGGAGTCCATCCTGATTCTGGCACGTTATCATCATCTGCGCCCGGCGTTGCTGGCGCGCGCGGCGACACGTTGGCCCGGGTTGGATCTGCGCTTCATGACGATCCACGCCAGTAAAGGGTGCGAGGCCGATTATGTCATCGTGCTCGGGTTGCATGAGGGGAACGACGGCTTTCCGGCGGCGACGCGAGAGAGCGTTATTGAGCAGGTGTTGCTGCCGGATGACGAGGCGTTCCCTGATGCCGAAGAGCGGCGTCTGCTGTATGTGGCGTTAACGCGAGCGCGTCGGCGGGTATGGCTGATGCAAGATCCTCAGCATCCTTCGCGCTTCGTCGCGCCGTTGCAGCGTCTGGGGGCGGTGGTGCGGCGTAAGCCTTAACATCGTCGCACAAGGCGCGCAGACGATACGTTGAGTTGGGAGAGGGCCTGCAGGCCCTCTCTGCGTCGGGTCCGCTTAGATCAAGCGCTGGTTGAGATAACGCTGATAGTCGGGGATGGCGATCTCCATTTCACCGGCAAACATCGGCGAGCTGATGAGAAAGTCTGCCGTCGCGCGGTTGTTAGCCACCGGGATGTTCCAGACGGTCGCCAGGCGCAGCAATGCTTTGACATCGGGATCGTGCGGGACGGCATTGAGGGGATCCCAAAAGAAGATCAGCATGTCGATCTTGCCTTCGGCGATCAGGGCGCCGACCTGCTGATCTCCGCCCATCGGGCCGCTCATCATACAGTTGACCGGAATGCCACTGGCCTTCTGGATCAGATTCCCGGTAGTACCGGTCGCGAAGAGTTGGTGTTGGCTGAGCTGAGCCTTATTGTGCGTAACCCACTCCAGCAGCGCCTGTTTACGGTGATCGTGCGCCACCAAGGCGATGCGCTTATGGTTGGGGAGGGTGCGGGTCGTCATTTCCATGCTGTTGGCCTTCATTAAAAAAGAGTGTCAAAACAAGGGAGCGCTACACCATAGCAGGGTCGGGTGTCGAGTGTCGCGATACGACGCAAGAAAATGGTGACATCTGGGGATTAGGGCGCCAGCGTGGGCAACGCGGCGTTGGCGTTACTGTGATTATAGCGTCGCAGTAATTGGCGATACCCCTCCGCGTCGGCTGTGCCGGATTCGAGGACATCGGCCCGAAACTCGAGCGGAATACCGCGATGGTTGAGTAGCTCGAAGCTCTGTGTCTGCTCTAACTGTTGGATATCGCGATCATTGCCCAGGCGGGGGAGCTTGATGGTGACCGAGGTGGCGTCGCGGGTATCGAACAGCGCCAGCAGGGGCGCGGAGTAGTGCGCTTGCCCGTTTGGTATAAAGGGCTTGGCGACGCGGAATAAGACCTGGTGAGTGCCGCTATCTAGCTCCAGGCTGTTAGCGCTCTTGAACAGCGCCGTCGGTAGTGGTTGGCCGTCGAGCGCCAGCAATTCAACATCGCTGCCAAACTTCAGCGTGGTGGCTGACAGGGGGGAGCAAAACAGCAGCGCACCGCCAATCAATGCCAGTAAAACACGTTGTCGCATGGGATCCTCAAACTTGCTCGGACGAAGCGCGTGTGGCTATCGCGGCGAGACGGAAAGCAAAATGCGCAGGGCGCCTTCTTTGTAACATCTTTTTACATTATGCGGGCGGTGGCGCTAGCGCGTCAAAAAACCTTTGTCATCCGTCGGCTGAGTTCTATGCTGAGGAAGAGCCTTTTTGCTTGGGAGTTTGCAATGGAAGATGAAGCGCTAACACAGATTTTACGCCGAGTGCGGCATATCGCCCTGGTGGGGGCCAGTGATAAGCCGGAGCGGGCTAGCTATCGGGTGATGGCCTACTTGCTGGCGCAAGGGTATCGAGTCACGCCGATCAGCCCGAAATTAGCGGGTCAGACGCTGTTGGGGCAAAGGGTCTATGCGACCCTGGAAGAGGTGACGCAGCCGATCGATATGGTCGATGTTTTTCGTAACGCCGACGCGGCTTATGGCATCGCACAGCAGGCGATCGCCGTCGGGGCCTCGGTCCTATGGTTACAGCTTGGGGTGATCAATCCCGAAGCGAGCGCTTTGGCGCAGGCGGCCGGGTTACAGGTCGTGATGGATCGTTGTCCGAAGATCGAGATCCCCCGTCTGGGTCTGGAGCGTGACGAGGCGTGAGGTAAAAAAGACCCCCCGCCTGTGTGGGGGCGTCGGTTCAGTTTCTCAGGCGCGGCGCCTGCAGTTGGGCACGGATAGACTCGGCCAGATCGTCCATCGAAGGTTGTTCAGGATGGGAATCGTTACTTTCACCATCCAACTGCGCCTCCGCCAGATAGGTATGTACCGGACGCCCTTCGTCATCTTCCATCACCACGTGATACCACGGCGCGTGGCGTAACATCTCGTTGGCGCCCAAATCATCGGCCTCCGGGGTGTCTACCAAGGCATACTCGGGGTCAATGTCTATCACCACACCCAGCGAGCCTAACAGTTTGTGGCGTACCTGCTGCCCAATGCCGAATTTACTGGTAATCATATGACCTCCTTAGAAACCGCAACTTCTACCAACAAATATGTGGGTGGAAATCTCTGTTTCAAGCATGGCGTCATCGACTTGCGCCCCTTGCCGAGGCGCATCGCACGACTTAATCCATGACGCGGCAGGCAAAGCCTTTCAGGTAGAGCCCCTCAGGGTAGCTGGCGATCACCGGGTGATCGGCGGCCTGACGATACTGCTCTATAAATTGTATATCACGTCCGGCATCGACGGCGGCGTCGGCCAAAATTTTCTGGAACAGATCGGTGGGCATCAGTCCTGAGCAGGAGAAGGTCAGCAACACGCCACCGGGGCGCAGCAGTTGCAGGGCCAGCATGTTGATATCTTTATAGCCGCGGCAGGCACCCGCCAGTTGGCTCTTGTTCTCGACGAACTTTGGCGGATCCATCACGATCAGGTCGAAGGTTTTTCCTTCATCGCGATAGCGGCGTAGCAACTGGAATACGTCATCGCGTAGGAATTCGGCGCGCGCGAGATCCAGGCCGTTCAGCTCGACATTCTGTCGGGCGATATCGAGCGCCGCTTGTGAGGTATCCACGCTGGTTACCTGGGCGCAACCGCCCATCAGTGCCGAGATGGCGAAGGCGCCGGTGTAAGAGAAGCAGTTGAGGACGTGAGCGTCACGGGCGAAGCGACGCGCCGCCAACCGGCTGTCGCGCTGGTCGAGGTAGAAGCCCGTCTTATGACCCCCCTTAATATCGACCAGGATTTGCATACCGTGTTCGCGGATGGGCAGCAGGTCGGGCGGCAGCTCGCCGCTGATCGGCCCCTGGGTCAGCGGAAGGCCCTCTTTCTTGCGCACGGCCACGTCAGAACGGTCATAGATGGCGCACTGAGGATAACAGGTGTGCAGTGCGGCCAATAGGGTAGCGCGTTGGTATTCGGCACCGGCAGAGAGCAGTTGTAGCACCAGGGTATTCTGGAAGCGGTCGATGGTGATCCCCGGCATGCCGTCTGACTCGCCGGCGATCAGGCGATAGCCCGTCAGATCGTCACGCTCTGCCAGCCAGTCGCGCCAGCGTTGGGCCTGCTGTAGACGGCGTTCGAAGAAGGCTTGATCGATACGTTCGTCGCGGTTGAAGCTCCAGACTCTCGCCCGGATCTGCGATTGGGGCGAGTAGGCGGCGTGAGCCAGCCATTTCCCTTGGTGATCGCAGATATCCAGCGTCTCACCGCTGGCGGCATTCCCTTCGATGCGAGCCACCGCGCCAGAGAAAACCCAGGGATGGCGGCGGAGTAAGGACTTTTCGCGTCCTTTAGCGAGGATTAAACGGGCCAAAATTCACCTTCAATATACAGTTATGGAAGCGGCGGGCGGCTATCATAGCCGAATGTCGGCGCCGTCACTACCTCTGGCGGCGCCGAGGCGGACAGGGGGCCTATGATAGACTAGGCTGTTAGCAGCGGTGAGGCTGTTATCGTAGCGGTGGTCTCGCCGAGAAGAAGGATACGAGGGGAGGAGCGACGATGGCGACACAATGCGTGGCAGCCTACATCAGCGGCTGTGTGCAAGGCGTGGGTTTCCGTTATGCGACCCAGCGCCAGGCGGTGGCGTTAGGGGTAACCGGATATGCCCTCAATCTGGACGATGGTCGGGTCGAGGTGTTAGCCGAGGGGGAGGAGAGTGCCGTGGCGCGCCTGTTACAGTGGCTGGTGGACGGGGGACCGCGTCATGCGCGGATCGAACATGTCGTGACGGAACCCCGTCCGCGGCAACATTTCTCGGCGTTTACCATCCGTTATTGAGCGGAGAGCCCGATCGTCTGCGCGGTGTGGCCGACGATCAGATACATTTTACCGGTTTGGGTAAGCCAGCAATTTTGGTCGCTTGCTTGGCGGGCCCCTTGGGGAAGAGGCGATACAGGTAGCGGCTGTTGCCTTTCTCCTCGCCATACTTCTGCGTCATCGCCTTCACCAGCATGCGGATGGCCGGTGAGGTGTTAAACGTTTGGTAAAACTCACGGACGAAGCGAACCACCTCCCAGTGGGCTTCGCTTAGGGTGATCCCCTCCTGCTGAGCCAGCAGCTCGGCTAGCGCCTCACTCCACTCCTGACTATTGAGCAAATATCCCTGGGCGTCGGTCTCGATGCTACGGCCGTCAAACTCTAACATGACAAAATAATCCTAACAGGCAAACAGCGCCTCAGTGTATCTCAGCTGTCGGTCTGCGCCAAATAGGGAAAAACAAAAAACAAAAGCCCCGCTTAGGCGGGGCTGGATAGGCTATCTCTCGAGGCGCGATCAGTTGCTACGCGCGAAGCCCAGCAGGCTGAGTAAGCTGATGAACAGGTTATACAGCGAGACATACAGGCCGACGGTAGCGCGGATGTAGTTGGTCTCACCGCCGTGAATGATATTGCTGGTCTCCCACAGGATGGCACCGGTAGAGAACAGGATAAACAGGGCGCTGATGGCCAGTGACAGCGCGGGCAGTTGCAGGAACAGATTGGCGACGACCGCCAGCAGCAGCACCACGAAGCCAGCCATCATCATCCCGGAAAGGAATGACATGTCTTTACGTGTGGTCAGCACATAGGCCGAGCAGCAGAAGAAGACCAGCGCGGTGCCGCCCAGCGCCAGCATGATCAGATCACCGGCGCCACTGGCGATGAAGGAGCTGAGAATCGGCCCTAGGGTATAGCCCATAAAACCGGTTAAGGCGAAGACGGCCAGGATCCCCGCCGGGCGATCGGCCAGGCGATAGGTCAGAAACATCAGACCATAGAAGCCGACCAGCATCAGTAACAGGCCGGGGGCCGGTAGCATCAGCACGGTGCTTGCGGTAGCGGTGAGGGCAGAGAAGGCCAGCGTCAGCGCTAAGAGGAAATAGGTATTACGCAGGACCTTATGGGTACTCAGTAACGAACTGCGCGCAGAGGTAGAAGAAACGACAATACGATCCATACGGAGACTCTCTTGTTGTGTTATCGATAGGGGAAAGGGATAACCCAGCGTCGTTGGTGATGGCAACCATCCTTGCCGGTCACGCGTCTTGTCATCCCATAACCCAACATAAAATATAAGGAGAGGGGAGGAAAGCGAGAAGACGTTTTACCCATCTTTACGCATTTTCGTGCCGGCTGTACGGTGTATCCGGTTGTTTTTTGGCGCGATTGCACAAAAAGAGATCGAACGATAACGCGGTTGTCGATTTTGCCAGCACTCGCACCGTGGCAGACTTTACAAGGCATCTCCGGCTGGCTATAGTCTTCCCCATCAACGGAGGAGTGGCTGAGTGGTTTAAGGCAGCGGTCTTGAAAACCGTCGAGTGTAACAGCTCCTAGAGTTCGAATCTCTACTCCTCCGCCAAATTCTAAGGCCCCGCTAGGTAACTAGCGGGGCCTTTTTCGTTGCTTCGCTTTTCCCGCTACGGCTCTGGTGAGATCGCCGGCGATCTTGATGTCTCTTCTACATCGGTTGTGCGCTGTTATTTCCCCCGATCTCTTTGTTTGTCGCCCTCCACAGGCGTTAGCGCCGCGTCATGCTGGTGACCCCTTCATAGATCAATCTGAGTGCAAAGAGTCCGATGATGGCACCGATGAGGCGACTGGCAACATGCTGTATTCGCCCATAGGTGCGCCGTACCGCCGGTAAGGAGAACGCCTGGCTGAGGAATAAGCGCCAGAGGAGGGAGGAGATGACGATTCCGCCCCAGGCGGCGAGTCGCGCCCAAAGCGGGGTATCGGTACTGAGCGTCACCGAGAAGATACTGATAAAGAATAAGACGGTCTGTGGGTTCGACAGGTCGGTCAAGAGTCCTCGACGGAAGAATCTCCCCCAGGGTTCCGTGCGTGTGGGCTGCAGGGTGAGCAGCGGTAGCCTGGCTTGAGAGCGTACATTGCTCCAAGCGAACCAGAGTAGATAGACCCCCCCGCCGATCTTAATCAGCGCGAACAGTGTCTCGCACTGGCTGATCAGTGTCGCCAGGCCAAACAACCCTAACCCTGAGTAAAAGGCATCACCGAGTGTGACCCCGAGCCCGGTCATCATACCGGCACGCCGCCCGGAGGCGAGGCTGGTCTGCACGACGACAAAGAGGTTGGCGCCAGGATTGAAGAAGGTGAGGACAAAGAGGCTGACGGTGAGCACGATGGCATGTAACGGTTCCATAAACGACAGACTCATAAACGGACATAGTGTTACTTATAGCAAATTATTATCGCGCAGGCTTGCGTCGGGTCATCGATCGGCGGAGAGAGGAGGAAACTCCGCTTACATCGCTAGGGATGTGGTAAGCGGAGCGTGACCAGCCAGGGGAGCCCTGGCTGGTGAGGGGAGATTACTTCGCGTTGCTGCGGTTATAGTGCTTGTCCATACCGATGATGCCGATGGTTAGCACGACGAGCAGAATAGCGATGGCACCCATTAGCATAAAGACACCGTTCCAAGAGTAGGCTTTTTCGATCAGGGCGATAGGCGCACCGGCCATCGCGGCACCGATATAGGTTACCCCTCCCTTCAGGCCAGTTGCGGCCCCGGCACCGTCGGCGTGTGAGGCTTCGATGATCCCCAGGGCAAACAGCATCTGCGGAGCGTAGATACCGGCGCCGATGATGAAGAAACAGATCGCGACCAAGTAATAATGCACATGGATGGTCAGGGCGACGCCGATCATGCCGCCGATTAAGACGAAGCTGTAGATGAGGATCGTCTTCCAACGGTCGGCGTTAAAGAATTTGTCGGAGATAATGCCCGAGGTTAAGCCGCCGAGAATGCCGCCGACCTCAAACCAGGCCACCAGCGAGTTTGATTTGACCAGATCCCAGCCCAGTTCCTTAACAAAATAGACGCTGACCCAGTCATTAGTGACGGTGCGGATGACATAAATACAGAGGTCGCCACCGATCGCCAGCCAGATGATGGGGTTATTGACGATATAGCGGGTGAACATCTGCCACATGCTCAAACCGCTTTCCGAACGTTTATTGATCGCCAGCTGTTTGCTGTCTTTCTTCCATTCGCCAACATTAGGCAGACCATATTTTTCCGGCTTCGCACGCATAAAGATAGCCGAAATGATCGCCTGTACGGCCGTGATCGCGGCCGGTACATAGAAGGCATAGCGCCAGTTACCGGTGTACTCGATAACCCCAGAGGCGATCAGCGGAGCCAAGGCGCCACCGACGTTATGGGAGGTATTCCAGAGTGAATACCAGCCGCCACGTTCGGACTTGGAGTACCATTGGCTGATTGCCTTAGCGATGGGCGGGAAGCCACAACCTTGCGCTACGGCGGTTAAGCAGTAGAGTGAGAGCAGCACGGTGACATTATTGGACATCCCGATGCCTACGTTAATCACCGCAACGACTAACAACACGGGCGCTAAGAATAACCGAGGGTTAATCCGGTCAGCTAATAAACCAGAGCTGAATTTTGAGATGCCATACAGAATATAATAAATAGATGAGGCAGTACCGAACTGTACTGCGGTCATGCCAATATCCTGCATCAGCAATGGCGCTGCGGCGGCAAATGCTTTACGGGATATATACATCACGGTATAGGTAAGGAAAGTGGTGATGATAATTTGCCAGCGTAATTTCTTATAGATTTTATCTATATTATTCATTATTGGTACACCATGTGAGCAAGGCGGCGTAAACACGTCATAAAAAAAGCACGGACTAAAATAGAGCCAGTGCAGCCTGGTGGTTCGATACATGCCACAATTCTGTGGGTATGGGATAGGAACGCGGGGTATCTTGTCATGATCTAGGGGGGAGCGTCTAGCGTCAGGCGTAACAAATATCGGACAAAACAGCGCCAATTTGTATATAACTTGGTTTATTTGTTTCCATTTATATTTGTGTGAGTTCTATCATTTATCCGCGCGCTTCATTGCAGTAAAAGTAATCAGGCGTGGCGTAAAAGGTTTTTATTATTCTATTTTAGTTAACTGCATTACATCGTGGAAATAAGTATTGCAGATGGCGTTATTGGGTCACTGTACTTATTAAGTGATAGTCGCTAAATGTAATTATCCGCCTCATCGTCATGGTTATCGGCAGGCGATGATGAATGAAAAAATAGCCACCATGACTTCCTGGCTAATGTCAGTTACCCGTCACCGGTGTCATATCATCCCGTCGGCCGTGGGCTAGTTCTGCGCCTAGCTAGCGAGAACGGCTACGTGATCCGCATGTTTACCTTTAGGGCTTGGCGTGGGGACTGCTCCGAGGCTGAGTGGTGTGTGGCTTGACCTGAAGGCGGGCTGTTCGCTGTCGTGTGTCGGTAACCTGTTGCGGAGGCGAAGAGGATGAAATAGATGAAACAGCAGTGGGATAACAACGATGCAGATAGGGGGGGCGCGTGTAGATAAGGGCGTGGCAATACGCTTGACGTGATCCTTTTTCACTGGACATGGCGTCATCGCAGAATAAATTTATCCACGGCGAGTCATCACGCGACGCCCTTACCACACCAAGTGAACCGGGAGGCTAATTTTAACGCCGCCGCCTGCGTGAACTGATCCGTGTTAATACTATTCTTGCTGATGCTTCGGCGGATGCCTTGACTGATTATTGTCGTGCCCCAGTAGATAAGGCGGGGACGACAGGGATAACATTGGGAGATAAAACATCGCCCCCGTTTTTCCTTGGCGAGTCAGGAAAGAGGACGGTTGATATAAAAATAGTGTAGGTATTGTTAATATCGGAGCGTACTCCCCTTGAGACGCTCATCGAGATATAAATTGTTTCACTCTGACGCGCTGAGAGTAGAAATATATAGGGTAAGTGAGCTGGGCGCATCTGATGCTATCGATAATGTCGCTCGCAAATTATCGCCTCGTCATAAAATGGCGGCGGATTTTCCCGCGTGACGAGAATCTGAAGCGGTATGCCGTGTCGCGTTGCGATATGTGATGGTGCGATACATCTGATATTAAGAGCCTATCCCATTAGGCAATTTTATTTGCCATGTTGGCCCTGGGTAATACTCATAAAAACTTAACAACGTGTCGAATGCTCTTCAGGGCGGCGCGAAGGGTGAGCGAGGCGAATAATTCTCAGGGACGGCGTGTATGTTCCGCTTATGGCGTGCTGTCCGTGTCCAAACTGGCGGCAACACTACACGCCTACTGGGATAGGTTCTAAGAGGAGTCCATACCGCTAACGAGGTTAATTCAGGGAAAAGTGAGTAGCGCGACGCGTAGTGTTGGGCTCTTGCTCAAACAGATAGCATGTTATTGGTCTATTACGCGCTTAGCGTGTTGTGAGTCTCTCGCCGATGGTGGGGGCGGTTACGATCCCTGAGTGCTGGTGGCACGGTATGAGGTATTCGGTCATAAACAGATTATCTCTATCGATAATCGATGGGGAGTGAGGCGTATGCCGATGCGAGGGTACCCGGTAGGAGAGTTCGGCTCAATGGGAAATATATCGCCACGCAGGCTGATTGGGGACTTATGGCGGAGGCTTTTGTCGAGCTTTTTCATCGATAGAGCGATTTATCGCGCTATTACCGTTGGCGATGATCTCTATATTATCACGCTATCGTCTACAGATATTGGGACGCTTTGGTGGCAGCAAGATAGTCGCCGTATGCTCCGTTAACCCTGTGTTAGCAGGTTGCATCGGGGAATTACCCTCGGGGTGTTTATCCTCTGCGAACGGAGTGATTCGATTTACTTGATTGTTTTTTATCGTGAAATTGTTAATGCCCGCGTGGTTATCGCTACTGTGTCATAACCATCTCGGCAGCAGCCGGCTGGCTGAACGCGCAGCGCTATCTACACGTCGCGTTGTGTTAGTGCCTATTTTTTGAGGTCAGCAGCGTAAAAGCGCGCTGGTATGGGTACACCTACGCTTCTCGGCTGAGACTGGCGTCACTCTGATGTGCTTTTATCATTATTCAGCACGATTAAGCATTATGGATATCAATATTTTTAGCTATGAGTCCGCGCATGACTGCGATCTCTATTCTTGGCTTGTTACTCGGTATGCGAGGGTGAGTTGCCGCTTGAAGCCGTGATAAAGATAAGTATCAGCGTATGCGAGCGCCTTATCTCTATTGAGAATCATTAACCTGCGCAGGAGAGGGGAAAGGTCGACTCGCCATCATCACGGAGGAAATCACCTCCACGGTAGAGATAACCGTTGGCATTGGCTTATTGAATATAATTTTATCGCATACTATACGATGAAAAATAGATGTCGTAACTATACTTATTATTGCGTTTCCCTCCCATGCTCGTAGTGGAACGCAGGTGAGAATGCTTTACCGCTGATGGCAAAATAACCGCCTCTCCCTTAAAGGAAAACGGAGATATAAAAAATAGTATGACGGATCTCACTTATTAATAGATTGGTTTGCATATTGTTACTGAATGCTGGAGATTGGCGATTCCCTTTCTCTGTGGGATGGGTTAATCAATACTTTTTTAATCTGGTGACGGCTAGCTTGAAATGTATAGACCTATCCCCGCGTAGGTCGCGAATAGCCTAGAGGCAAGTATGGTATGCCTAGGGAGGGGCGTCCATTGAGATCGCCATTTGGTTGTCGTAACGTTGAGGTTAGCGGGTTGAGATCGCCTATTTTCTTAATCTTGGTTTAAGAAAAGTGCGCTATGCTCAATCCAATTTCGGCGTTTCCCTGTGTGGGAATAACGTTATTTTATTGTCGTAATTTGAATAGAGATCACATTTTTCATTGCTGTTACTGATATGGGAACGTGTTAATGAAGGACTTTTTGCCATTCTCGAAACCGGCTATCGGTGAGGAAGAGATTGCTGCGGTAAGCGAGGTATTGCGTTCCGGTTGGATCACCACTGGCCCACAAAATCAGGCATTAGAGCAAGAGTTTTGTCAGGTCACCGGTGCCCGTCATGCTATCGCAGTCTGTTCGGCCACGGCGGGGATGCATGTGACGCTGATGGCGTTGGGGATCGGCCCCGGCGATGAGGTGATCACGCCGTCGATGACCTGGGTATCGACCCTGAATATCATCACGCTATTGGGCGCGACGCCGGTGATGATCGACGTGGACCGCGATACGTTGATGGTAACGCCGGAGGCCATCTCTGCCGCGATCACCCCCCGTACCAAGGCCATCATTCCGGTTCATTTCGCTGGGGCGCCGGTCGATCTCGACCCCATCCGGGCATTGGCCCAGCAGCAGGGTATCGCGTTGATCGAAGACGCCGCGCACGCCATCGGTACAACCTATCGTGGCGAGGCTATCGGCCAGCGTGGGACGGCCATTTTCTCGTTTCATGCCATTAAGAACGTGACTTGTGCCGAAGGCGGCATGGTGGTGACCGATGACGATCACCTCGCGGATCGGGTGCGTAGCTTGAAGTTTCACGGCTTGGGCGTGGATGCCTATGATCGTCAGACCCATGGCCGTGCGCCTCAAGCGGAGGTGGTGACGCCAGGGTATAAGTACAATCTGGCGGACATCAACGCCGCCATTGCGCGCGTCCAACTGCGCAAGCTGCCGGCGCTTAACGCGCAGCGCGCCAAGCTGGCCGACTACTATCTGCAGCAACTGGCGGCCCATGATTTGCCACTGTTGCCACTGAGTGCCCCGGCTTGGCCGCATCAACACGCTTGGCATCTCTTTATCGTCCGCTGTGATGCGGCGCGTTGTGGTATCGACCGCGATCAGCTGATGCAGGCCTTGAAGGCGCACAACATCGGTAGCGGATTGCATTTCCGTGCCGCCCATACGCAGAAATATTATCGTGAGACCTACCCTCAATTGCAGTTGCCGCAAACCGAATGGAATTCGCAGCGTATCTGTTCGTTGCCGTTATTTCCTGACATGAGTGAAGCGGATGTGGATAGGGTGATCGCGGCCTTAACGGCGATCCTTGGCGAGTAACGATTAGGTATAACAATGAGTGATTCTAAACCCATCAAGTTTGTATCGGTGGTGATCCCGGTTTATAACGAACAAGAGAGCCTGCCGGAGCTGTTGCGGCGTACCTTGGCCGCCTGTGATGTCATGGGTAAGCCTTATGAGGTGGTATTGGTCGATGACGGTAGCAGCGACGATTCAGCGGCGATGCTTTGTGAGGCGGCAGAGCGGCCGGGTAGCCCGGTGGTCGCGGTACTGCTTAATCGCAACTACGGTCAGCACTCCGCCATCATGGCGGGCTTTAGCCACGTCAAGGGGGATCTGGTGATCACCCTGGATGCGGATCTACAAAACCCGCCGGAAGAGATCCCGCGTCTGGTCGAGACCGCTGAACAAGGTGGCTATGACGTAGTCGGCACTATCCGCCAGAATCGTCAGGACAGTTGGTTCCGTAAGCGCGCCTCGCGCATGATCAATAGTCTGATCCAGCACACGACTGGTAAGAGCATGAGTGACTACGGCTGCATGTTACGCGCCTACCGTAGCAACATCATCAAAGCCATGCTGCACTGCCATGAGCGCAGCACCTTCATTCCTATTTTGGCTAACAGCTTCGCCCGCCGTACCATCGAGATCCCGGTGAAACACGCCGAGCGTGAGCATGGCGAATCTAAGTATGGCTTGATGAAGCTGATCAACCTGATGTACGACCTGGTGACTTGCCTGACCACGACGCCGCTAAGGGCATTGAGCATTTTTGGCAGCGTGATCGCGTTGTTGGGTTTCGCCTTCGCGGTGTTGTTGATCCTGATGCGTCTGACGCTCGGCCCGCAATGGGGTGCGGAAGGGGTGTTTACCCTGTTCGCCATACTGTTCATTTTCATTGGTGCGCAATTCGTCGGGATGGGGCTATTGGGTGAGTATATTGGCCGCATCTATAACGACGTGCGTGCTCGTCCCCGTTATTTTATTCAGAAAGTCGTTCAGACCACGTCGTCGAACGAAGAACAGGAAAAGTGATTATGAAAGCTGTTGTTTTTGCCTATCATGATATGGGCTGTGCCGGTGTGCAGTCATTAATTGACGCCGGTTATGAAATTGCTGCAATTATTACTCATCAGGATGCTCCCGGCGAAAATGTCTTCTTCGCCTCCGTCGCACGTCTGGCGGCACAGCATACGATCCCGGTTTTTGCCCCGGACGATGTTAACCACCCGCTGTGGATCGAGCGTCTGCGTGAACTGCAACCGCAGGTGATCTTCTCCTTCTATTATCGTCATCTGCTGAGCGACGAGATCCTGGCGTTAGCCCCGCAAGGCGCCTTCAACCTGCATGGCTCCCTGCTGCCCGCCTACCGTGGCCGCGCGCCGCTGAACTGGGTGTTGGTGAACGGTGAGACGGAGACTGGGGTGACGTTACATCGCATGGAGGCTCGCGCGGATGCTGGCAATATCATCGCTCAGCAGCGTATTGCCATCGCCGACGACGACACTGCACTGACGCTGCATCACAAGCTGTGCCAATGTGCCAAGACATTATTGGCCGAGGCGCTGCCGCAAATCCGTAGCGGCAACTATAGCGAATACCCGCAGGATGAGAGTGCGGCAACCTACGTGGGGCGCCGTACGCCAGCCGATGGCCGTATCGAATGGAACAAACCGGCGCGTACACTGTACAACCTGGTGCGCGCGGTGAGCGAACCTTGGCCGGGCGCGTTCAGTTACGCCGGTAATCGCCAATTCACCCTTTGGCAGGCACGGGTACGCCATGATCTACCGGCCGCCCGCCCGGGTACGGTACTCTCCACGGCGCCATTAGTCGTCGCGTGTGGCCAGGATGCATTGGAGATCGTTGCCGGCCAACCGCAGGATGGGCTGTATATGCAAGGCAGCCAGCTAGCGGAGAGCCTGGGGCTGGTCGAAGGGGCGATCCTGAACAGTTCGCTGAACTTCGGTGCGCGTCGGGCGACGCGCGTGCTGATCTTAGGGGTTAACGGCTTTATCGGTAACCACCTGACCGAGCGTCTGTTGGCGGAAGAAAACTATGAGGTGTATGGTCTGGATATCGGATCCGACGCCATCTCGCGCTTTATCGGCCACCCGCGTTTCCATTTTGTCGAGGGGGATATTAGCATCCACTCCGAGTGGATCGAGTATCACATCAAGAAGTGCGACGTGGTATTACCGCTGGTCGCCATCGCTACGCCGATCGAATATACCCGTAACCCGCTGCGTGTCTTCGAACTCGACTTCGAAGAGAACCTGAAGATCGTCCGCGACTGCGTGAAGTACCAGAAGCGTATCATCTTCCCCTCCACCTCCGAAGTGTACGGTATGTGCAGCGATCCGCAGTTCGACGAGGATCACTCTAATCTGATCGTCGGGCCGATCAATAAGCAGCGTTGGATCTACTCGGTCTCCAAGCAGCTGTTGGATCGCATCATCTGGGCCTATGGTGCCAAAGATGGTCTGCGTTTCACGCTGTTCCGTCCCTTTAACTGGATGGGCCCGCGTTTGGATAACCTGAATGCGGCACGCATCGGGAGTTCACGCGCCATTACCCAGCTGATCCTCAACCTGGTAGAAGGCTCGCCAATCAAGCTGGTGGATGGCGGTCGCCAGAAGCGCTGCTTCACCGACATTAAGGAAGGGGTCGAAGCGCTCTTCCGCATTATCGAAAACAAAGATAACCGCTGCGACGGCCAGATTATCAACATCGGTAACCCGGATAACGAAGCCAGCATTCGTGAGTTGGCCGAACAACTGTTGGTTTGTTTCGAGCAGCATCCGTTGCGCGATCGCTTCCCGCCATTCGCCGGTTTCCGCGAGGTCGAGAGCAGCACTTACTACGGTAAAGGCTATCAAGACGTGGAGCATCGTAAGCCGAGCATTCGCAACGCACAGCGTCTGCTGGGATGGCAGCCGGTGATCCCGATGGAGCAAACCATTGAGGATACCCTGGACTTCTTCCTGCGCACCTTCGACGGTACGGAGCAGGAATGAAACGGGTCGGTCTACGCATTGACGTAGACACCTGGCGCGGCACGCGGGACGGCGTGCCGGCGCTGGTGTCGCTGCTGCGCCAGCACGGTATTCGCGCGACCTTTTTCTTCACGCTCGGGCCGGACAACATGGGGCGCCATTTATGGCGCCTGTTAAAGCCCCGCTTTCTATGGAAGATGCTGCGCTCTAACGCCGCTTCGCTATACGGTTGGGATATTTTGCTGGCGGGCACCGCTTGGCCGGGTCGCCGTATCGGTGCCGGACTGGGCGAGGTGATCGCCGCGGCCGCGCGCGAACATGAGACCGGTGTGCATGCTTGGGATCACCATGCTTGGCAGGCCTGGGCGGGTGTCTGGTCGCAAGAAAAAATGGCCGAACAGATAGGCCTGGCCTATGACGAGCTGCAGCAGCTGACCGGGACGACGATCGCATGTTCGGCGGTGGCCGGTTGGCGCGCCGATGAGCGTGTGTTGCAGGCCAAGGAGCCCTTCGCTTTTCGCTATAACAGCGATTGCCGTGGTACGCATCCTTTCCGTCCACGTTTGCCCGATGGTCGTTTAGGGACGGTACAGATCCCGGTGACGCTGCCGACCTGGGACGAGGCGATCGGCGTGATGACCGACGAGGCGGGATTTAACCGTTTTATCCTCGCCGAGATGGCGGCGGATCGCGGCGTGCCGGTTTATACCATTCATGCCGAGGTCGAAGGGATCGCCAAACAGGCGCAATTCGCCGAGCTACTGACGCTGGCGCGTGAGCAACAGATTGAATTTTGCCCCTTGGGGGATTTGTTACCAGACGATATGACGCAATTGCCGCGTGGGCGAGTCGTTCGCGACACCCTGGCAGGGCGTGAGGGATGGCTGGGTTGTCAACGGGAGGAGGTGGTGCCATGAAGAAAATTGCGGGGTGGTTCGCGCTGGCCGTGTTATTCGTTCTCTATTACATCGTCCCGTTACCGGGACGTTTATTATGGCAGCCGGATGAAACCCGTTATGCCGAGATTAGCCGAGAGATGTTGGCCAGCGGTGACTGGATCGTGCCACATTTCCTGGGCATTCGTTATTTCGAAAAGCCGGTCGCGGGGTATTGGGTCAACAACCTAGGCCAATGGCTGTTCGGCGACGGTAACTTCGCGGTACGTGCCGGCGCCGTCTTGGCGACGGTATTGAGCGCGTTGTTGGTCTTCTGGCTGGCGCGTCGCCTGTTGGCGAATCGTGGCGCGGCATTGCTGGCGGCGCTGATCTACCTGACCAGCTTTCTGGTGTACGGTGTTGGCAGCTATGCGGTACTCGACCCGATCTTCACCCTGTGGATGACGGCGGCGATGTGCAGCTTCTGGCTCGCTGAGCAGGCGAGCTCGACCCGAGGCCGCATCGGCGGCTATATCTTGCTGGGATTGGCTTGTGGTATGGGCTTTATGACCAAAGGCTTCCTGGCATTGGCGATTCCGGTGATCGCGGTGTTGCCCTGGGTCATCGCTCAACGTCGCTGGAAGTCGCTGCTCTGCTTCGGCCCGCTGGCGGTGTTGAGCGCCATCATCATTAGTCTGCCGTGGGTGGTGGCGATTGCTCAGCGTGAGCCGGACTACTGGCACTATTTCTTCTGGGTGGAGCATATTCAACGTTTTGCCGAGGAGAATGCCCAGCATAAGGCGCCGTTCTGGTACTACCTGCCGATTCTGTTGCTTGGCGCGTTACCGTGGTTGGGGCTGTTACCCGGTGCCCTGCGCGAGGGATGGCGTGGCCGCGCCAGCCAAGGCGGCGACTTCTACCTGCTGGGGTGGATGGTGATGCCTTTTCTGCTGTTTAGCATCGCCAAGGGGAAGCTGCCCACTTACATTCTGCCCTGTTTTGCGCCGTTGGCGATCCTGATGGCGGGGTATGCCCAACGCCTGGTTGCCCAGACAGGCAAGGCGTTGCGAGCCAACGGGATGATTAACCTGCTGATCGGGTTGGCGGGGATGGCTGCCGTGTTGCTGGTGTTGGCGCCATGGAGTGTGACCGGACGCCCATTGTATGGGGCGCAGGAGGTCGGCAAGGTGATCCTGGCGGCGCTCGCCTTTGGTTTCTGGGCCGTGCTGGGAGGGCTGGCTTGGCGTAATCCTGCGCGCTACTGGCGCTGGAGCGCGGCCTGCCCATTAGGTATTGCACTGTTGATCGGTGCCGCGTTGCCACAACAGGTGATGGAGTCGAAGCAGCCGCAGACGCTGATCCAGGCGGCGATGCCTGAGCTTCAGGCGAGTCGCTATATTTTGAGTGATAGCGTCGGCGTGGCGGCAGGGCTTGCCTGGGAATTGAAGCGCAGTGATATCTATCTGTTCGATAATACCGGCGAGCTGCAATATGGTTTGAACTATCCGGACTCGGCCGATCGCTTGGTACGTGCCGCTCAGTTCCCGGCTTGGCTGGCAGAGCATCGTAAGCAGGGGGCGGTTTCTTTGGTACTGTTGCTTGCGCGTAACGAGGGTCTGGACCCGACATTACCTCCCGCAGATGTGACGCTGCATAAGGGTCGCTTCCTACTATTGCAGTATCATCAGCAGCCATGAGTTATCTCTTGGTGCTTTTCTCTAGCCTGTTGAGCTGTGCCGGGCAACTGTGCCAGAAACAGGCGGTGTGTGGTGAGCCGCATGGCTCACCACGCCGCCATTTGCTGCTGTGGCTGATGGCGGCACTGTTCTGTTTAGGCGTCGCATTGCTGCTCTGGTTGTTGGTCTTACGCACATTGCCGGTTAGCGTGGCCTATCCGATGCTCAGCCTTAACTATGTGTTGGTGTTGCTGGCGGCTCGCTTTATCTGGCATGAGCGCCTGACCTGGCGTCATCTGTTTGGGATCACGCTGATCATGGGGGGAATCGTCTTGCTGGGGGTTAACGCATGAGCGGCTACCTGTGGGCGCTCGCGAGTGTGATCCTGGTGAGTGCGGCGCAGTTGATGATGCGCTACACCATGATGCAGGTCGGCGATTGGTCCATGTTTCTGACGGCATTATTGACAGGGGCGGGGTGGGTCTGGTGGTTACCTGCCGGCATTCTCTGCTATGCCTTGTCGATGTTGTGCTGGTTGTTCGCCCTACGTCGCCTGCCATTGAATCAGGCTTATCCCCTGTTGAGCCTCAGCTATGTGCTGGTGTGCGCGTTGGCGATCGGTCTGCCATTATTCGATGAGCGCTTAAACCTAGGAAAATTGCTGGGTATGGCCTTGATCGTGATGGGGTTACTGGTGATCTACCCACCCAGGCGCCGCAGACGTAAGCCGTGATCTCATTCTTAATACGCTGTCCCGTTTGCCTGCCAGTAGCGGGATTGCAGTATTATTTGATGAATTGCACGAATAGTTGCAGCGGCGTAGACTGATCGTACTGAGCGAATCAGCCGTATAGGTCACTGCTATGCAAATCGTCCGTGCTTTCATCAAGAGTCACTCACAACTGATGGCGGCCTTCTGGTCGGTGTTTATTGTCCTCATTGAAGCCTCCATCGCATTCTATATCTTGCGCAACGTCTGATATCTCCACGCTGTCTGCGGCTCCTCTACCCGTTAGGTTATCGTGCGCGGGGGGCTCCTTATCTGCTTACTCCTGTCTATTCTTGTCTGTTCGAGGCTCGGCTCTCACTGGGCGTGGGGCTCTGCGCGCCGCCAGTGAGCGGGCTGACGCGGTTCTTCGCTTTTACTCTGCACCGTGCTGGATGCCGTTTTCGCGGCTAAGTGGGGGGGCAGCACCGGGCTCGCCGCGCTTTGCGCATGTTCGGCGCGGGGAGCAGCGTGTCCTGCTTATGCTCGCGGAGGGGCGCGCGATCTCTACGTAGAGGAGGAGGCCGGGAGGCGCTGATGCTACCTTTCCCCACTATCGGGATTCTGTTTTATGGCCCCTCGTCGGTCATATAGGCCGGTTAGGTCATGGATACTTGGATTTGTTTAATTATTAAACTAAATGTAAAGTTGTGCGGACAGCAGAGTAGGGGCATGCAGCGAAGAACGTGTTGACCCTTAGCGGCGAAAGGTGAATAATCTTCTGCGTTGGGTCGTTAGCTCAGCTGGCAGAGCAGTTGACTCTTAATCAATTGGTCGACGGTTCGATCCCGTCACGACCCACCAACAATTTCAAGGCGTTACGCTAAATGCGTAGCGCCTTTTTTGTTGATTGTACCGTTTTTGTCTCTTTGACATGAAAAACATTATCGATAATCCTCGCGTGTTTACTTAAATTTTTATGCTAAAGATGTGCATTTTTATGTGTCGTGTCAACCGACTCCCATTCCCCCCTCTTCGATAAGCATCGATGCTGCTCCCCCTTGATTAAACAAGCCTGCTCGCCTAGGTGGGCCGTACTCGCTCTCTGGGAATGCCCATCCGTGGTTATCTCAGTCGTTGTATTCGGCACACTCCGTGAGCATGCGATGCCAGAGCATTCGCTCTCGTTACGATGCTATCGTGGTTAAACGCTATGGTGAGATCCGCTATGGCCGTGAGGTAGGGGGGTTATTCCACCGGGTAAGATGAGCCGTGTCGTTAAGCCATAGTTGTGACAGTCAGGTGGTGGTGTTTGGGATGAGCCGTGGCGATTTAGTATGCGAGTGGAATATAAAAAAACCGGAGCGATATTAGCTCCGGTTTTTCATCAAGAGTCACTATCCTGTCTACTCCGGCTCTAGCCATCTTCGTTATCGCAGGAGAGTGAGTCTATAAGATTAGTTGATAGCGACTACGTTTACTGCGGAAGGGCCTTTAGGGCTATTCTCTACAGAGAACTCAACTTTTTGACCTTCATCCAGAGTACGGAATTCATTGCTTTGGATCGCAGAGAAGTGAACGAAAACGTCCTTGCTGCCATCAGCAGGAGAGATAAAACCGAAGCCTTTATCGGCGTTGAACCATTTTACAGAACCAGTCATTTTATTAGACATTATTTTTACCTTCTAAATTTTGTGAGTCACACAAGGCGACGAAAGAGGCCTGCTCGGATAGAAAAGCTTACTAAGGCATTGAAGGAGGAGACTCACGACGAAGGGTAATCAGATGATAACTCTGGAACTGAGGCTACTTAACTAAAACTGCTTTACTAAGGTCTGTTCTGCAAACCGTGACGCTATTAACGCATAGTGCCTCAGTAAGTACAAGATTTATTTTAGCCATCCGGATGGACTGATGCCTGACACTATCATCGGTCTGATATTTTAACTTGTAGAATGATTATGTTAATGATTAACGGATGAGACAGAAATAAAGGCCACGGCGTGGCCTTTATTTCATTGTTTTATTTGAAATTATTTAAAAGGAAAACCCTGACTTAGCGTCAACAGGTCATCAGTTAAAACCCAGGCGGATAAGATCGAGTGGATAGAACAATCCCTCCATCCCCTCAATAGACACACAGGCGGCGCGGCGTAGCTGTTCTGCGGATTGGTCTGTGCCGTGGATTGCGGTGATAACACCCGTAGCGCCATTGGCCGCCACCATGACGTAGCTGCCGATAGTGATAGCGTTACGGTTGCGATCATAGGTTCTCATCGTTTCCTCCTTTCACTTTGGTCAATACTGGGGCATAAAAGCGGGAATTTAATAGCCGCAAAACTAACGAGGTGCCTTGAGCCTCATCAAAAAATAACAGGGCTGGTCTAATAATGGGCGGCAAAATAATCAATTCGTCAATTAAATGAGCCACGATGGCGGGGGCATCGTGGCGCGCCTCGCGCTGAGGGTAAACTCGACTCAACCTCGCTGAGGCGTTAGCGACGAGCTATACAGCCTGTGGCCGTCCTGTATAGACGTGAAGAGCTGACATCGGCGATGCCAATACATGTCGAGCGGTATAGTGGGTGGTGCGGGTTAACGCGCCACAGGTCTCGTAGCGATGTGTTTGGTCTATTAATAGTGATAATAATACAGAGGGTTATCGTTTGGCGCGCTGGGGAAATGTATGATGACAACATCAACAATAGGCACGTGGCGGCATTAGTTTATCGATATTAGCTATACATCTATCTGGATGGCTAAAATAGCCCTTGCTATAAGTTTTTATTTATGGATAAATGACGGCTCTTGGTTTGCAGTACAGAACCGAAGCCGTTTCTTAGCAGTACTCAGTCAAAGCAATATCACTAGATACCTTTCTTTTATCGAGTCTTCTCTCTCATTCGCTTCAAAAAATCTGTAGTACAGACCCATTAGCGCCAAGGGCGAAAATTAAAGGAAGTATTTATGTCAAGTGTAATGACTGGATTAGTTAGATGGTTTGCCACGAATAAAAGCTCTGGTTTTATTACGCCAGATAATGGTGGGCAAGAGGTGTTTATTCATTTCTGTGTTCGCAGGAATATAGGGTGTCGAAAGTTTGTCGAAGGGCAACGAGTTACCTTTGAACTACAAACTGATGCGATGAAGCGGTTGTCTGCAATCAACTTACTGGCATTGTAATATTATCAATGCGAGACTTGTAATAAATTTATCCAACATGATAGTAAGTCAAAGATTAAACATTAAGTTAGCTGATTTTCATGCTCTATCGATACGGTAGCGATGCAGCTATTAACCTGGTCAGTGATGGGTGGCGGATAACTCTACCTGCGCCGGTTTTATCCTAATCCTGTCATGATCACCAGCCTAGTATTTATTACGACGCTATTATTAGCGTCGTGCGTGCTATAGCCAGTTACCGAGCCGCGTTGTTTTTGATAGACAGAAAACTCGCTGGGCTAGAGACATCTATTTATACTCTGTACTAGAGCTGGAACAGCTCTCCGCCAGGAGATAGGCGTCGATGTATCAAACATCTCGCTGAATGTTTATTCTTATACCCCCTAGCGGCTTTATGCTCCTTTAGCGCGCCAAATCATGAGTGAGACAGCTATCCCCGGCAGATGCCGGGGATTATTGGTGATGTCTTACAGTGATCGATTACAGATGACTAATGATTGGCCAGCACCACTCGCGATGGAAATCGCGTACAAATAACCGGTGGTTAAGCCGGTGGTATAGCGTTGCGTGCTGCCTCTTAACTCTTTACTCCAGGTTTGATCAGAGGGGAATCCTGCAGCCGGGTAGTTGGCCATGGCTCCCCATTCGGTCCATAAGCCGCCGATGCCACGATCTCCAGGAGATAAGTTAAAGGTTGTATTGGTTACCCGCGTATAGCTGGGAACCTGATAGCCATTTCCCTGAGTACTACACCAAGCATCGGCGCCATCTGCATTCATATAATTCCAGGTGCCCGCGCTGATAAACCAGTCTCGGATATCGAAATGATAGGTCAGCGTATCGCCGCCATCTTTGGCCGTGGCGGTGAGGGTGACTGGTTGCCGGGTCGCTGGCTCAGCGATGAGCTGTACCTCGCCGCTAGGGGAAATACTGACCCACCCCGGGGCAGAACTTGACCAGGTATACGCTGAGTTTCTAGCGGTATCATTATTGATCTGCAACTGGAATTTAGCGCCAATAAACCCGGTGCTAGGGAATCCCTCGTTAACGGTAAAGATCTTGCCATTGACCAAGACCCCGGTTAACACGTCATAGGGTGCAAAGGTCGTTATGACGGTGGCCTGGTTGTTGTTGCTCAGGGTGGCGCTGATATGACTGGGGCCTGCGGTCAGGCTGGTGAGGGTGACGGTGACATAACCGTCCGCGTCGGTAGTGGCCTGCTGGGCGCTCAGGGTGGCGCCATTATCGGCGCTAAACTGCACCGTCTGGTTAGCCAGTGGATTGCCGTTGGCGTCGGTGACGCGGGCGCGCACCGCGTTTTGGGCGTTGCCGTCGGCCTTGGCGTTGTCCTGGGTGACCGTCAGGTTGCCGTTGAGGATCGTCGCACTGGCGTCGTCGGCGACGAAGGTGGTGGTGACGCTAGCCTGGTGGTGGTTGCTCAGGGTGGCGTTGACGTGGCTGGGGCCGGCGGTCAGGCTGGTGAGGGTGACGGTGACATAACCGTCCGCGTCGGTAGTAGCCTGCGGCGCGCTCAGGCTGGCGCCATTGTCGGCGCTAAACTGCACCGTCTGGTTAGCCAGTGGATTGCCGTTGGCGTCGGTGACGCGGGCGCGCACCGCGTTTTGGGCGTTGCCGTCGGCCTTGGCGTTGTCCTGGGTGACCGTCAGGTTGCCGTTGAGGATCGTCGCACTGGCGTCGTCGGCGACGAAGGTGGTGGTGACGCTAGCCTGGTGGTGGTTGCTCAGGGTGGCGCTGACGTGGCTAGGGCCGGCGGTCAGGCTGGTGAGGGTGACGGTGACATAACCGTCCGCGTCGGTAGTAGCCTGCGGCGCGCTCAGGCTGGCGCCATTGTCGGCGCTAAACTGCACCGTCTGGTTAGCCAGCGGGTTGCCGTTGGCATCGGTGACGCGGGCGCGTACCGCGTTTTGGGCGCTGCCGTCGGCCTTGGCGTTATCCTGAGTGACGATTAAGTTGCCGTTGAGGATCGTCGCACGGCTATCGTCGGCGACGAAGGTGGTGGTGACGCGGGCCTGGCTGTGGTTGCTCAGGGTGGCGCTGACGTGGCTGGGGCCGGCGGTCAGGCTGGTGAGGGTGACGGTGACATAACCGTCCGCGTCGGTAGTAGCCTGCGGCGCGCTCAGGGTGGCGCCATTATCGGCGCTAAACTGCACCGTCTGATTGGCCAGTGGGTTGCCGTTGGCATCGGTGACGCGGGCGCGTACCGCGTTTTGGGCGCTGCCGTCGGCCTTGGCGTTATCCTGAGTGACGATTAAGTTGCCGTTGAGGATCGTCGCACGGCTGTCGTCGGCGACGAAGGTGGTGGTGACGCTGGCCTGGCTGTGGTTGCTCAGGGTGGCACTGATATGACTGGGGCCTGCGGTCAGGCTGGTGAGGGTGACGGTGACATAACCGTCCGCGTCGGTAGTGGCCTGCGGCGCGCTCAGGGTGGCGCCATTGTCGGCGTTAAACTGCACCGTCTGGTTAGCCAGTGGATTGCCGTTGGCGTCGGTGACGCGGGCGCGTACCGCGTTTTGGGCGTTGCCGTCGGCCTTGGCGTTATCCTGAGTGACGATTAAGTTGCCGTTGAGGATCGTCGCACTGGCGCCGTCGGCGACGAAGGTGGTGGTGACGCGGGCCTGGCTGTGGTTGCTCAGGGTGGCGCTGACGTGGCTGGGGCCAGCGGTCAGGCTGGTGAGGGTGACGGTGACATAACCGTCTGCATCGCTGGCGGCCTGTTGGGCGCTCAGGGTGGCGCCATTGTCGGCGTTAAACTGCACCATCTGGTTAGCCAGTGGGTTGCCGTTGGCATCGGTGACGCGGGCGCGCACCGCGTTTTGGGCGTTGCCGTCGGCCTTGGCGTTGTCCTGGGTGACCATCAGGTTGCCGTAGAGGATCGTCGCACTGGCGTCGTCGGCGACGAAGGTGGTGGTGACGCTAGCCTGGCTGTGGTTGCTCAGGGTGGCGCCGACGTGGCTGGGGCCGGCGGTCAGGCTGGTGAGGGTGACGGTGACATAACCGTCCGCGTCGGTAGTAGCCTGCGGCGCGCTCAGGCTGGCGCCGTTGTCGGCGCTAAATTGTACCGTCTGGTTAGCCAACGGATTGCCGTTGGCATCGGTGACGCGGGCGCGCACCGCGTTTTGGGCGCTGCCGTCGGCCTTGGCGTTGTCCTGGGTGACGATTAAGTTGCCGGCGAGAATAGTCGGCACGATCTCACGCTGTGATTGTAATACCTGAATACGGGTCGTACTCAGGTTAGAGCGATGGCCTTTGATGTCATAGGCGATGACATCGATGTTATAACGGTTTTTTCCCTGTTGATTATAGGGAGGATAGATCAGCGCCAGGCTATTATTAGGCAGTACGTTAATCGAGCCTCCCGCCAGCAAGAAGCTGGCGGTATTCTGCCAGTCGAGATAATCGATGGCATGTTTACTGTTGATGCTGACTTGGATGGTGGCGCTTTCGCCGGCATAGCCCTCTAAATACTCGGTGCTGCTGATGCTCAGCAAATTAGGTTGCCGATACGCTAATACGATGTCGTTGTTGCGTTCGACGAAGTCGTGGCGCGAGTTGGCGATGGTACGCATGGCGGCAACCCGAGAGGAATCGAGTTGGGCGGAACCGTCATCGGCCAGACGATAGGTAAGGGTAGCGCTAACCTGGGTATCATGTTGGCCTCCTTTGCCGCGTCGCTCATCGAGGCCGAGGGTTAACAAGGGAAACGGCGTGTAATTGATACCCGCGGTGAAGGCATAGGGATTCGCTTGCAGTGTGTTGCGTCCGAATAGGGCAACGTGATCGCCGCGATACTGTTCGTAGATGAACGCGCCCCCTAACTGGGGCAGCATAGGTAGCCAACCATTGATCCGAATATCGAAACCGTTGGCTGGGCGTTCATCATAATCGGCGATATCGCGTGATGCGCGCCAGTCACTCAGGCGCAGATACTGGTTGCCGGAGAGACGCCAATAGTCGGTCCATGCCTCTAGGCCGAGTCCTAATCGACGGTTGTGGCCACTGAGATCATAATCATAGAAGCTGTTGACACCCAGTAGCCATCCCCCTTGCAGGGTACGTACACCTAGCCCGGCATTGAGGGTGTTACGCCGATCTTTATTTCTTGCACCCAGCTGGCTGAAAACGGTCCAGCTCTCATCATTGTAGAGGGGAAGTAGCCAATCGAACGCACTGTCCTTTAGGGTGAAGTTTTTATCGACGTTGAGCTGTACTCTGGCATTGCCATAGCGGCTTAACCAGGTTTGGATTTCATCGTTTGCCGCTTGCGTTGCCATCGTCCGTGCTATGCCCGAGGCCGCATCGGAGGTCGGGTGGTTGGCGAGTGATTGGCCGAGTAGGCCGACTGTGGGTATCAGTGAGTTATGCGCGGCAGATTCGTCACCCTGCTGGGGCGCAGTCGGCGAGGTCGCCACATTCTGTGGCGGTGGATCCTGTGCCGTGCCGCTTAGCGGCATGACGAGCAGGCCCAATGAGAGCGCGCCTTGTCGTAAAGGTTTTAGCCAGACCATCATGTTCCGTAGGGTAGCGCGCGTGTCAGTGGCAAGCTGTGGCGAGGCAAGATTCAGATGGGGATGGGGGGATTGGTCTTTCATAATATTTTCTCATCGAACACATAAACCGGGGACAATCGTGTTAAATCGGGGCTTATCAGCCAGGGTGGAATTGTGACTGGAGCCATGATGTGCCTTGAGTAAAAGACGCAAAAAATGACAAAATGCGCACGATATGTTGCCTCATTGTTGAGGAAGGATGAGCGTGATGATGCAATGGTTAGAACATATAACGAAAACTATTGCATGCGCTGGAAAAAATAAAATATAAAAATGCAATATTAAGTATGGCTATTTAGCGGCCATTAATATTTTAAATGCTGGTGGTAGAGTCTAACTCAATATTTATCTCTTATTTTTTGCCAAAGGTATGGAATTGGTCGATGGTTCTGGATCTTCCGCGAGGGAGTGCATAGAATGCGGCGCCGTGAACTTTATTTTCTCTGTGTCAGCTAATTTATTATTTTAAATTTTATTTTTGTATTAATTCATTTTTGAAATTTATTTAACTGGAGATGATAAACGTTCGTAGGGTATGGTGCTTCATCTGCACCAAAATGATCAGTTAAATAGAGTAGTGGAATTAAGTGACTAAGATGCAAGTATTACAGAATCAGGAAGGTTTTTATCAGTGGTTTACACAAGCATTTTTATTTGATGACGCAATTATGGCCGAAGGATGGGTGAGTGAGGATGAGATGCGCGCCTTAGCAAAGACGATGGCACCGCAGAGCTACCCTTGCCTAGCGATAATGTATCCGGGATCGCCTCATGCCGATTCGCCACAGGCCGTCTATTTCTATCGTGAACAACTGCTGCTATGGCTGGCGCAATTCATACCCTGCCAGACCTTGGCGGATGAGGCGAGAGAGTGACACGGAGACGTGTGCTCAGGTTAACATGTATTATAGCGGGTCAACCCACTCGCCGTCGTGAGGCGGCGAGTGGATTGATAAATTATTTTTTATAGATCTCCACAAATGCAGTCTTGTGATCGCTGGAGTCCCCCAAAATGCTTAATACTCGGAAGTAGCATTGATCGGGTTGAATACCTAATTTATGACATTGCTTGTCGATGGCTTGCACAGCTTTACTATCGCCAACCGTCGGAAGTCCCGCTTGTTGGAGGCTAAGCGAGGCTACTTTAGTATAACCAGCGGTATCCATACTATTGATTTGTGTGGCGGCAAAGGCAGGAACGCAGAATAGGGTGCAAACAGCAATAATCGATTTTAATTGCTTCATAGACAGATCCTTTATTCCATTAATATAGTTTAGGGAAACTGCGTGTTAGCTAACCGGCATGTTTCAGTATAGGTTAGTCACGTTATAATGCCAGTCGCCAACCATCTAAATTTATTTTTTAGCACTTTTAGTTATTGTTTTATTTATCATGTCATTGTTATCGCGTTTATTGGGTTTGTCTGACGCCTCCTCCGCTTGCCGCTAATCAGAGGTGAAATAAGATCGTGGCGGCAAGGCGAGCGAGTCGGCCCCAACCGGCTGGCAACAGGAACAGGAGTAGCAAGAGATAGAGTAAGGCAAAGCGGGCCGATGGCGACAAGAGCAGCAGGGGCGAGCGGAGTCGATGCATGGTGATGTGCCCTAGCGGGAGTGGTGATAGCTCTAGCGTAGCGTGTCGATATGGCATAAATGTGACAGTCAGGGTGACGACGTAAAGCGTCCAGGATGGCGGTGACGCGTTTTCTCGTCATAGGGTGTCAGTAAATTGCCGATTGTCTGCACGAAGTGGGCTAAAAAGCGGCATTCGATCGTGCAACGGATAAATTTTTGATGACGCGGTGCGTGAAATCCGTAGAATACGCCTCACCCGATGAGAGTCGCTTGTCAGTCACATCGGTCGGCATTTTTGCCTGATGCGGGAATAGCTCAGTTGGTAGAGCACAACCTTGCCAAGGTTGGGGTCGCGAGTTCGAGTCTCGTTTCCCGCTCC
>NZ_JBIUCY010000009.1:0-148360 GCF_044540725.1 Edwardsiella sp. A.80236
ACAGAGTGACAGAGTGACAGAGTGACAGAGTGACAGAGTGACAGAGTGACAGAGTGACAGAGTGACAGAGTGACAGATGGGATCACGCTCGCGTCAGAAAGGCAACACAATTGAGGCGCGGCGACGAAGGTGGGATAATCGGCCGACTTCCGTCTACTGTACCGCTTTTATCAAGGAGCCGTTCCATGTCCCAGAGCATGTCCGAGAAGATCTTTGCCTTGCCGGTCGAACAACAGATGACCCCCTACATCAGCCTACGCCAACTGGACGAGCTGCCCATCGTGGTCATCAACCACCCGTTGGTGCGTGCCGCCGTCGCCCTACAAGGCGCTCATCTGCTGCTGTGGCAACCGAGCGGTGAGCAACCGGCACTGTGGTTATCCCCCATCTCCGCCTTCCGTCACGGCGAGCCGATCCGTGGCGGGGTACCCATCTGCTGGCCTTGGTTTGGCCCGGCGCAGCAAGAGGGTTACCCGTCACACGGCTTCGCGCGTAACCTGCCATGGACCTTTAGCGCACACGACGAAGACGCCCAGGGCGTCACCCTGACCTTTACCCTGACGGCGAGCGATGCCTCACGCAAGTATTGGCCACATGACTTTAGCCTGATCGCCCGTTACCGCCTGGGCCAGCACTGTGCAATCGAGCTGGACGCCTATGGCGACTACCAGTGCCAGGCCGCCCTGCACAGCTACTTCAACGTCGCCGACATCCAAGACGTCTCCGTTTCCGGGCTGGGCAGCACCTATCTCGACAAGGTGAATGGCGGCGAAGCGGGCGTGCAGCAAGGAGCACTAACCTTCTCTGCCCGTACCGATCGGGTCTATACCGCACCGGAAGCCTTTAGCGTGATCCACGATAAGGGCTTCCAGCGTAGCATTGAGATCCATCACCACCAGCATAGCGATGTGGTCGCCTGGAACCCGTGGAGCGAAATCGCCGCCGCGATGGCCGACATGCCGAACGAGGGCTACCACACCATGGTCTGCGTGGAGACCGCCCGCGTCAGCCAGCCGATGCAGGCCAGCGACGGCAACCCGGCGCACCTGGCCGCCACCCTGCGCCTGCGCCCACAACGCTAAGGCTCCATCGCCGGCGCCCCGGTGTGGGCGCCGGGATCGCCCCGCCGACGGCGCGGGCCAGAGCGTGATAGCCGGTGCCTCTCTCACCCCCACGCTGCCTCACCGCCTGTTCTCCCCACCGTCACAAGCGCCCATCCCGCCCATCGCCCCCCTCGGCGATAGCCACGCCAGACGGGTCACCGACGCGAATGCTCCCGGCCTCGCGCCATCCCTGGCAGTACCCGTTGCGCCACGGCATGAGGGGAACGCCCCCTGAAGGGTACACTCGCCAGGTTAGCGCCTTGCACCCGCGCCCCGCCCTCTTGGGCAAGCCCTTGGCCACTGAGTCACTTTCCCCTCGTCACTCGCCTGACGCCTCCTGTTCACCCCACCGACCACCTTACCGGCCACCTCACCCACTTTCCCGCACCGCACCGACGTGTGGCCACCTTGCCATCGATCACTTGCAAATAATTATCATTATCAATTAATATGTATGACCTTTTGATACTTCTGGGTTATGTATATGATAAAAAGAACAGTTTTCACTCTATTGCTCCCCTTCTGCTCTCCACTGGTCGTCCAAGCGGCGGAAGCGGAGAAAAAAGACAGCGAGGATAGCGTTTATGTCATCGAGAAGAAGGAGGAGAAAATCAACGAGACGGCCATCTCGCAGAATGAGATAGAGAATCAGCTGATTTTCGATATGCAGGATATTGTCCGCCACCTGCCCGACGTCGGCGTCTCCAGCGACGGGCGTTTTGGTAATAATGGCTATAGCATGCGTGGCGTCGATAAAGATCGCGTCGCGATCTCCGTCGACGGCATACCGCAGGGAGAAACCTTCGACAACCTGATTTACAAGGGATATGGCTATTTTAACGGCAGCATTAACAACGTCGAAACCGAGCAACTGAAAAGCGTATTGATCACGAAAGGAGCCGACTCGTTATTCTTGGGAAGTGGCGCCTTGGGTGGCGGTGTGCAATATGTCAGCAAAGATCCCAGCGATTTGATCCGCTCGGGGAATAGCGGTTTGGTTTCCCGCACCGCCTACAGCTCGAAAAATGACGAAAAGATGCAGACTCTCGGCGGTGCATTTAGCGGCGATTGGCTGGAGGGGATGCTGCTTTATACCTATCGGAATGGCCATGAAACCGACAACTTCCGCCATGAGAACGACGTCTTTGGCCGGGCCCGTGGTACGCCAGACCCGCAAACGAGAAAGCGCCAGTCGCTCCTCTCCAAGTTCAACCTCATGCTCGGCGATGCGCACACCCTCAGCGCTACCGTCGAATACGCCAAAGAAAAAAACTATACCGATGAGAAGTCGTGGCACCTCTTCTCCAAATATCACCGCACCGGCGACGATGTCGCGGAAAAGCGGCGTTATAGTTTCTCCGATACCTGGCAACCCAGCGCGTACATCGACACCGTCAAAACGGAGTTTAACTGGCAAAAAATCGACCAGACCGCCTTTAGCACGATCTATGAAGACTTTGAGCAAGGGTATTATGGCGATATTTTCGAAGAGAAAAGCCGCCGCCTGACTCAGTATGGCCGCTATCTGAATAACGAGATTTCATTCAATACCTGGTCATTATGGGCGACACGTCATCATCTGACGCTACGCAGCCAATATGCCACGAAACGCTTTGATAATGTCAATGCCGATATCACCTGGTTAGGTAATCCCAAACAACCCTACCTAGATGATAAAAAAATCATTCGCCCCGTCTCTAGCCGCGATATCAATGCCACCTTCGTCGATGAGATCACCCTGCCCGACGAGAAGCTCAGTTTTATCGTCGGCGCCCGCTATGATCATGTCACGCATAAACCCGACGCGGGGCCATTATCCCTGGCGAAAGATAGCGATCCCCAACCCAACCGCTATTCCGCCCTGTCGTGGGCCCTGAGCGCCAATTATGCCATCACTCCCAACTATACGTTGCAGTATAAGATCGGTAAGGGGTTCCGTATTCCTACGGCGCAGGAACTCTATTTCGATTATGGCGATAGCATCGCGGCTAACCGTGTCGAGCCGAATCCCAACTTAAGGCAGGAGCAAGGCCTCAGTAACGAAATCGCCCTGAGTTATCAGGGGGATCTGCTCCAGAATAAGATCAACGCCTATTACACCAAATATACCGACTTTATCGATCTCAAGCAGACCGAGAAGCAGGTTCCCAATCCTTGGTACGATCCCAGCAATCCCTCACGCTGGAACAAGCCGACCCTGTCGCAGAATCACCTGCAATATGCCAATGTCGCCTCGGCGGCTGTTTGGGGGCTGGAGCTGAGCAACGAGTTTCACCTCAGTAAGGCGCTTGGCGGGCAGGATAACTATAGCCTGCGTAATAGCGTGAGCTACGCCCGGGGGAAAGATGCCGATGGCAACGCATTGCTCTCGATTCAACCCGTTAAATGGGTCTCCTCCCTCGCCTATCGCGATCTCGGCGGGAAATATGGCGCAGAGTTCTTTATGACCTATGCGGCAAAGAAGACCGCGAGCCAGGCCATCCATAATGGCCGCCCCTGGCCCTATCTGAGCGCGAGCTATGTGGTATTCGATACCACCGCCTATTATCACATCAATGATAATATCTCGCTGCGTGCCGGCGTATTTAATCTGTTGAATAGAAAATATAGCACCTGGGATACGCTACGCAGCCTGCCGGAATTCGGCACAACCAACCAGATAGATAGCGATAGAGTGGGTCTACAGCGCTTCACCGCGCCGGGGCGGAACGTCGCCGCCGACATCTCCTTCTACTTCTAATCTCCGCATCCACGCCCGAGGCAAACGGGTGAGGCGGGCAACGAAAACAGGGTCGCCGAGGCGACCCTGTTACGCTGATTGGCAACGTCTGACACCCTCTTAGAAGGTGTAGGTCACCCCTGACCACAACATGCCAGTATAATCCTTGCTGATCATCGGGCTGTTGGTGATCTCGTCGCTCAGTGAGACGTAGCGGCCGGCGAAGAAGGCGCTCCACTTGGCGTTGATGCGATAGTGCGCAGTCAGCTCCAGGTAAGGCGACCAGCTATTTTTCGGGCTGTACTGATCCAGCGTGCTGCGGCGTGACTCGTCGCCGGAGACACCGAAGTAGTAGTTGTTCTGGTTGGCGCTGTTCCAGGTCACCCCAACGCCCGGCGTGAAGCTCCAATCGCCCTGACGCCAGGTGTAGAGGTAGGCCAGATCCCCCACCAACCCATTGCTGTTATCCAGGATGTCGCCAGAGAAGGCGGCGCGCAGTGTCCCCCAGCTCTCGTGGTGGCTATAGCTCAAACCGGCCATCACGGTGGCGTAGCGGTTATCCAGACGCTTCATGCGCCAGTCGTCACTGTCGCTGGCGCGGTAACGCCAAGGTGAATAAAACACGGTCGCACTCAGCTGATCCTGCTGATCTTTCCACAGGTAATAACCCGCGGTCAGGCTGTGAAAATAGAAATCATCACTGTCGTAATTCACCATCGGCACGGGATAAACTCGCTCGGATTCTCCACGGTATGGATCCGGGGAAACCAGGGCGGAAGCACCAATAGACCAGGTACCCGCCTGAGCGGCGGCGCTAACAAGCAGGGAGAGGGTACCCAGCGCGCAGAGCGTACGTTTTTTCACCTTTACATCATCCAATAACAAATCAAAATAAGTTGAACGATTATACTCAGAGACTGGTTAATATCATTAGGTTTTATCTAAAAAATCGTTAACATGCCACTTTTTATCCGCTCCGCCCCCTCGCGCCGCCTCCCGCCAATTTGTGCCGCTCCGCCCGCCATGACGCGGGAAAAACCCTAAACTGAGTGCTTGAAATCGCTTAAAAAAAAGACAGGCGCCGCTCGCGCATTCGGGGGAGTCCGCCTAAGCTTGATCTCAGGGGGAGACTGCGGTCGGCCCGCCGGGTGCGGATGCCTCGGGGCGGTGCGCGGCGCCGTTAGCCATGTCACTGACTATGCCGCTGAGACATCTTCCTTAACTTGTGCTGACAAAAGGATGGGCATCGCTATGAACATATTTGAACAATATCGCCAGCGTTATGAATCGGCCAAGGATGAGGAGCTGACGCTACAGGCCTTTCTGACTCTCTGCCGCCAGGATCGCAGCGCCTATGCCAACGCCGCCGAACGCCTGCTACAGGCCATCGGTACCCCGGAAATGATCGACACGGCGCAAGATCCCCGACTCTCCCGCCTATTCTCCAACCGCGTCATCGCCCGCTATCCCGCCTTCGCCGAATTCTACGGCATGGAAGAGGCCATCGAGCAGATCGTGGCATATCTGCGCCACGCGGCGCAGGGATTGGAAGAGAAGAAACAGATCCTCTACTTGCTGGGGCCGGTCGGTGGGGGTAAGTCCTCGCTGGCCGAACGGTTAAAGGCGTTGATGCAATGCGTCCCCATCTATGTGTTGAGCGCCAACGGCGAACGCAGCCCGGTCAACGACCACCCGCTGTGTCTGTTCAGTCATCAGCAGGATGGCACCCTGTTGAGCCAGGAGTATGGCATTCCGCCGCGCTACCTGGGCACCATCATGTCGCCATGGGCGGCCAAACGCCTACACGAGTTCGGCGGCGACATCACCCAGTTCCGCGTCGTCAAGGTGTGGCCATCGATCCTACAACAGATCGCCATCGCCAAGACCGAGCCGGGCGATGAAAACAACCAGGATATCTCCGCCCTGGTGGGTAAAGTCGATATCCGTAAGCTGGAACATTACGCCCAGAACGATCCCGATGCCTATGGCTACTCCGGCGCGCTGTGCCGGGCCAACCAGGGGATCATGGAGTTTGTGGAGATGTTCAAGGCGCCGATCAAGGTGCTGCATCCGTTGCTGACCGCCACCCAGGAGGGCAACTATAACGGCACCGAAGGCATCTCCGCCCTGCCCTTTAGCGGCATCATCCTGGCGCACTCCAACGAATCGGAGTGGGTGCAGTTCCGCAACAACAAGAATAACGAGGCCTTCCTCGACCGCGTCTACATCGTCAAGGTGCCCTACTGCCTGCGCATCTCGGAAGAGATCAAGATCTACGACAAGCTGTTGGATAACAGCGAGCTGGCCCTGGCGCCCTGCGCCCCCGGCACCCTGGAGACCCTGGCCAGCTTCAGCGTGCTGTCGCGCCTGAAGAGCCCAGAAAACTCCAGCCTGTACTCCAAGATGCGTGTCTACGATGGCGAGAGTCTGAAGGATACCGACCCCAAGGCCAAGTCTTACCAGGAGTATCGCGACTATGCCGGGGTGGACGAAGGCATGAACGGCCTGTCGACGCGTTTCGCCTTCAAGATACTCTCCAAGGTGTTTAACTTCGACCACGGCGAGGTGGCCGCCAACCCGGTGCATCTGTTCTATGTGCTGGAGCAGCAGATCGAGCGCGAACAGTTCCCGCAAGAGGTGGCGGAGAAGTATCTGGAACACCTGAAGGGCTACCTGATCCCGAAATATGTCGAGTTCATCGGCAAGGAGATCCAGACGGCCTACCTGGAGTCCTATTCGGAGTATGGACAGAACATTTTTGACCGTTATGTCACCTATGCCGACTTCTGGATCCAGGATCAGGAGTACCGCGATCCGGATACCGGCCAGCTGTTTGACCGTGAGTCGCTCAACGCCGAGTTGGAAAAGATCGAGAAGCCGGCGGGGATCAGTAATCCGAAAGATTTCCGTAACGAGATCGTCAACTTCGTGCTGCGCGCCCGCGCCCACAATAATGGCCACAACCCCAACTGGACCAGCTATGAGAAGTTGCGCACGGTGATCGAGAAGAAGATGTTCTCCAACACCGAGGAGCTGTTGCCGGTGATCTCCTTCAATGCCAAGACCTCCAGCGAGGAGCAGAAGAAGCACGATGACTTCGTCCACCGCATGATGGAGAAGGGCTATACCCGCAAGCAGGTGCGCCTGTTGTGCGAATGGTATCTGCGCGTACGTAAGTCGTCATGAGGATGCGCTATGGGCGGCGTTTTGCCGCCCTTTTCTAGCGGTTGGCAGATTGGGAGGCGCCATGTCTTACTTTATCGATCGTCGCCTAAACGGCAAGAACAAGAGCGCGGTGAACCGCCAGCGCTTCCTGCGCCGCTATACCGCGCAGATCAAGAAATCCGTCGCGGATGCCATTCATCGCCGCTCCGTCTCCGATGTCGAGAGCGGCGAGTCGGTCACCATCTCGCACGACGACATCAGCGAGCCGCTGTTTCAACAGGGCGCTGGGGGGGAACGCCAACGGGTCCATCCCGGTAATGACCATTTTGTACAGAATGACCGCATCGATCGCCAACCGGGCGGCGGCGCCGGGGGAGGCAGCGGGGAAGCGGGTAACGGTGAGGGCGGCGAGGATAATTTTGTCTTTCAGCTCTCTAAAGAGGAGTACCTGGATCTGCTGTTCGACGATCTGGCGCTGCCCAACCTGCGCCACAACCACTACCGCCAGCTGACCGAGTTTAAGAGCCATCGCGCCGGTTATACCGCCAGCGGAGTACCGGCCAACATCAGCGTGGTACGTTCGCTACAGAACTCCTTGGCGCGACGTACCGCGATGAGCGCCGCCAAGCGGCGCGAGCTGCGCCAACTGGAGGAGCAGCTCGATGCGCTACAACAGCGCGAACCGGCGCAACCGCTGGAAAGCATGCGCCTACGCGGCGAGATCGAGGTGCTGCGCCAACGCATCGCCCGGGTGCCGTTTATCGACAGTATCGATCTCCGCTACAAGAACTATGAGCGGCGCCCCGAGCCCTCTAGCCAGGCGGTGATGTTCTGCCTGATGGATGTGTCCGGATCGATGGATCAGGCCACCAAGGAGATGGCCAAGCGCTTCTATATTCTGCTGTATCTGTTTCTCAGCCGTAACTACAAGAACATCGAGGTGGTCTACATTCGTCACCATACTCAGGCGAAGGAGGTGGATGAACAGGAGTTCTTCTACTCGCAGGAGACCGGCGGCACCATCGTCTCCAGCGCCCTGAAGCTGATGGATGAGATCGTGCGCGCCCGCTACGATCCGGCGCAGTGGAACATCTACGCCGCACAGGCCTCCGATGGCGACAACTGGGCCGACGACTCGCCGCTGTGCCAGAAACTATTGACTGAGCGGCTGCTGCCGTTGGTGCGCTACTACTGCTACATCGAGATCACCCGCCGCGCGCACCAGACCCTGTGGCGTGAATATGAGGCGTTAAGCCGCAGCTGCGACAACTTCGCCATGCAACATATTCGCGAGCAGCAGGACATCTACCCGGTGTTCCGTGAACTGTTCGCCCGCCAGCTCGCCAACGATTGAGTCTCTCGCCCCTGCCGCCCGTTGGGCGGCATAACCTGCTGACTTTTCGCGCATCATTAAATTACTTTACAAAGCGGTGCAGAACATTTGTCGCGTTTTGTGGCCTAATACGGACGGTTAAATTTATTCTTTTCATGCTGTAGGAAAGTCATCGCATGCATTCCAGCCAAAAAGCCACCCACTGGCGAGAAGTGTGGCATCTGATCAAACCCTATTGGGTTTCAGACGAAAAATTCAGCGCCTGGAGCCGACTCGGCGCCATCATCGTATTGACGCTGGCGGCGGTGTATCTGAATGTCCTGTTTAACGAGTGGAACCGGGTGTTCTACGATGCCCTACAAAACCGTAACTATGCGGTGTTTAAGGCGCAGTTGATCCGCTTCAGCTACCTGGCGTTTATCTATATCGCCATCGCTATCTTCCGCATCTATCTGACCCAGGGGCTGCAAATGTTGTGGCGCCAGTGGATGACCCGGCGCTATATGGACCGTTGGCTCCAGCATCAGGCCTACTACCATACCGAGATGCAGCAGTCGATCGATAACCCCGACCAACGTATCGCCCAAGATCTGAGCGCCTTGACCAACGGCACCCTTTCCCTGACCCTGGGGCTGCTCTCCAGCCTGGTGACGCTGTTCTCCTTCGTCGCCATCCTGTGGTCGGTCTCCGGCTCGCTGTCGCTGATGATCGCCGACCATGCCCTGGAGATCCCCGGCTACATGGTGTGGTTCGCCTTGCTGTACGCCGGGTTGGGGTCGCTGATGATCTGGCTGGTTGGCCGGCCGTTGGTCAACCTCTCCTTCGATCAGGAGCGCTTCGAGGCAAACTTCCGCTTCGGGTTGATCCGCATCCGCCACAACGCCGATCCGATCGCTCTGTATCACGGCGAGCCGCAAGAGCGCCAGCAGCTTGATGGCCAGTTCCAGAACATCCGCCGCAACTGGTGGAGCATCATGCGCCTGACCCGGCGGCTGAACTTCGCCAGCAATTTCTATGGCCAGTTCGCCATCATCTTCCCGATCCTGGTGGCCGCCCCGCGCTACTTCGCCAACGCCATTCAGCTCGGCACCCTGATGCAGATCTCCTCGGCCTTCGGCCAGGTGCAGGGGGCGCTCTCTTGGTTTATCAACGCATTCGACGATCTGGCCGCCTGGAAGGCATGCGTCAACCGTCTGGCCGGTTTCAATAAGGCCGTGGCCGATCTGGCGGAGCACCCCGGCGATATTCGCCACGGGCAAACCCAGGATGACAACCAGGCGCTGGCGATCAACGGGCTGACCCTGCAGATCCACCAGGGGCGCACGCTGTTCAACGACGTTAGCCTGCAGGTAGCGCGCGGCGATCGCGTCCTGATCACCGGCCCTTCCGGCTGTGGCAAGTCGACGCTGTTGCGCGCCATCGCCGGTGTCTGGCCCTATGGCCACGGCGAGATCTTACGCCCCGACGAGGGTTCGCTGCGTACCCTGTTCCTGCCGCAACGCAGCTATCTGCCGATAGGCAGCCTGCGCGACGCCATCTGTTACCCCTCTGACGCCACGACCCACAGCGATGAGAGTCTACAGACCATCCTACGCGCCTGCCGCCTGAACCACCTGTGCGATCAGCTGGCGACGCGCGCCAACTGGTCGCAACAGCTCTCTCCCGGCGAGCAACAGCGCATCGCCTTCGCCCGCGCGCTGGCGCTGCAACCGGATATTCTGTATCTGGACGAGGCGACCAGCGCCCTAGACGAAGATACCGAGCAGCATGTCTACCGCCTATTGAGCGAGTGGTTACCGGGCCTCACCCTGATCAGCGTGGCGCACCGCAGCAGCGTGGCCCCCTTCCATACCCTGCGTTGGCGCTTTAGCAAGGCGAGCCAAGCCGACGACGACGAGCGCTACTTCGCCCCCTCACAGGTCGAGGTCTCCCTACTCGCAGGCCACCACTAAATGCGACCGGCCGGGGCGCCATGCCCCGGCCATCTGCCTCTTTGCCGCCTTGATCGTGACGCTAGCCCCGCTCGCCTACGCTGCGGGGTGATCGGGCGTGTTGATCAGCCGATCCAACCGGGGCGCCAGCCACCAGCAGATCAGCGCGACGACCAAGGTTGCGAGGGCTAAGGCATAGAAGTAAGCGCCATACTGTTGCAGGGAGTGCAGTGCATCGCCCGCGGCCTCGTTGTCGCTGGCGGAGAAGCCCGCCAACCAAGCCGCCCCCAACGACGCCAGCGCCAACACCATCCCCCACGCGCCATAGATAAAACCACGCACCTCGCGCGGGAACAGCTTGGCGAGCATCGACTGACCCAGGGCCGAGATCAACAGTTCGCCGATGGCGAATAGCAGATGCGGGGCGATGATCCAGAAGGGGGAGACGATGCCCGCCGCATTGCCGAAGAAGCGGGCACTACCGGCGCAGGCAAAGGCGGCGGCGCAGGCTAACATCCCCACGGCGAACTTGACCGGCATCGAGGGGTCACGCCCGTGCTCGCCCAGCCAGGTATAGAGCCAGGCCAGACCGGGACTGAGTACGATGATCCACATCGGATTCAGCGCCTGAAAGGAGACCGGGTTGACCGCTACCCCCAGCAAGGAGGGGCGCACGTTATTGATGGCGAAGAAGTTGAGCGAGGTCGGCATCTGATTGTAGAGGATGAAAAACAGCAAGGCCTGCCCCATCAGCACCAGCCCAACCACCATCTTCAGCCGCGAGATGCGCGTCTCACGCCGCATGATACGCACAATCAGCAACAGGATGATCAGGGCGACGGCCACCAGCAGCACCCGCGTGATCAGCAGTTCACGCAGCAGGAACATGCTGAGCGCCACCACCAGCAACGAACCGCCCAGGTAAGCGGCCATGATAGCGCTCCCCGGCTTGCGGCTATCCACCGGGCTCGCATTCACCAGATAACGGCTATAACGCGCCAGCAGCAACAGGTTGATCACCATCCCCAGCGTGCTGAGAATAAAGGCCGCCTGCCAGCCGAGACGGGCGGCGATCTCCGCCGCCGCCACGGTCGTCAAGAAGGCGCCAATATTGTTGACCATATAAAACAGGGTAAAGGCGCTATCCAGACGTTGATCACCCTGGTTATAGGCCGCGGCGACCAACGCCGGGGCGGCCACCCCGCCGACGCTGCGCCCGACGATCACGCAGCCTAAACCGGCGAAGAGCAGTGACGACGCGTCGCTCAGCGAAGCCGCGGTGATCAGCGCGTAACCCACTCCTTGGAAGGCGTAACCCCACCATAGCGTGCGTTTGGCACCTAACACCTTGTCCGCCAGCCAGCCGCCGACAAACAGCAACGAGGCGCCGATGGCCGTGAAGCTACCGAAGATGCTGAAGGCGCTCTTCTCGTCGAGATGGAGCGCATCATGTAGAAAGACCGGCAGGACGGTCCACAGGCTATAGAAGGAGACGGCCCACCAAAACTGGCAGGCGCATAGGATGTAGAAGGTCGCGGGATAACGCCGGTTCATGAGGCACCTCCTATCGTCTCTGCCTCATCGTATAGCTGTGATGGACAAGGAAAGGCGGCGCTGAAGAAGTGGCGATAGCCCTGGAAAGTCTGCCAGATATCGGACTTGGCACTGACTTCAAACGGTGAGTGCATGGACAACAGGGGAACCCCAGCGTCAACGACACAGGGGCCATGCTGGGCGAGGAAACGGGCGATGGTACCGCCGCCCCCCTCATCGACCTTACCCAACAGGCCGTTTTGCCAGCGCAATGCATGGCTGTCCAACATGTGCTGCAGCAGGGCGAGGTATTCGGCATCGGCGTCGTTGGTTAAGTTCTTCCCACCCGCCCCGGTGTATTTACTCAGCACCATCCCCCCGCCCAGACGAGCGGCGTTATCGGCGTCATGGACCTCGGGAAACAGCGGATCGAGCGCCGGCACCACATCCGCCGACAGGGCGTAAGAGTTCCAGAGGCACTGGCGCAACTGGGTGACCGACGCTCCCGGCATACGCTGCAAGAGCATCTCGATAACCCAGGGGAAGAAGTCGGACTGCATCCCGGTGGCGCCCGACGAGCCGGTCTCCTCCTTATCCAGGAACAGGCAGATCAGGGTCTGCTCCGGTTGCTCGCACGCCAGCAAGGCCTGCAGCGCCGTATAGACGCACACCCGATCATCTTGACCGTAGCCGCCGAGCAGCGAACCATCCAGGCCGACATCGCGGCTCTCCCCCGCGGGCACCAACGCCAGCTCGGCGCGTAGCAAGTCCGCCTGCTCCAGGGCGTAGTCATGCTGCAAGCGGGCCAAGATCTGGCGCTTGACCCGATCCTTATCCTCTTCGGCCAACTCGGCCAAGGGGAGACTGCCAACCAGGATCTGCAGCTCCTCCCCCTTTAATAGTTCATCCCCCGGACGCTTACGCTGGATCTTCGCATCCAGGTGCGGTAGCAGATCGGGGATGGTAAATACCGGCTGATCGCCCCGCTCACCCAAGGTCAACTCGATGCGCCCATGTTGACGGGTGAAGACCACCCCATGCAGCGCCAAGGGGCGTGCCCCCCACTGGTACTTCTTAATACCGCCATAATAGTGGGTACGCATCAGCGCCAATCCCTGCGCTTCATGGAGCGGATTTGGCTTAAGATCGAGATGCGGCGCATCACTGTGCGCGGCGATAATTCGCACCCCCTGGCATAAGGGGCTGCGCCCCATGACGATCAACGCCATGCTCTTATTACGATTAACACAGTAATATTTCCCGCCGACCCTCACGCTCTCCGCCGCTGGCAAAGGACCAAATCCTTGCGCCTGCACCACCTCACGAATAGCGCGAATACACTCCCGTTCGGTTTTAGCCCGATCGAGGAAAGCTTTATAACCGTTACAGAATAATTCCACCTGGTTTATATATTCAGAAGATAAATAATTCTCCATCACACTCCCCTTAATATTATTGTAGAGTGCGGCAATAATATAACCTGAATTTTGGCGGATTATTGAAATAGATCACCAATTAAATTATTGATTTCAGTGTTATATTTTAATAAAAACATGTCATGGTTATATTTATCACTAGGCAGCAGCCGGGAGGTGAATAAAATAATTACCGGGGTCGGCACAAGTAACGGTGATAAATGCCCCACCACGCCGACGCCGTTCGAGGGGGGTTATTGCGGCATAATAAGGGAGAAGTCCCACGTTCCAGGCGGGCGTGGGCGCTGACGTACGGTACGACTCATCGGCAATACGCGCAAAATAAAGATAAAGTATGCTTATGATTACTCGACTCAACAATAGAGAATAATCCACCGAGACACGCGCCGCATCCGCTCACCGCCGCCGTTATTCCGCCCCCAAACGGGGGGGTAGCGGCGCGCTGGCGTAAAATAAATTAATTAACTGTGAACTAAGCCACAACACATAACATCCTCAGCCCATCAAAATAGGTATCACTGGCAAAAGATGCTAGTGTTATTAATTATAATCATAGATGACTAATTAATTTCGTAATCTTATCTACTCGCTCGTTAATTGATACCGCTTGCCGGGTCATTTGTCGCAACACCAAGGGAAAGACACCATGAGTACACTCACTGAACTGCCTGATTACGGCATTCACTTTAGTGATACCGTTCATTTTGACCATGAAGTATCTCGTCTGATCGGTGAAACCGTCAGCGCGCTGATTGCGCGCGATGGCGACATCATCTACGGCGATCTCATCCATGCCATCGCGCGCACGGCTCGCCACGAATCCTGCCAACACCGTCGGACGCTGCTGCTCAGCGCCTTAGATCGCCTGCTGGGCGATCAACCGGCACACAGCGAACTGGCCTAACACATCGACATCGCCAGCCAGGCCTTCTCCTGGCTGGCTTCCCCGCATAACAGTAACATACGGCAACATAAGGTGCTGGCGTCGCCGCTTAGGCTGCGTTATGGTGAAAGCAGGACAGGTTGCGCTAACCGCTCTCCGTAAGTAGTGTCGCTAGCACGCCTGTGACCGCGATCATTTTCAAGGAGACCTTTTATGACCAAGCCGCATCACATTGCCGAATGGGCACGCGTGCGTGAAACCTCTTTAGAAATCGCCGAAGCCATCTTCGAACTCGCCCACGATGACGAAACCTTAGCCCAACAGATCTGGGAAGAGGGGAACGATAAGGTGCTGCCTCTGGCCTTCGCCAAGACGGATAAGGATCAACTCTATTGGGGTGACGAAACCATCGACCGCCGCGACGTCTGATCGCCTCTCGCGCCCTCGCCTTGCCGAGCGGGGAGAGGGCGCGAGTCATGCTATGCGCTCCACCTTTTTCCCCCCTCTCCCATCGCCGCCCTCTTCCGCGGCAAGCGTCACGCGCCCTTCCACCACTCACCTTTTCCGCCGATGGCGGCAGGTTTTAGCCTCGTAGACTACGCTTGTATCAGGACGGCGTGCCGCAGTCCATACCACGAGTTAAGGGAGGTGTGCCATGGCCATATCAACCGCGGAGTCCCGCAGCAGTCGCTGCCTGAGTGATGGCCCGGACTGGACGTTTCCGTTATTGCAGGCGTATCTGAGCGAGATCGATCGCGTCGCCAAACACTACCGCTTAGAGACCTACCCTCATCAGATCGAAATCATTACCGCCGAGCAGATGATGGATGCTTACTCCAGCATCGGCATGCCGATTAACTATGCTCACTGGTCCTTCGGTAAGAAATTTATCGAGACGGAGCGCCGTTATAAGCAGGGACAGCAGGGGCTGGCCTACGAGATCGTGATTAACTCCAACCCCTGTATCGCCTATTTGATGGAGGAGAACTCCATCACCCTGCAGGCGTTGGTGATGGCGCACGCCTGTTACGGCCATAACTCGTTTTTTAAGAATAACTATCTGTTCCGCACCTGGACCGATGCCGGTTCGATCATCGACTACCTGTTGTTCGCCCGGAACTATATCCGCCAGTGCGAAGAGCGCTACGGAGTGGAGGAGGTCGAGAAGATCCTCGACTCCAGCCATGCCCTGATGAATTACGGTGTGGATCGCTACAAACGACCGCAGAAGATCTCACTGGACGAGGAGCGGGCCCGCCAGCAGGCGCGCGAGGCCTACCTGCAAAGCCAGGTCAACGATCTGTGGCGTACCCTGCCGCGCCGCGAGGTCGGTGTCATCGATCGCCAGGCGGCACGCTTCCCCAGCGAGCCGCAAGAGAATATCCTGTACTTTATCGAGAAGAATGCGCCGTTACTGGAGCCTTGGCAGCGCGAGATCGTGCGTATCGTGCGCAAGATCAGCCAGTATTTCTATCCCCAGAAGCAGACTCAGGTCATGAACGAGGGGTGGGCCACCTTCTGGCACTACACCATCCTTAATCACCTGTATGACGAGGGTAAGGTCAGCGACCGCTTCATGCTGGAGTTTCTGCATAGCCATACCAACGTCATCGCGCAACCCGCCTATAACAGCCCCCATTATGGCGGCATCAATCCCTATGCGCTGGGCTTCGCCATGTATCAGGATATTAAGCGTATCTGCCAGCAACCGACGGCGGAGGATCGCGAATGGTTTCCCGACATCGCCGGAGGCGATTGGCTCGAGACGCTGCACTTCGCCATGCGTGACTTCAAGGATGAGAGCTTTATCAGTCAGTTTCTCTCGCCGCATCTGATGCGTGAGTTCCGTCTGTTCTGTGTGCAGGACGACGATCGCAATAACTATCTGGAAATCGAGGCGATCCATAACGAGGAGGGCTATCGGCGCCTGCGTGAACGCCTCTCCGCCCAGTATAATCTGAGCAATCTGGAGCCCAATATCCAAGTCTGGAACGTCGCGCTACGCGGCGACCGTTCGTTGACCCTGCGCTACATTCCCCACAATCGCATCCCACTGGAGGCCAATAGTCGCCGAGCGGTACTCAAGCATCTGCAACGTTTATGGGGCTTCGACGTCTATCTGGAGCAGCTTAACCCAGACGGCGGCGTCGAACTGTTAGAGCGCTGCCCCCCGCAGCCCGCCGGCCTATAACACAACAGGGGCGCTAAAGCGCCCCTGTTGTCGACCGTCGTCAAGCGTTTCTCGGCTTAGCCGCGCCCCTCGGCTAAATCACGCGGAATGCCACTCTGCATCCCGTGCCAGATGGCACCACTCTCTTTGCCGTAGTTACGCACGAAGTCCATGACCTGATCGTGTTGGTGAGCCGCGGCCAGTTCGCCGAGACGGGCATAGAAGGCCAGCGCCAGACGGCGTGCCTGTGGATTAGAGAAGTAGTAACGCCCCACTCGGGTATACAACCCTTTCAGGCCATTGAGGATCAAACCGTAGATCGGGTTGCCGCAGGCGAAGGCCAAGGCGCGGAAGATACGGTAGTCGAGGGCGGCGAAGGCCTCGGCGCTATCCTCCACCGTCGGCGCGTCGGCCACGATACTCTGCACCTTGTCGGGATGCTGACGCACCGCCGCACGAATGAAGATCGCGGCGATATTGGTACGCACCGCCAGTACGTTGTCGATCAGCTGTGGCACACTGTCGTGATCCAGACGCGCCAAGGTCTCCAGGATATTCAACCCGGAGGTTTCCCAGAAATTATTTACTTTGGTCGGTTTTCCGTGCTGGATCGTTAGCCAGCCATCACGCGCCAGACGCTGTAGCACCTCACGCAGGGTCGTGCGGGTGACACCGATCAGCTCAGATAATTCACGTTCTGCAGGGAGAATGGAACCGGGGGGGAAACGATTATTCCAAATACTCTCAATAAGATACTCTTCCGCAAAACCAGCTGGACTCTGCGCCTTAATAACCATGTTGTTAACGTTCCGTCACGACAATCAGCAAAAACTATGGCGCTCATCATACCAGATGGCATCCCGCTGATATAGCACCGGGAGGTAGGAAAGCGCGAAACAGTGTGACCGGCGACACAGGGCTAGCGCGCCGCATACCCCGCCCGCCCCCGCACGATCGTCAGCGCCCAACACGATAATTTCTCCTTGGCCTAAAGCGATGCATATGTATAATGAAAATCATTATCAATTGATGATGCTGTGAGGATGAAGGATATGGATCTGCTGGGAATAACCATTACCGGCGCCGCCGCCTTGAGCGGGACGGCTCTCCTGGTTACACTATGTATCGATGGCGGCCTACCGCGCTTCTGGCAGCGGCGCGCCCCGCGCGCCGAACCGCATTGCGATCGTCGAGCATTGCCCCTGACACCACAGGATGAGGCGGCCGTACCACGCCTCGGCACGTTGACGTTGCCTCCCTCCGCCTTACCGGCCATCGGCCCGCTCGATATTCCATTGCCGGCCCCGCGCATCGCCCTGGGCGATCTCGGCTGACACAGCCGATACGCCGCACGCATGCGCATCTCATGCGTGCCTTATCGCGCATCGCGCGGCACGCTTCTGGATGAGGCTCACCAAAAAAGCCACGCATACTAGTCATTTATCCGGCAATTCAAGTTTCTGACCGCTTTCCTTACCCATTTCACCCCACGCCCATTGCAGGCGGACGCTAAAATCGGCAAGCTTGGCCCTCATTGCCGGGCGCGCTTTGCCGCGCCTGACGCAAGCCGGCCGGGGATGGTGCCGACTTTCGGGTAAGGGATTGCAGTAATCCATCAATAATTAAATGATTTACAATAGGTTATATCGGAAGCGTGATTTGCTACCCAAGGTGAAAGTAGTATAGTCTAATCATTTCCCGGCGAAGATAGGCGCCATTGCGCGGCTCGGGAGAGCAACCGATACCGGCAAATCTCATAAGAAATTAGGTTTAACGACGTTATGACAATCACATATACCCAGGCGTTCGCCAAGAACTTCCTCGGCAACGCGCCGGGATGGTACAAGGTGGCCATTCTGGTATTCCTGCTTATCAATCCGCTGGTGTTCGCTATCAGCCCGTTCTACGCCGGCTGGCTGTTGGTCGTCGAGTTCATCTTTACCCTGGCGATGGCGCTCAAATGCTATCCGCTACAACCCGGCGGTCTGTTGGCGTTGGAGGCCGTGTTTATCGGCATGACCACGCCAGAGAAGATCGCCCATGAGGTAGCCGCCAACCTTGAGGTCTTGCTGCTGCTGATCTTTATGGTCGCCGGGATCTACTTTATGAAGCAGTTGCTGCTGTTCGTCTTTACCAAGCTACTGCTCAACATTCGCTCCAAGATTGCCTTGTCGTTGGCCTTCTGTCTGGCCGCCGCCTTCCTCTCCGCCTTCCTCGACGCCCTGACGGTGATCGCGGTGGTGATCAGTGTGGCCATCGGTTTCTACGGCATCTACCACCAGGTTGCCTCGGGGGGTGGGAGCAACGTGGCACTCAGCGACGATAGTCAGTTGACGGACAGCGCCAAACGCGAGGCACTGGATCAGTTCCGTGCCTTCCTACGCAGCCTGCTGATGCATGCCGGGGTGGGCACCGCCCTCGGCGGCGTCATGACCATGGTCGGCGAGCCGCAAAACCTGATCATTGCCAAGAACGCCGACTGGCATTTCGTCTCCTTCCTGCTGCGCATGGCGCCGGTCACCGTGCCGGTATTCTTCTGCGGCATCCTGACCTGCTACCTGGTGGAGCGCTTCTCGCTGTTCGGCTACGGCGCTCAGTTGCCGGATCGTGTACGCCAAATCCTGCGTAACTTCGACCAGGAGAGCAGCAACAGCCGGACACGCCAAGACAAGCTCCGGCTGATGATCCAGGCGCTGGTCGGGGTCTGGTTGGTGATCGCGTTGGCCTTCCACCTGGCCGAGGTCGGCTTGATCGGCCTGAGCGTGATCGTGCTGGTTACCTCGCTGTGCGGCGTCACCGACGAGCATCTGATCGGTAAGGCATTCCAAGAGTCATTGCCCTTCACCGCCCTACTCACCGTGTTCTTCTCGGTGGTGGCGGTGATCATCGACCAACACCTGTTCACCCCGGTGATCCAGTTCGTCCTGCAGGCGCCGCCCGATCGCCAGCTGACGCTGTTCTATCTGTTCAACGGCCTGCTCTCCTCGATCTCCGATAACGTGTTCGTCGGTACGGTCTATATTCATGAGGCGAAAGCCGCATTGGAGTCGGGGGCCATCTCGCTGAAACAGTTCGAGATGTTAGCCGTCGCTATCAATACCGGGACCAACCTGCCGTCGGTCGCCACCCCTAACGGCCAGGCGGCCTTCCTGTTCCTGCTGACCTCCGCGCTGGCGCCGTTGATTCGCCTCTCCTATGGTCGCATGGTCTGGATGGCGCTGCCCTATACCGTCGTGATGACGCTGGTCGGCTTACTGTGTGTCTCCTTCGCCCTCGAGCCGGCGACGCAGCTCCTCTCCCAGTGGCATCTGTTAACGCTGCCACCGGCGCAAGAGGTGCTGGCCAGCGGCCTATAAGCACGCGCGGCGAAACACATTTCGGCGATTTTTTTCTGGTAGTGTGCAGTCAATGGTTTACACTGGCTGCACCTTTTTGTGACATGGAAGCGTAGTTATGTTGCAATTTTTGAAGCGTTGCTCTCAGGGGCGCGGAGCTTGGCTGCTGATGGCGTTAACGGCGCTGTTACTGGAACTGACCGCGCTCTATTTTCAGCATGTGATGCTGTTGAAACCCTGCGTCATGTGTATCTATGAGCGCTGCGCGCTGTTCGGCATCCTGGGTGCCGGGCTGTTGGGCGCCGTCGCGCCGCAAACCCCGCTGCGTTGGGCCGCGCTATTATTGTGGCTGTATAGTGGGTATCGCGGTCTGGAGTTGGCCTGGCAGCACACCATGATCCAGTTGCACCCCTCTCCCTTCACCACCTGCGATTTCTTCGTCTCATTCCCGACATGGCTGCCGCTGGATAAGTGGTTCCCGGCGATCTTTTTTGCCAATGGCGATTGTGCCGAGCGTCAATGGCAGTTCCTGACGCTGGAGATGCCGCAGTGGTTGGTGGGGATCTTCGCCGCCTATCTGCTGGTCGCCCTGCTGGTCTTGCTCGCCCAGTTTGTTAAGACCAAGCGCCGCTCGCTGTTTAGCCGTTAAGGCCTACCCGCTATCAAAACGCCAGACTCGAATCGAGCCTGGCGTTTTTTATTCCTCGGGGCGCGCATGATGCCCGCGTCACCCACACGACTCAGCGCGCGATCAGTACCGAGGTATGCGCATGGCGCACGATGGCCGCCGCGTTGGAGCCGAGAAGATAGGTCTTCATGCTGGGACGCCGCGAACCGATCAGGATCAAGTCGGCACCAATGCACTCCGCCTCTTTCAAGATCTCGTCGTAGATACCGCCCTGGCGCACCACGACGCTGATATTCTCTGCCGGCAGCGGCAGTTGTGCGGCCAGCGCCTGTAGACGACGATGCAGCTCCTCGCTCATCACATCGTCGAACTGGTTGGTCTGCGGATTGAAACGATTGAGGATAAAATCGGGGATCTGAACGACCACGTACATCAGGCGCACCCGGGTCTCCTCGCTACGGATCACGGATTTCACCTGCTCCAGCGCTAACGCCGTCAGCGCCTCTTCCCCCAGATCCAGCGGCAGTAAAATGTTCTGATACATCGCTCCCCTCTCCTCTGTTGTGATGGGTGCCACGCATCGGCGGTGCCGATACGCGTCAAATCATCATACAAAGCTGACCGGGTGAGGACAACCGCTTTAGCCCGTGGGCGGATCACCCACCGACTCCGCATCACGCGATGAAGTTACTCGGCGTGCTCATCCTGCTGCCACAAAGGCCGACGCATGATGTGTTCTTCCCAGTCGCTGACCTCACTCTCGCGCACCGCGATATAGCGCACCGAGATACGCGCGGCATGCATCGCCGACTTCGAGCCGGTGCGTAACGGGTGCCAGGCGGGTAACGTCCCCCCTTCGTTAAGCAGGCGGTAGGCACAGGTCGGCGGCAACCATTCGAAGGTCGGCAGGTTGTCCCGCGTCAGCTTGATGCAATCCTCTTCATACTCGAAACGCCGCTCATAGTGGCGGCACTGGCAGGTCTTGATGTTGAGTAGGTTACAGGCCACATTCGTGAAGTAAATCTCATCGGTATCTTCATCTTGTAGCTTGTGCAGGCAGCATTGGCCGCAGCCATCGCATAGCGCCTCCCACTCGGCATCACTCATCTGTTCCAGCGTCTTTTCCTGCCAAAAGGGCGTCGTACTCATCTTTGCTCTACCCGCAACAATACCGTTAAAGGCGGACTGTATAGACGCTTTGGGCGATGGATGCAAGCGACTTGTGCCAGCGCCCTGGGCCGAGCTAGATCACTCGCGTGGTCAGCGAGCGCTGATTGAGACCGATGCTCAGCATGTCGCCGGAGCACAGGGGGCCGACGCCGGCGGGTGTACCGGTCAGGACCACGTCGCCGGCACGCAGGGTAAAGAAGCGACTCATGTAACTGATCAACGGCAGGATGGGCGTCAACATATCACGCGTATTACCCGCCTGACGCGCCTCGCCATTGACACTCAACGTCAGGTTGGCGTTCTGTGCGTCGCCGAATTCGTTTTCAGGGATGAAACCGGAGATCGGGCAAGCCCCATCGAACGCCTTGGCCTTCTCCCAGGGGTAGCCGTGCTGCTTGCATTCACGTTGGATGTCACGCAGGGTAAGATCCAGCGCGACGCCATAACCGGCGATCGCCCGCGCCACGCGATCCTCGCTGGCGTTGCTCAACGGCGTGCCGATCAAGACCGCCAGCTCGACCTCATGATGCACCTCACCCAGGCCATGGGGAATGACGATCGGCTGGCGCAGATCGCATAATGCGCTCTCCGGCTTGATAAACAGCACCGGCTGCGGCGCGACCTGGCTGCCCATCTCGCGAATATGGTCTCGGTAATTATTGCCGACACAGACGACCTTGCTAACCGGTAACTCCAGCAGGGCGCCCTGCCAATCACGATGCTGATACATCCTTCACCTCCATGCTCGCTGATAGCCGCCGTCACGCACGGCCGATTCACCTCAACCATTGAGTCTATCGTGTCCTGGCGCAGACGGAAGCCCGCCACCGAGTGTAGCGTGACCGCCTTCACACCCTAGGCGATATGATCCCGCCTCAGGCGGCGCCCCCCTGCGTCAGACGATGCATCTTCAGCAGATCCTCCGGCGGCGGCGGCAGTTGCAAGTAATAGCCCTGCTCGGCCAGCGCCGCGCGCACCGCCGCAATATCCGCGCCCGCCAGGCGTGAACGATTAGCCAGATTGAGCACCATCGCCAACTGCGGCCGGCCGAAGCTTTTCAACAAATCCTCAGGCACGCGGGAAAAATCGTCTTTCTTTTCCACATACAGATAAGTTTGCTCACGCTTGGAGCTTCGGTAGATCACACAAAGCATTTTTTCCACTCTATTTAATTCTGACGGCGACTTGCCTAGATATACCACTGACTATAACATGCTTAGATACAGCGGAATATCACGTAGCCCGTGGTTATTTCGGAGATTTCCCAAGTTGCTGAGCTGAGTCAGGATAGATGTCACAAGCGCCAATAGAACTGAAAGGCAGCAGTTTTACACTCTCGGTTGTTCATTTGCATAATTCTCAACCAGAGGTAATTCGTCCGGCATTAATCGCCAAGGTCGAGCAAGCGCCCGCTTTTTTGAAAAATGCGCCTGTTGTTATTAATATTACTGATGTAAACGGCAGCGTGGAATGGCGAGAAATGCTGCGCGTGTTTAGCGCCGCCGGTCTGCATGTTATCGGCGTCAGCGGCTGCCGCGATGAGGCACAAAAGCAGGCGGTATTGGCGGCAGGATTACCCCTACTCAGCGAGGGTAAGAATGCGCCGAAGATCGTGCCGCCTAGCGCGCCCATCATCGCGCAGACCAAGATCATCGCGACACCGGTCCGTTCGGGGCAACAGATCTATGCACGCAACGGCGATCTCATCGTCACCAGCCATGTCAGCGCGGGCGCCGAGCTTATCGCCGACGGCAATATCCATGTCTATGGCATGATGCGCGGTCGTGCGCTCGCCGGCGCGGGCGGCAATAGTGCCAGCCAAATCTTTTGCACCCATCTGGCGGCCGAGTTGGTCTCTATCGCCGGACAGTACTGGCTGAGTGAGCAGATCCCAGAAAACTATTACGGGCAGGCCGCCCGGCTCTCTCTGAGCGACGGCACCCTTACCATTCAATCTTTATTCTAGGCCCTTCTCCAAAAAGGATATTTTTCATGGCACGCATTATTGTTGTTACATCGGGTAAAGGGGGCGTTGGCAAGACTACATCAAGCGCGGCCATCGCAACCGGACTGGCACAGAAAGGCAAGAAAACCGTTGTTATCGACTTTGACATTGGCCTGCGTAACCTCGATCTGATCATGGGCTGCGAGCGCCGCGTCGTCTATGACTTCGTCAACGTCATCCAGGGGGATGCCACCCTGAACCAGGCGCTGATCAAAGATAAGCGCACCGAGAATCTGTTCATCCTGCCCGCTTCGCAGACGCGCGACAAAGATGCGCTAACCCGTGAAGGGGTAGAGAAGGTCTTGAATGATCTGCAGGCGATGGACTTTGAGTTCATCATCTGCGATTCGCCGGCGGGGATCGAAACCGGGGCGCTGATGGCGCTCTACTTCGCCGATGAGGCAGTCATCACCACTAACCCGGAGGTCTCCTCGGTACGCGACTCCGATCGTATCCTGGGTATCCTCTCCTCCAAGTCCCGCCGGGCGGAGAATGGCGATGAGCCGATCAAAGAACATCTGCTACTCACCCGCTATAATCCCGGGCGTGTCAGCCGTGGCGACATGCTGAGCATGGAGGATGTGCTGGAGATCCTGCGCATTCCGCTGGTCGGGGTGATCCCAGAGAGTCCGTCGGTGCTGCGCGCCTCCAACCAGGGGGAGCCGGTGATCCTGGATAACGAATCCGATGCGGGCCAGGCCTACCGTGATACGGTAGAGCGCCTGATGGGCGAAGAGCGCCAGTTCCGTTTTGTTGAAGAAGAGAAGAAGGGCTTCCTGAAGCGCCTGTTCGGGGGATAAGAGATGGCATTACTTGATTTCTTCCTGTCGCGTAAAAAGACGACAGCCAATATCGCCAAGGAACGGCTACAAATCATCGTCGCGGAGCGGCGCCGGGGCGACAGTGAACCACACTATCTGCCGCAGTTAAAACGCGATTTGTTAGCGGTGATCTGTAAGTATGTACAGATCGATCCAGAAATGGTCAGCGTGCAACTGGAACAGAAAGGGGATGATATTTCAGTATTGGAACTGAATGTCACCTTGCCCGAGAGTGAAGAAGCCGCTAAATGATCGTGGCCCGTCGTTTCCTTATTTTTCGGGGGAACGACTGGATAAATAAACAGATAATTAGGCGTTCCTGGTTTATTATTACTCCGGGAGGCGGGAATAATCTGATTATTGTCGAATGAGGTGAATTGTCTGATAGATAAAATGAGCCAATCGATTTTATCTCACAGACAATAAAGGCAGCGTCACGCTGCCTTTATTATTGCGCCATACCCGCTTATATTTTTTGCAGCAGCGCGTGTAATCCTTCCGCCAGCAACTGGCCGCGCCATCCGCTCAATAGCTCCGGCTGCTCCGCCTTCAAGCCCCAGTGTACGCTAAGTAACTGGTTGATCTGACGGCGTGAGGCGATCAGTTCCGCCGTTAAGCCTCGCTGTTCCGCCACCTGCTGCACCAACGCCTTAATGTGTTTAAACGCCTGCTTATAACCGGCGTGGTCGATCAAGCGTTCGACCATGGGCGGCAGCTGATCGTCGGCCAACGCCGCGCTCTGTGCGACAATCTCCAGCATCGCCTTGCCGTGGTAACGGATCTCCGGGCCGCTGACGCCCAACTCGCTCAGCTCCCCCATCGAGCCAGGCAAGTAGCGCGCCACCTGCCACAAGCTCTCTTCGCGCACCACGAAATTCACCGCCATGTCACGGCTACGCGCCAAGTTCAGACGCCACTCCGCCAACTGTTGCAGACACGCCAGCTGCCGCGGGCGCAACTGCCAGGCATTGGTCATGTCACGGTAGACCTGGCGGGGATCGACCACCTCAGAACGGCGGCGACACAGCGCCTGGCACTCGTCCAACGCCGCCGGTAGCCAACCACAGCCCTCCACCTCGGCCAACAGCTGATGCGCCATCGGCAACAGATAATACACATCCGCCGCCGCGTAGTCGCACTGGCGCTCGCTCAGCGGACGAGCCAACCAATCGGTCCGTGACTCGCTCTTGTCCAACTCGACGCCCAGATAGGCGTTGACCATGGCGGCAAAGCCGCTGGAGAGCGGACGCCCGGTAAAAGCCGCCAGGATCTGTGTGTCGATCAGCGGCTGAGGCAGGGTCTGAAAATCATGCAGGAAGACCTCCAGATCCTCGCTGCCGGCGTGCAGCAGTTTGACGACCTGCGGATTACGCAGCAGATCGACAAACGGCTGCCAGTCGGAGATCGGCAGCGGATCGATCAATGACAGGGTTTCACCGTCATACAGCTGCACTAATCCCAGCTGCGGATAGTAGGTGCGGGTACGGACAAACTCCGTATCCAGCGCGACATAGGGAAACGCGCTGGCGCGCTCGCAGACATCTTGTAGCGCGCTGTTCGATGTAATTAACTGATACTTCAACATAATAATCTCATTCAGGCGCCAGGCTCGCGGCCCGGCGCGGTCGGGTGGCCCAGCATCGCCGCCGGCGCCAAAAACAGTGCGCCGGCGTTGCTGCCGGCGCCCGAGGCAAAAAGCCTGCTGACAGAGTACGCGCCGAGGCTACGGCTTGTCACCTGCTGTCTGCTCCTCGCGCAGTACCCGGCGCAAGATTTTACCCACGTTACTCTTCGGCAGCTCGTTATAGAACACGATCTGTTTCGGCACCTTATAGCCCGTCAGATGACGGCGGCAGTGACTCACCAGTTCATCGCGCGTCAGGCTGGGATCACGCTTGACCACGCACACCTTAACCATCTCACCGGAGCTTTCGCTCGGTACGCCGATGGCCGCACATTCCAGCACCTTGGCGTGCATGGCCACCACCTCTTCGATCTCATTGGGATAGACGTTGAAGCCGGAGACCAGGATCATGTCTTTCTTGCGATCGACGATACGCAGGAAGCCGAGTTCATCCATGGTGCAGACATCGCCGGTCGCCAGCCAGCCGTCACGCATGATCTCATCCGTCGCCTCTGGCCGTTGCCAGTAGCCCCGCATCACCTGCGGGCCGCGTACCTGCAACTCGCCCGCCTCGCCCAAGGCTACCTCGCGGCCATCATCATCCACCAGCCTGACCTGGGTCGAGGGCACCGGCAAACCGATGCTGCCACTGTAACGTTTTAGATCGTAAGGGTTACCCGCCACCAGCGGCGAACACTCCGTCAGGCCGTAGCCCTCCAGTAAATGATGCCCGGTCAGCTTTTCCCAACGCTCGGCCACCGCCTTCTGCACCGGCATGCCACCACCGACCGATAGCCGCAGCGACGAGAAGTCCAGCTCGCGAAAATCCTCGTTGTGCAGCAAGGCATTGAAAAGGGTGTTCACGCCGGTCAGCGCGGTGAAGGGGTAACGACTCAACTCCCGTACCATGCCCGGAATGTCACGCGGGTTGGTGATCAGTAGGTTGCGCCCCCCCATCTCGATAAACAGCAGACAATTCACCGTCAGGGCGAAGACGTGGTACAGCGGCAGCGCCGTCACCACCATCTCTTGTCCGCGCTTCAGTAACGGCCCATAGGCCGCTTTGGCCTGCTCCAGATTGGCCTGCATGTTACGGTGCGTGAGCATCGCGCCCTTGGCGACGCCCGTGGTACCGCCGGTATATTGCAGGAAGGCCAGATCGTCGTTGACGATGTCCGGCTTGACGTACTGCATGCGTCGCCCACGTTGCAACACCCGACGGAAAGAGATGGCGTCCGGCAGGTTATATTTGGGTACCAGGCGCTTGATGTACTTGACCACGAAATTAACCAGCGTCCCCTTGGCCGCCGGTAACTGATCCCCCATGCGCGTCAGGATCACATGGCGCACCTGAGTCGAATACACCACCTTCTCCAGGGTGTGGGCGAAGTTGGAGACGATGACGATGGCGCTGGCACCGCTGTCGTTCAGCTGATGCTCCAGTTCGCGCGGGGTATACAACGGGTTGACGTTCACCGCCACCATCCCGGCGCGCAGGATGCCAAACAAGGCGATGGGGTACTGCAACAGGTTGGGCATCATCAACGCCACGCGATCGCCCTTCTGCAAGCCGAGGCCGTTTTGCAGGTAGGCGGCAAAGGCGCGACTGCGCTCCTCCAGCTTGCGGAAGGTCATCACCTGCCCCATATTGATGAACGCAGGCTGATCCGCATAACGCGCGACGGCGTGTTCAAACATCTCCACCAACGACGCGTAATGGTCCGGATCGATCTCCGCCGGCACATCCTCCGGATAGCGTTTAAGCCAAACCTTTTCCAAGGTGCTTCTCCCTTGTCTCTTATCTGTGTGAGGGGATGACGATCGTCGCCCGTGGCGAGGCGGCGAGAGCCGACCCGTGGCGTGCGATCGCCGTCGTGAATATGCCCTCCTGGCATTAAAAACAAATAACCCCGCAGGGCGGGGTTGCTTTGTTAAGTGCCGCGCGACCTCGTGCAAACGAGGCGCCTGCGCGGCAGCGCGCCATTTTATACCCGAAGCGGCGCGATGGCACCTAAATCTCCCCATGATGAGGCAGTTTGCCCGCTTTTAATCCACGGCTGGCCACGCTTTGCGCAGCGCATGAGCGGTCAGCCTTGTGGGACCACCACGTTTTCGATGCGTGCGGGCATCGGCGGACCCCATCCCCACCCAGGGCCGAAACCTGGCCCCCAGTAAGGGCCGCGCCAGTAAGGATCATAGCCCCATGGCGCGAGGCCTAACGGCTGCGGTGGCATGATCACCTGCTGATCGACCTGCCAACGCTGGTAACCGGTGATATCCAGGGTCACGAAGGTATACGGCGTCTGGCCGATCTTACCCGCGACGCTGCCCGTCAGCGGGCCGACCACGGTGACTAACTGGTGATTAAAGTTGACCGGGTCCAAGAAGTTCACGCTCTTGGCCAGGATGCGCCCCTGGGCCGCCTGACCGAGGATCGGGCGCGCCGCGTCATCCAGCGGCATCACGGCGATCTCCAGGTAGCTGGCCTCTTTCTTGTTGGTCACGCTGACCACCATACCGCCGAAACGCGCCTCCTGGCCGACATACAGATCGGGCGCATTATGCACCGCCACGAAGTTCTGCTGCGGCGTCGGCGAGGTACCACGCACCGATTCCGGCACACTCACGCAGCCAGCCAGCAGCCCCATTAATCCGACGACGCCCGCCGCCGCGATAGCCCTTATTATTCGCCGACTCATCTCACCCTCCGTTAACCCGGCCCCATACCTGCCGGGCAGATCTCGTGACTAGCCAGTTAGACTCGCGTCCCGCGGGCGGGTTCCCGCCGCCTGGTCGCTTAATCGCGTCCCGGCAGCTTTTTCCAGGTCACCTCGTTGCGCAGGTAAACCGGTTGCGCCTGCTCGACCGCCAGCGCCGCCCCCGCCTGCCAGGCTTGCAGCGCCAACGGCAGCATATCCTCGGCATGCGGTAAGCGTATCTGCCCATCACGTAGCGACAGGCCGCTGGCCGCCGCCATATCCGGATAGGTCTGCCAGCCGGTACCGACGGTAGCCCACTCGCCCTGCAAGGCGGCCAGACGCGCGGCCGCTTGCTGCGGGCTGAGTACCGCCTCGCTGTCCTCACCCTGCCAAATACCGTCGACATCGCGCCGGTATTCGCCCCAGTAGACCTCGCCCATGCGCGCATCGATGGCGCTCAGCACCTGACCGGCCGCTCCGACGCGCCAGGCGCCCTGTGCCATGGTCGCCAACGTGGAGACGCCCAGCATCGGCAGATCGGCGCCCAACGCCAACCCCTGAGCGATGCCGACCCCGATACGCACCCCGGTAAAGCTGCCCGGGCCGCGGCCGAAGGCCAGCGCATCCAACTGCGCCAGCGTTAATCCGGCTTCGGCCAGGATCTGCTGCACCATCGGCAGGATACGTTGCGTGTGCTCGCGTGGGCAGAGTTCGAACTGCGCCAGGCTCTCGCCGTTATTCCACAGAGCAACGGAACAGGCTTCCGTTGCGGTATCAATCGCTAAAATTCGCGTGGACATGCCAACCTCGGCAGGAAAATAAATGAGTTACTGATATGGAGAATGATAACACAGCCCCCTAAGGCTGTATTTGTCAATTCTCCGTCGCGCCCTCGGCCTGCGCCGCCGGGGCGGCACGCAGGAAGTCGATGGCTCGCGCCAGATCGCGGGTACGCGGCGCTGGCGGTAGGCTACGCAGAAACACCTCGCCATAGGGGCGCATCACCAGGCGATTATCGCAGATGACGATCACCCCGCGGTCGCGGCTGTCGCGGATCAGGCGCCCGACCCCTTGCTTGAGGGTGATCACCGCATCGGGCAATTGCACCTGGCTAAAGGGGTCGCCGCCGCGTAGTCGGCAATCCTCCATGCGCGCCTTGAGCAAGGGATCGTCCGGCGCGGTGAAGGGTAACTTGTCGATGATGACGCAACTGAGGGCGTCACCGCGCACATCGACCCCCTCCCAGAAGCTGCCCGTCGCCACCAGCAAGGCGTTACCGGCGGCGATAAAGTCGGCCAGCAGGCGCGACTTACCGCTCTCCCCCTGCACCAACACCGGCAAGGTCAAACTGGCACGAAACGCCTGGGCCAGATCGCGCATCATGGCGTGGGAGGTGCAGAGAAAGAAGCAACGCCCGTTGTTGGCCTCAATCAGCGGGCTGAGCATACGCGCCAATTGCACGGCGCCACCGGGCTGATTCGGCGAGGGCAGGAAACGGGGAACACACAACAAGGCCTGATGGGCATAGTCGAACGGGCTGGGCAGCAGCAGGCTGCGCGCCGCCGTCAATCCCAGGCGCTCGCTAAAGTAACCGACCTCCTCCTCCACCGCCAGGGTGGCCGAGGTGAAGATCCAGGCGCCGGGTTTACTTTGTATCACCTCGCGGAACTTCTCCGCCACCGTCAGCGGCGTCAACGCCAGCACGAAGTGGCGCGGGGTACATTCGTACCAATAGCTGTAGCCGGGTTGGCTCACATCGGAGAGCCGTTTCAGCCGATTGCGGTAGAGGGTGGCCCGCTCGAAGGCGGCATCGAGTAACGCCGAACGCCCCAGCGACATCTTCATCACGTCGTAGCACAGCTCGAGGGCATCATCGACCAACAGCAGGGCGCGACGCACCTCGTTCTGCGCCAGGATGTCGCGCAGGTTGCCGCGAAAGCCGGGATCGCCCAGCACGATGCGCAGATCGAGACTGCGTTGCGTCAGCAGATCGGCGCTCTTCTGTAACTGAGCGACATCGCGCAGCTCGGTACGGTAGGCCATGATGATGTCGCGCGCCAGATCCACCAGTTGGCGGCTGGAGAGCTGCTGGCCGAAATATTGGCTGGCGATGTCCGGCACCTGGTGCGCCTCGTCGAAGATGGTCACCTGCGCCTCGGGGATCAGCTCGCCAAAGCCCCCCTCCTTGACCACCAGATCGGCCAGGAACAGATGGTGGTTGACCACCACCACCTGCGCCTCCATCGCCCGCCGCCGCGCCTTGACCACGAAACAGCCCTTGTAGTGTGGGCAGTCACCGCCCAGACAGTTGTCGTTATTGCTGGTCACTAACGGCCAGACCGCGCTCTCCTCCGCCACACCGTGGCACTGGCTGATGTCGCCATCCTCGGTCTGGATCGACCAACTGCGCACCTGCATCAACTCGGCCAACAGCGCCGGGGCCAGCTCGCCCCCGGCCAACGACTGTTGCTCCAGACGCTCGCTGCACAGATAGTTGGCGCGCCCCTTAAGCAGTGCCGTCGCCCCCTGGTAATCCAGCGCCGCCTTCATCAGCGGCAGGTCACGGTTATACAGCTGATCCTGCAATGCCTTGGAGCCGGTCGAGATGATCACCTTCTGGCCACAACGCAGCGCGGGCACCAAGTAGGCGAAGGTCTTGCCGGTTCCGGTGCCCGCCTCCACCACCAATTGTCCCTGGGTGGTGATCGTCTCCGCGACCGCCTGCGCCATCTGGCGTTGCGCCTCGCGGGGGGTGAAGCCGGGTATTTTCTGGGTTAATAGCCCATCGGGGGCAAAATCGTCGGCCACGGCATCTCTCATCTCGGGAATTATAGTGGGGGGATTATGCCAACTCCGTGGCGCAAGCTCCATCGCCATGGGGCTTTATTATCTGACAGACGCACGCATGCGCGGGCGGGAGATCGCCCGCTGGCGACGATTTTGGGTATACTAGCGACACGCCAACAACATGACGAGAAGGGTGAGAAATGTCTATCGAACGTATTAATCCGGAGAAACGCTGGTCGGATGCCACCGTCTTCAACGACACCATCTATTTTACCAGTGTGCCGGAGAATCTGGAGGCCGACGCCACGGCGCAGACCGCCAATGCGCTGGCGGCCATCGACATGCTGCTCGCCCAGTTGGGCAGCGATAAGAGCCGCGTCCTGGATGCCACGATCTTCCTGGCCGATGGCGCGGACTTCGAGGCCATGAATGCCGCCTGGGACGCCTGGGTGGTGCCGGGCAAGGCGCCGGTGCGCTGTACCGTACAGGCCAAACTGATGCACCCGCAGTATCGGGTCGAGATCAAGATCGTCGCCGCCCGCTAACCGGAGGGCCCGCGAATGGGCCACCCTGGCGCTCGCGCCGAGGCCGGCGGGATCATCCCCCTGCCGGCCAGCCGCGAGATAGCCACTAGGCCAGCTTGATCATCACCATGCCGGCCAGCAACAGCGCCAATCCGCACCATCCCTTCACGTTCAAGCGTTGACCGAACAACACCCATCCCGCCGCCATGGTCGCCACGATACCGAAGCCTCCCCATAGGGCGTAGGCCACCGACAGCTCGATCCCTTTCACCGCTTGACTCAAGGCGCCGAAGGCCGCCAGAACCGCCAACAGAGAGAGCACTCCCGGCAAGGGGCGACGAAAACCATCGGACCACTTGAGCAGGATATTGGCACCGATCTCCAGCACCACCGCCGCGCCCAGCCAGACGGCGTGTAACCATTCAAACGGTGACATGTTTCCTCCCCGCCGCCTCATCAGCGTTCGGGCGCGTACCGCTCAAGCCACGTTTCACCGTGCCGGACTTCAACAAGATGATGCCACCCACCAACAGCGCCAACCCCGCAAGCTTGAGCGGGGAGATCGACTCGCCGAACCACAGCACGCTGAACAGGGTGATAAACAGGATACCGATCCCTTCCCACAGGGCATAGGCGACGCCCAGCGCCACGCGTTTAACCGCGAAGGCCAGCAGAATATAGGAGATCGCCACCATCAGTAACATCACAATATTGCCGCCGATGCTGCCGCTGACGCTGGCCCACTTCATCGATAAGGTGCCGATGATTTCGGCGGCGATGGCACAAGCCAAAAAGATCCAATAAATCATAATATTCTCCATTAATTTAGTTTTAGTTATCAGGCCGATATTTTTCTTTAAGTTCTAAAAAATTATTTTTATAAATAAGATGATAGAGAAATTCATCACGCACGGAGTCCGCCGCGAATGCAGAAGATAAATAACCGATAGCCTAATGCCGTCACCCGGCGTGGTGCGATACACACGCGGCGAACAGACGATGGAGAATGACGCTATAGCTCACTACACCAGTGGTACTGACTGGCGATTGTGCAAGAAATGAATAATAGATATGCAGAGGTTTTGATCATCAAACGATTATGCGTTTTCATAGTTGTTTACCCTCTTCCCCCGTACCTGAATCTGGTTGTACGGTTTGTGCAGTGTCCTCCGGTTAGTCATCGTTATATTAGTTGTAGCATAGGCAATTTATTTAAGCAAACCGCCCTTTCCCGTATTTTTCATGGAAAAAATGCCAAAAATAAATAAGTTATCAGATTAAAAAAATAGGGCCACCCCATGGGGATAGCCCTATTCTCCTGCGCCGTCAAGGCGTTAGTCTCATCCCCCTCGGCGCGACGCTGAATAAAGCCAGCGCGCCGGTGGTTAATCATGCAATGGGACGATGAGATTAATCCTTGGCGCCCATCACAGCCTGACGGGCCAGCTCGGTAATGCGCGCGTAGTCACCGCTCGCTAACGCGTCCGCCGGGATCAGCCAAGAACCACCGATGCACAGCACGCTCTTCAGCGCCAGGTAATCCCGGTAGTTGCTCGGCGAGATGCCACCCGTCGGGCAGAAACGGATGTGAGAGAACGGCCCGGCGATAGCCTGCAGCGCCTTCACCCCACCGTTGGCCTCCGCCGGGAAGAATTTGAACTCTTTCAAGCCGTAATCCATCCCCTGCATCAACTCGGATACCGTGCTGATACCCGGAATCAACGGAATCGAACCCGCCGTCGCCGCCTGCAACAGCCCCTCGGTCAGACCCGGGCTGATGGCGAACTGAGCGCCAGCCTCGGTCACTTGGCGCAGCTGCTCGGCGTTAGTCACGGTCCCGGCACCGACGATAGCCTCCGGGACTTCCTGCGCGATCAGGCGGATCGCCTCCAGCGCGCAGTCGGTACGCAGCGTCACTTCCAGTACGCGTACCCCACCGGCGACCAGCGCCTTCGCCAAGGGCACCGCCTGCTCCAGCTGGTTGATCACGATGACCGGCACGACGGGGCCGGCGGTCAGAATGGATTCCGCACTCACTTTCCAGTTGTTCATTGTCGCTTCTCTCCTGATGCCTTTCGGCGGATTAATCAGTGATCCCTTACCGGCACGCCGGCCGACGACGCCTGAAGACAGGCGGGGATCGGTCATAGCGGGGGCGGTCAACACCGCCCCAGCGGGTTAAGCCTGATAAAAGGGGATGCAGCTGGCGCCCTCTTCGGCGCCGGACAGCTGTTCGCGCAACGGATGGAACAGCTCACGCCCCGAGCCATCGTGCAACGCCGAGAGATCCGGCCGCGCCTCGCTACGCGCCGCCAGCTCGGCCTCGTCAACCAGCAGGGTCAAGGTCCCATTACGCCCATCGACGCGCACCCGGTCACCGTCGCGCACCTTGGCCAGCAGGCCACCGGCGTAGGCTTCCGGCGTCACGTGAATGGCGGACGGAACCTTACCGGAAGCGCCGGAGAGACGACCGTCCGTCACCAACGCCACCTTCAAGCCGCGATCCATCAAGACGCCCAGCGGCGGCATCAGCTTATGTAATTCCGGCATGCCGATGGCACGCGGCCCCTGGTAGCGCACCACCACCACGCAGTCGCGATCCAGCTTGCCGGCCTCGAAGGCGGGTAGCACATCGTGCTGGCTTTCGAATACCACCGCCGGGGCCTCGATGATCTGGTTCGCCTCCGGCACCGCCGAGGTCTTCATCACTGCACGTCCTAAGTTACCGGCCAATACCTTGGTGCCACCGTGAGGGGCGAAGGGCGCCTCGATGCTGGCGATCACCTCGGGATCGAACGACTGTTCGGCGCCGGGGCGATAGACCAACTGACCATCCTCCAGGAACGGCTCCTGGGTATAACGGCTCAGGCCATGGCCCGCGACGGTCTCGACCGCTTCATGCAGCAATCCGCCCTTAAGCAGTTCACGCACCAGCACGGCGACACCGCCCGCCGCCTGGAAGTGGTTGATGTCGGCCGGACCGTTCGGGTAGATGCGGCACAATAGCGGCACCACCTCGGAAAGTTCGGAGAAGTCATCCCAGTTGATGATGATGCCCGCGGCGCGCGCCATCGCCACCAGGTGCATGGTCAGGTTGGTGGATCCGCCGGTCGCCAGCAGGGCCACGATACCGTTGACCACCACGCGCTCATCCACCATCCGGCCGATCGGCAGGTAGTTACCGCTGCTCTCCGTCATGCGCGTCACCTGGCGAGCCGCCGCATCGGTCAGGGCGTGGCGTAGCGCGGTATCCGGCTGGACGAAGGAGGAGCCCGGCAGATGCATCCCCATCACCTCCATCACCATCTGGTTAGAGTTGGCGGTTCCGTAGAAGGTACAGGTACCCGGCGCATGGTAGGAGGCGGCTTCCGACTCCAGCAACGCCTCACGCCCGACCTTACCCTCGGCGAACAGTTGGCGGATGCGCACCTTCTCCTTATTCGGCAGGCCGCTGGCCATTGGCCCGGCCGGTACGAACAGGGTCGGCAGATGACCGAAAGACATCGCCGCCATAAACAGCCCCGGAACGATCTTGTCGCAGACCCCCAGGTAGAGCGCGCCGTCGAACATGTTGTGTGACAGCCCGACCGCGGCGGACATGGCAATCACCTCGCGACTCATCAGCGACAGCTCCATGCCGTCCTGCCCCTGAGTCACCCCGTCGCACATCGCCGGCACGCCGCCAGCGACCTGGCCGACCGCGCCGACCTGATGCAACGCCGCCTTGATCTGCTGCGGGTAGCTTTCATAGGGCTGGTGGGCGGAGAGCATATCGTTATAGGCGGTGATGATCGCGATATCGCTCTGGGTCATGCTCTTCAGCGTCGCCTTGTCCTGCTGGGTGCAGGCGGCGAAGCCGTGCGCCAGGTTACCGCACGCCAACTGGGCGCGCTGTACCCGCTTGCTGCGTGCGCGCTCGATCTTGGCCAGATAGGCCGTACGCGCGGCGCGTGAGCGTTCAATAATGCGTTGGGTAACACGTTCTACGGTTGGATTCATTGCAGCCTCATGCCGTCCAGTAGACGTCGACCGGCGTCCGACTCTGTTGAAGTACGGCGCGGATCGGCATCTCATTCACCTCCACACCGCCGACCGCCTGCAGATAGACCTGTCGCTTGGTGTCGCCCACCAGGTGCAGGTAAATCTGCCGGCTGTCCAGCAGCGCCGGGAGTGTGAGGGTTATGCGATCGAGCGGCGCCGTGAGGGGAGTCATCCCCATACACACGCGACCGGAGTCCATCGCGAGAGCCGGAAACAGATTCTCTGCTCCGGGGAAAAGTGATGCGGTATGGCCATCGTCCCCCATACCCAGGATCACCACGTCGAAAGGACGCGGTAGCGCCGCCAGGGCCGCCTCGCTGGCGGCCGCACCGACGAACGGTGTCGCGGCGTCGTTCTTCAGCCCGATGAAACGCGCTGCCGAGGCCGCCCCCTGTAACAGGTGCTCCCGCACCAGACGCTCGTTGCTGGCCTCATCCTGCGGGGCGACCCAGCGTTCGTCGGCCAGGGTAATCGTCACCCGTGACCAATCGAGCGCCTGCTGCGATAGGCAGGCGAACAGCCCCAGCGGGGTACGCCCGCCGGAGACCACCAGGCTGGCTTGGCCGCGAGCGGCGATCCCCTGACGTAGGCGTGCGGCGATGTCATCAGCCAATTGTTCGTTCAGCGCCTGCGCGCCCTGTACTTCGTTAAAGGTTACCATCGTCTCTCCTCCTCTCTCATTGCGGGGCCACTCCGCCCCGCCCTGGCTGCTTAGAACTCGTTCCAGCAGCGGCCATCACGCGTAATCAAGGCCACAGAGGAGACGGGCCCCAGCGTGCCTGCCTGATAGGGCTTCGGCGCATCGTTATCGTCGGCCCAGGCGGTCATGATGGAATCGACCCATTTCCAGGCCTCCTCCACCTCATCGCGCCGTACGAACAGCGCTTGAATGCCGCGCATCGCCTCCAGCAGCAGGCGCTCATAGGCATCTGCCAGATGCTCCTGATGGAAGGTATCGGAGAAGCTCAGATCCAGCTTGGTGGTCTGCAGGCGGTGCTTATGCTCCAGCCCCGGTACCTTGTTGAGGATGTCGATCTGCACCCCCTCATCCGGTTGCAGACGGATGGTCAGTTTGTTCTGCGGCAACGCCTGGTAGGAGTCGCTAAACAGGTTGAGCGGTGGGTTCTTAAAGTAGACCACCACCTCGGAACACTTATTCGGCAGACGCTTACCGGTACGCAGGTAGAACGGCACACCGGCCCAACGCCAGTTGTCGATGTCGGCGCGAATGGCGATGAAGGTCTCGGTGTTGCTGCTCTTGTTCGCACCCTCCTCCTCCAGGTAGCCCGGCACCTTCTTCCCTTGGACGAAGCCGGCGGTGTACTGGCCACGCACCGTGGTCTCACGCACGTTGCTGTGATCGATGCGACGCAGGGAGCGCAAGACCTTCACCTTCTCATCACGGATACGATCGGTGGAGAGATCCGCCGGCGGATCCATGGCGATCATCGTCAGGATCTGCAGCAGATGGTTCTGCACCATGTCGCGCATCTGGCCCGCCTGATCGAAGTAACCCCAGCGCCCTTCGATGCCTACCTCTTCCGCCACGGTGATCTGCACGTGGTCGATCATGCTGTTGTCCCAGTTATTGGCGAACAACGCGTTGGCGAAGCGCAGCGCCAAGAGGTTCAGCACTGTCTCTTTGCCCAGGTAATGGTCGATACGATAGACCTGGTTCTCGTCGAAATAATGCGCCACCTGATCGTTGATCGCCCGTGATGAGGCCAGATCGGTACCCAGCGGCTTCTCCATCACGATGCGACTCGGCTGACGGTTCATTCCGGCATGGCCCAATCCTTGGCAGATGGCGCCGAAGGTGCTGGGCGGCATGGCGAAGTAGTTGAGGGTGACACGCTGCTGCGGGTCGACCATCTTGGCCAGACGCTGGAAGTGATCCGTATCGTTGACATCCAGGTTACAGAAATCGAGGCGCGCACTCAGACGCTGCCACAGCGCCTCATCCAGGCTCTCCTTCAAAAAGGTATCCAATGCCTCGCGTACCACCTCGCGATAGGCCTCGGCATCCCACTCGGCACGCCCGACGCCGATGATGCGCGTCTCGGGATGGATATGTCCCGCCTTCTCCAACTGATACAGGGAAGGCAACAATTTACGTCGCGCCAGGTCGCCCTTGGCGCCAAAAATAACCAGGTCGCAAGCCTGTGCCGTTGACGTTACCGCCATATCTCTCTCCTCGTGCAGGTTACTTGTAATTTTTTTACAGAATCAGATTAATGATACTGATTGTAGCGAGAAAAACGGCTTCCGAGGCATGCTTTACTACACCGTTAATGCGGAAAGCAGCCTATGCGCCACCTCACTCAGCCATGCGACCGACCTTCTATGTAATTTTCTACCAAATTTGTAGAAAAATTACCATGCCGAAAGTTAGACACAGGTCATACATTGCAAAAAAAGGCCGTTCTCCGCCGCAGATGGACTGCAAAGCCGTCATCGCTCGTTGTATATTTTCAACAAACGTTGATAGATTTCTCTTTTATATGAAATCGCCTAACCCGATGAGTGGCCCTCTCCTATGAATACGCTGGAAAAAATCCAGGCAAGTCTGGATCAGCTGAGCAAATCCGAACGCAAAGTCGCCGAGGTCATCCTGGCCGCACCACAGACGGCTATCCACTCTAGCATTGCCACCCTGGCGAAGATGGCTGACGTCAGTGAACCTACGGTAAACCGCTTTTGCCGCCGCCTGGAAACAAAAGGGTTTCCAGATTTTAAATTGCATCTGGCACAAAGCCTTGCCAACGGCACCCCCTACGTAAACCGCAACGTCGAAGAGAGCGACAGCGTCGATGCCTATACCAGCAAGATCTTCGAGTCGGCAATGGCCGGGCTGGAGATGGCGAAGAATCATCTGGATATGGCGACCATCAATCGCGCCGTCGATCTGCTGACCCAGGCAAAGAAAATTTCTTTCTTCGGCTTGGGTGCCTCCGCCGCCGTCGCCCACGATGCGATGAATAAGTTTTTCCGTTTCAACATTCCAGTGGTCTACTTCGACGACATCGTCATGCAGCGTATGAGCTGTATGAACTCCAATGAGGGCGATGTGGTGGTGTTGATCTCCCATACCGGGCGTACCAAGAGTCTGGTGGAGATGGCCCATCTGGCGCGTGAAAACGACGCCACGGTGATCGCCATCACCTCGCTCGGTACCCCGCTGGCCCAGGAGGCCAACCTCGCCCTGCTGTTGGATGTGCCGGAGGATACCGATGTCTATATGCCGATGGTCTCGCGTCTGGCGCAGCTGACGCTGGTCGATGCCCTGGCGACCGGCTTTACCCTGCGCCGAGGGGCGAAATTCCGGGATAACTTGAAGCGGGTCAAGGAAGCCTTGAAAGAATCGCGCTTTGATAAGGAGCTATCCTTTCCCTCTCCCATCGAGTGAGGGTATGGCCTGGCTTTCCGTTAGCAGGCTGGTTCTAAATACTGGGTGCCGGTCGGTCGAGATCGACTCAATCGGTGTCCCCCGCAGGCGCTCGCCGCCTGTGGACTACCCGGGCGAGATGTGGCGGCACTGACCGTTATATTTGCCCACCGTTGTATTGGCAACACCAATGCTTCACATGTCAATGGAGTTATGCATGTCCAGACGGCTTAGAAGAACCAAAATCGTTACCACGCTTGGCCCGGCCACCGACCGCGACAATAATCTGGAAAAGATTATCTCCGCCGGCGCGAACGTGGTGCGTCTTAACTTTTCACACGGTAGCGCAGAGGACCATCAGCTGCGTGCGAACAAAGTTCGGGAAATCGCCGCCAAACTCGGGCGTCATGTCGCCATTCTCGGTGATCTACAGGGTCCCAAGATTCGAGTATCCACCTTTAAGGAAGGCAAGGTATTCCTCAACGTGGGGGATAAGTTCCTACTGGATGCCACCCTGGATAAGGGCGAAGGCGATAAAGAAAAAGTTGGTATCGACTATAAACGTCTACCGGAAGATGTGGTGCCGGGCGACATTCTGCTGCTCGACGATGGGCGGGTGCAACTGAAGGTCCTCTCCGTACAAGAGAATAAGGTCTTCACCGAAGTGACCGTCGGTGGCCCGCTCTCTAACAACAAGGGGATCAACAAACTGGGCGGGGGACTTTCCGCCGATGCCCTGACGGAAAAAGATAAGGCCGACATCCTGACCGCCGCGCAGATCGGCGTCGATTATCTGGCCGTCTCCTTCCCGCGTTGTGGCGAGGATCTGAACTACGCCCGCCGTCTGGCGCGCGATGCCGGCTGCGAAGCGAAAATCGTCGCCAAGGTAGAGCGCGCCGAGACCGTTGCCAGCGAAGAGGCGATGGATGACATCATCTTAGCCGCCGACGTGGTGATGGTTGCCCGTGGCGATCTGGGCGTCGAAATCGGCGATCCGGAGCTGGTAGGCATTCAGAAGGCCCTGATCCGCCGTGCGCGCAAGCTGAATCGCGTGGTGATCACCGCCACCCAGATGATGGAGTCGATGATCACCAACCCGATGCCGACCCGTGCCGAGGTGATGGACGTCGCCAACGCCGTGCTCGATGGCACCGATGCGGTGATGCTCTCCGCCGAGACCGCCGCCGGTCAATATCCGGCCGAAACGGTGGCCGCGATGGCGCGTGTTTGCCTGGGGGCGGAGAAGATCCCCAGCATTAACATCTCCAAACACCGCTTAGACGCGCAGTTCGACAACACGGAAGAGGCCGTGGCGATGTCGGCCATGTACGCCGCCAACCACCTCAAGGGGGTGGCCGCCATCATCGCGATGACCGAGTCCGGCCGCACCGCATTGATGATGTCCCGCATCAGCTCTGGCCTGCCGATCTTCGCCATGTCACGCCATGAGCGTACCCTGAACCTGACCGCCTTGTATCGTGGCGTGACGCCGGTTCACTTCGATAGCCAATGTGACGGCATCGCCGCCGCACAAGCTGCCGCGAATCTGCTGCGCGATAAAGGCTTCTTAGTCTCTGGCGATCTGGTGATCGTCACCCAGGGCGATCAGATGGGCACCATCGGCAGCACCAATACCTGCCGAACCCTACGGGTCGAGTAACGCACCCTCTCGCAACGGGGGCGCCCATGGCGCCCCCTTTTTTTCATCCCGATCCTGAGCGGCGCCTTATAGGGTCAGCACGATAAACAACGCCATCCCCGCCAATACCCCAGAAAATGCCTGACGCTGATGGCTATCACTCACCCGACGCCGTAACTGCATCGCCAACGGTTGGGTCAATAGCGCGCACGCGAACACCGGTAACACCACACTCAGATTGACATAGCCGAACTGCCAGGCCCCTGGCAAGACCGCGCCAAGCGGTGGGGTGCGTAACAGATAGCTGGTGACGGTAACCGCGCTACCCAGCAGCAGCAACCAGTTGCAATACAGGGCGATACGTTGACGTGGAATCGAAGGCAACAGAGCCAGTAACGGCGCCAGCACCGACCCGCCCCCCAAGCCGGTAATGCCCGCGACCGTGCCCCCCGCCAGACACAGGCCAATGCCATAGTTACGGGTACGTGGCGGGGACATCACCGTCGTCGTTGAGCTCGCCGCACAACGCAGGTTACGCCAAGCCATCAGTAGCAGGATGGCGGCGAAGATCAGCAGAATCGCCCGTCCAGGCAACAGGAAGCTGATGTGCACCCCCAGTTGCATGCCGGCGCTTACCGCCAATGCCCAGCCGATCAGCAGGCGGGGATCGGGACGCAATTGCTGCCGCCAAAAGGCTAACACGTTGATTAACGCCGTCAGCATCACCACACTCAGCGAGGTGGCGGCCAGCAGTTGCACCTCACACGCGGGAAACAACACATGCAGCACCGGCACCAGCACGATACCGCCCCCCAGCCCAAACAGCGCGGAAAGCAGACTGGTCAACGCCCCGCACAGGCAGAGTAACGCAATAATTCCCAGGCTCATCCGGTTACCTTCGTTTCTTACGCTGGCCGGACACGTCGCTTACGGCGCTGCCTCTCACGACGAGCCGGTGTCGCGCGACTACAAATCCTGACGGCAGTAAGGCTCAATCTCCCCCGGCCGACGGGTCTTCAACAGTTTTAAGATCCAGGTGTACTGCTCCGGATGCGACTCCATCAGCAGCTCCACCTCCTGATTCATCCGCCGGGCGATATAGGCATCATCTTGCCCGGCGATATCATCCATCGGCGGACGCAGGTAGATATCCAAGCGGCTCCGGTCGCCATCATACACCGGGAACAAGGGGATAACGCGCGCCCGGCACAGCTTCATCAAGCGTCCGATGGCTGGCAGCGTGGCCTTGTAGGTGGCGAAGAAATCGACGAACTCGCTGTGCTCGGCACCATGATCCTGGTCGGGCAGATAGTAGCCCCAATACCCCTTCCGCACCGAGCTGATAAACGGTTTAATGCCATCGTTGCGCGCATGCAGGCGACCACCGAAGCGGCGACGCGCCCAGTTCCAGAGGTAATCGACCAGGGGATTCTTCTGGTTATGGAACATGGCGGCCATCGGCTGCCCCCCCGCCGCCAGCAACATCGCCGGCAGATCGACCGCCCAGCCATGGGGCACCAGGAAGATGACATTCTCCCCCTGTTCACGCGCACGCTCGATGATCTCCGCGCCATGCCAATGGGTATGGCGCAGCAGACGGCGCGGGCCACGCAGGGTCAGTTCGGCCATCAGCAGCATCGACTGACCGGCGCGGGCAAACATCGTGTCGATGGTCTCCTCGCGCTGGCGTTCGCTCCATAAGGGAAAGCAGAGCATCAGGTTGATACGCGCCCGACGCCGCGCGCCTGAGGCCAGGCGCCCCGCCAACCGCCCGACAGCGCCGATCAGGCGATCGCGTAGGCGCAGCGGTAAGTAGGCCATCAGGGCCATCAGGCTGACCCCTAACCAGACTCCCCAATAGCGAGGATGTAAGAAGGCGGCGCGAAAACGCGGGATAAACTCAACGTTCGATTTAGTCTCTGTTTCCATCAATGGGCTCTTTTGTGATATCCGCACGGTGATCCGGGCGGATGGCGGAAAATTGTAATCATTTGGCCGGCAAAAAAAAACCGTTGCCGTCTGCCGGGATGTCCGCTCAGCGTGCCGGCATGCTGCCAAACCGACGAACGGCGGCCTCGAAACAACAAAAAGCCCGCCGAAGCGGGCTTGACTGCGCATCGGTGGCTTAGGCCCCCGCTCAGTCCAGTTGCAGTTGCGGTACCACCTCGCGCGCCTGCGCCAGGAAGGCCGTACGCTCTTTGCCGGTCAACGCATCGGAGCGTGGCAGTTTCACCGTCAACGGGTTCACCGCCTGGTTGTTGACCCAAAACTCGTAATGCAGATGCGGGCCCGTCGAGCGGCCGGTGTTGCCCGACAGGGCGACACGATCGCCGCGTTTCACCTTCTGCCCCGGTTTCACCAGGATGGTCTTCAGATGCATAAAGCGCGTGGTGTATTGACGACCGTGACGGATCACCACGTAGTTACCGGCGGCGCCGCTACGCTTGGCGATCACCACTTCGCCGTCGCCCACCGCCAACACCGGCGTACCGACTGGCATGGCAAAATCGACCCCCTTATGGGGCGCGACGCGTCCCGTCACCGGATTGAGGCGATGCGGGTTAAAGTTAGAGCTGATGCGGAAGTGTTTACTGGTCGGATAACGCATGAAGCCCTTGGCCAACCCCCCGCCCTGACGATCGTAGTATTTGCCATCTTCGCCACGAATGGCGTAGTAGTCCTTGTCGCCACTGCGCAGACGCACGCCGAGGATCTGACTCTGCGCACTCTTGCCATCCAGCATCTCACGAGATAGCAGCACCGAGAAGCGATCGCCCTTCTGCAGCTTACGGAAATCCATCTGCCACTGTAACGCCTTGATCACGGTGTTGATTTCATTACGATTCAGGCCAGCCGCCTGCGCGCTGGCGACGAAGCTGCCGTTGAGCGTACCGGTGATCACCCGGTTCTTCCACTCCCCCTGCTGGTTCTCTACCGTCTCTTTATAGCTGCCATCGCTCAGCTGGTAGACCCGCGTCTCACGACGCGAGACGTCCCAAGTCAGTTTCTGCAGGGCGCCATCGTCGTTGATCTCCCACGTCAGCGTCTGACCGACGTTCAGGTTACGCAGGGCGGGATATTGCTTCGCCAACGCCGAGACGGTAGACATGTCGACGCCATACTGGGTCAGAATGCTGCCCAGCGTATCACCGCTGGAAACGACATAGTCATGGCTGTTGCCGGCGTCGCTGCCATCGTCGATCTCATCCTTGGGCACGTCGTCTTCTGGCGCCGGCTGGTCGAGGGGTTCGCTGGCCTCAGGGGACAACGCCGTGAGCGACTGAGTCTCCAGTTGTACACTCTTGGCGACCTCACCCTCGACCAGGCGAGGATGAGAGACGAAAGGCTGCCAGATGGCGACAGCCAGGGTAACGACGCTCAGGGACCCCAACATGACACGATGGGGCCGGGGCAGATTACTGTATGCCTGAGCGATAGAACGCGCTATCTGCTGCACTCGGTTTTCCTCTTAATCTCCCTTCAGGCAGCTAGAATACTGGTGCGCCAGTGTGGTCAAGAAGACCTGATAACTGTCCGCACTCAGGGGGATCGCGCTCCCTAGGGGATCAAGTGTACCCTGCCGGACAGGGGTCCCCTGCGCAATCGCCGAGATGACTGCTGGCCTGAACTGTGGCTCAGCAAAAACGCAAACCGCTTTTTGCTCAACCAACTGTGTTCGAATTTGATGTAAGCGCCGTGCGCCAGGCTGGATCTCGGGATTGACGGTGAAATGCCCCAACGGGGTCAGGCCAAAAGCATTCTCGAAGTAACCATAGGCGTCGTGGAAGACAAAATAACCTTTACCTTGCACGGGCCGCAGCATCATAGCAACTTTCGTTTGTGTCTGCTCGAGTTGTTGCTCGAATTTACGTAGGTTGACATCCAGTTTCTCGCGATTTTGTGGGCTTTGTTGCACTAATCGGTCGTGGATGGCGATCGCTACCTGTTTGGCGATGGCCGGAGAGAGCCAGATATGCATATTATACTGGCCATGATCATCGGTATGATCGGCCGCTAAGCCAGTCTGGGCGCCATTTGTAACAATATATGACTCGGCAGATTCGGATTTTTCCGCGTGCTTTTCACTCTGCGAACTATGATGATCATGATCATCATCATCTCCCTCGATCAGCTGACTCCGCACGGTCGGCAGCGTGCTGAGAGAGAGATTTTTGCTTTTTTCTAGCTGTTGGGTTGGTTTAACCAAAAAACTCTCCATTTCTGGCCCTATCCATACCACCAGGTCGGCGTCACGCAATCGTTTGATATCGGATGGCTTCAGCGCATAGTCATGCGGTGAGGCACCGTCAGGCAGCAACACCTGCGTCGGCATCACCCCATCGGCGATCGCCGCAGCGATAAAACCCAATGGGCGAATCGAGGTGACCACATCGGCTCGTGCGCTACCGACCAGCGCGCATACCGACAGTGCGGAAGCAATCAGCGTGCGTTTAACTATATTGTTTTGCGATATCATGAGAAAATTTCCTGGGAAACGTACGAAGAAACGTTATATTATAACATTCCATTTATAGTGCAATACGCCGTAACCATGTCACAACCAGATAATCATCCCTTGGTCACCCTTCAGCACATCGCCGTCCGCTTCGGCACCCGCGATGTGCTGGATAATGTCTCCCTGACGCTACGGCGTGGGCGCATCCTGACGCTGCTCGGCCCCAACGGCGCCGGTAAGTCCACCCTGGTGCGCGTCGTGCTGGGGTTGGTCGCCCCGACGCGTGGCGAGCGCATTACCCGCCCCGGGCTAACCATTGGCTACGTACCGCAGAAGCTGCACCTGGACGCGACTCTCCCGCTGACGGTAGAGCGCTTTATGCGCCTGCGTCCCGGCGTCAAACGTCAGGATGTGTTGCCGGCGCTGCAACGGGTGCAGGCCGCCCATCTGCTGACTCAGCCGATGCAGAAACTCTCCGGCGGCGAGAATCAGCGCGTCCTACTGGCGCGCGCCCTGCTCAACACCCCGGATCTATTGGTGTTGGACGAGCCTACCGCCGGCGTCGACGTCAACGGCCAGTTGGCGCTGTATGATCTGATCGACCGCCTACGCCACGAGCTGAATTGCGCGGTGCTGATGGTTTCCCACGATCTGCATCTGGTGATGGCTAAGACCGACGATGTGCTGTGCCTGAACCAACACATCTGCTGTTCCGGTACTCCACAGGCCGTGGCCAATCACCCCCAGTTTATCGCGCTGTTTGGTAACCGTGGCGCCCAGCAGCTGGCGCTCTACCAGCACCATCACAACCACCGCCACGATCTGTGCGGCAAGGTGATCCTCAAGAGCCGCACGGGAGAGGCCGATGATTGAGTTGTTGTTGCCCGGCTGGCTAGCCGGTGCCCTGTTAGCGTTGGCGGCCGGGCCTCTGGGTTCGTTTGTCGTCTGGCGACGCATGTCCTACTTTGGCGACACCCTGGCGCATGCCTCGCTGCTCGGCGTCGCCTTCGGTCTGCTGCTCGACGTCAACCCCTTCTATGCGGTGATCGCCGTGACGCTGGTGTTGGCCTGTGCCCTGGTGTGGCTGGAGCGCCGTCCGCAGCTCGCGGTCGATACCCTGCTGGGTATCATGGCGCACAGCGCGCTCTCCCTCGGCCTGGTGGTAGTGGCGTTGATGTCTAACGTGCGCGTCGATCTGATGGCTTACCTGTTCGGCGATCTGTTGGCGGTTACCTACCAGGATGTGGTGCTGATCGCCATCGGCGTGGTGCTGGTACTGGCGCTGCTGCTATGGCAATGGCGCGCCCTGTTGTCGATGACCATCAGCCCCGATCTGGCGCATGTCGATGGCGTGCCGCTCGGGCGTACCAAGCTGCTGCTGATGCTGACCACCGCGCTGACCATCGGGCTGGCGATGAAGTTTGTCGGCGCGTTGATCATCACCTCGCTACTGATCATCCCGGCGGCGACGGCACGCCGTTTCGCCCGTACCCCCGAGCAGATGGCGACGGGCGCAGTACTGGTGGGTTGGCTGGCCATCAGCGGCGGTCTGGCCCTCTCCGCCTGGTATGACACCCCGGCCGGGCCCTCGGTGGTACTGTGTGCCGCCTTCCTATTTATGCTGAGTCTGAGCCGACGTCAGGCCGCCTGATCCCCCAGATAAAAAAAATCCCGCAGCCAGCTGCGGGATTTTTTTATCCGACGCCGAGGGCATTACGCCTGGCGTTCGATGCCGAAGTGACGGTAGGCATGGCCGGTCGCGATGCGCCCACGTGGCGTGCGTTGAATGAAACCCTGCTGGATCAGGTAGGGCTCCAGCACATCCTCGATGGTCTCACGCTCCTCGCCGATCGCCGCCGCCAGGTTATCCAACCCAACCGGGCCGCCCATAAACTTGTCGATCACCGCCAACAGCAGCTTGCGATCCATATAGTCGAAGCCGGCGGCATCCACATCCAGCATATTCAGCGCCTGCGCCGCCACCGTCCCATCGATGTGGCCATCGGCGCACACCTCGGCAAAGTCACGCACCCGGCGTAACAGACGGTTGGCGATACGCGGCGTACCGCGCGAACGGCGTGCGATCTCTAACGCCCCCTCCTCCGTCAACGACAGCCCCAGGCACTGGGCGCTGCGCCCGACGATATGTTGCAGATCGGCCACCTGATAGAACTCTAAACGCTGCACGATGCCGAAACGATCGCGCAGCGGCGAGGTCAGCGAACCGGCGCGGGTGGTGGCGCCGACCAGGGTAAAGGGCGGCAGATCGATCTTGATGGAGCGTGCCGCCGGCCCCTCGCCGATCATGATATCCAGCTGGTAATCCTCCATCGCCGGATAGAGCACCTCCTCGACGACCGGGGAGAGGCGGTGGATCTCGTCGATAAACAGCACATCGTGCGGCTCTAAGTTGGTCAACATCGCCGCCAGATCGCCCGCCTTCTCCAACACCGGCCCCGAGGTGGTACGCAGATTCACGCCCATCTCATTGGCGACAATGTTAGCCAAGGTGGTCTTGCCCAGCCCCGGAGGGCCGAAGATCAATAGGTGATCCAACGCGTCGCCGCGCAGCTTGGCCGCCTTGATGAAGATCTCCATCTGCTCGCGGACCTGCGGCTGGCCGACATAATCGGCCAGGCTCTTCGGCCGGATTGCGCGATCGAGGAACTCCTCCTCGCTCTGGCTACCGGCGGAAATCAGACGATCGGCTTCTATCATCCCAAACTCTCCAGAGGGTTACAGAGCCGCGCGCAACGCGTCGCGGATCAGGGTTTCACTGTCCGCCCCGACGCTGGCTACCCGGTTGACCAGGCGGCTGGCCTCCTGCGGCTTATAGCCCAAGGCGATCAGCGCCGCCACCGCCTCACCCTCGGCATCGGCCTGAGTCTGCGGCTGGGCGCTCGGCGGCAAATCGTCCGACGGAGTGAACAGATCACCGCTCAGCCCCTTGAAGCGATCTTTCATCTCGACCACCAGACGTTCGGCGGTCTTCTTACCCACGCCCGGCAGCTTGATCAATGCGGCCACCTCTTCACGCTCCACCGCCGCGACGAATTGTTGTGCCGACATGCCCGACAGGATCGCCAGCGCCAGCTTCGGCCCGACGCCGTTGACCTTGATCAGCTCACGGAATAGCGCGCGCTCCTGCTTATTATTGAACCCATACAGCAGTTGGGCATCCTCACGCACCACGAAGTGAGTGAAAATTACCGCCTCGCTGCCAGGTTGCGGCAACTCATAAAAGCAGGTCATCGGCATCTGTACTTCGTAGCCGACGCCGCCGGCCTCCAGCAACACCTGTGGTGGCTGCTTTTCCAGAATCACTCCTCTGAGGCGACCAATCACGCGCACTTCCTCTCTGTCTCAGTCAAATATTCCCCCGCTTATACCATAAAAAAGGCTGGATGAATATCCAGCCTGATAGAAAGCGCGTCCTGCCCCACTCAGCGTAGGCGACCCCGCGCCAGATTGAGGCGCCCATCGCCGATACGCAGCGCGTTCTGGCTGACATGGCAGTGGGTGATCGCCACCGCCAGCGCATCGGCGGCGTCGGCTTGCGGGTTGGCGGGGAGTTTGAGCAAGGAGCGCACCATATGCTGCACCTGGGCCTTCTCCGCCCCCCCGTTACCCACCACCGTCTGTTTGATCTGGCGCGCCGCGTACTCAAACACCGGCAGGTCACGATTGACCGCCGCCACGATGGCGGCGCCGCGCGCCTGTCCCAGCTTGAGCGCCGAGTCGGCGTTCTTCGCCATAAACACCTGTTCGATGGCGAAGTAGTCGGGATTAAACTGGGTAATGATCTCGCTAACGCCGGCATAGACCAGCTTGAGGCGCGTCGGCAGATCATCGACAGCGGTGCGAATGCAGCCGCTGCCGAGATAGTCGAGTTGGCGCCCACACTGGCGGATCACGCCGTAACCGGTGATACGCGAGCCGGGGTCAATCCCGAGGATGATACTCATTCCAGAGTAGCCGCAACCTCGTCGGAGATTTCACCGTTGTGATACACTTCCTGCACATCGTCGCAGTCTTCCAGCATATCGATCAGGCGCAGCAGCTTCGGCGCAGTCTCCGCGTCCATGTCTGCTTGAGTCGAGGGGATCATGGAGACTTCGGCCGACTCGGCCACCAGGCCAGCCGCATCCAGCGCATCCTTCACCTTACCGAAGGTTTCCCACGGGGTGTAGACATCGATGGCGCCGTCATCATAGGTCACCACGTCATCGGCACCCGCTTCCAGCGCGGCATCCATCACGACGTCTTCATCCAGGCCCGGCGCGTAAGAGATCACCCCTTTCTTGGTGAACAGGTAGGATACGGAGCCGTCGGTACCCAGGTTACCGCCACACTTGGTGAAGGCATGACGCACTTCGGAAACGGTACGGTTACGGTTGTCGCTCAGGCACTCGACCATCACGGCGGTGCCGCCTGGGCCGTAGCCTTCATAGATGATGGTTTCCATGTTACCGTCGTCGTCGCCGCCGACGCCGCGGGCGATGGCGCGATTCAGGGTATCACGGGTCATGTTGTTGGACAGAGCCTTATCGACGGCCGCACGCAGACGCGGGTTAGCGTCCGGATCGCCGCCGCCCAGCTTGGCGGCGGTGACCAGCTCGCGAATGATCTTGGTAAAGATTTTACCGCGCTTGGCATCCTGCGCAGCCTTACGATGTTTGGTGTTGGCCCACTTACTATGACCTGCCATATAAATCTCCGCTAAAGGCGCAAAGGCCCTAAATAGTCAATATGCAAACGCCTGTCAACAAGCCAGACGGCCAGCATGGCCGCCCGGACAGGCAGGTAATCAAGGTACGAACTGTTCGATCGCCTGGCGGTTGCTCCAGGACTTGGTCAGCTCGGCGGCGGCGGCGGCGTCCATCCAGCGGTAAGCCAGATGTTCGCTCAGCGGGATCGCCCGCTCGTCAGGCAAGGCCAAGCAAAACCAATGCTCCAGATTGCGCGTCACCCCAGGCGCATAACGCCGACGCAGGTGCGCGAACAGCTCAAACTCCACGCAACGCTGGCAGTCCGTCAGCGTCAAATGCTCGTCGACGATGTCGATTCCCACTTCTTCCTTTACTTCACGCTGCGCGGCTTGCGGCGCCAACTCCCCCGCTTCCAGGCTGCCGGTAACCGACTGCCAAAAATCGGGGTCATCGCGCCGCTGCAACATCAGCACCCGTCCGCTCTGGCGCGCATAGATCACCACCAGCACGGATTCCGGACGCTTATAAGCCATTACTCGTCGTCACCCTGTTTCAGGCTGACGGCGATGGACAGCTCCTGCAACGCGGCCGGGTTGGCGCGGCTCGGCGCATCGGTCAGCGGACAGGCGGCGGCGGTCGTTTTCGGGAAGGCGATCACGTCACGGATATTCTCCGTGCCGGTCAGCAACATCACCAAACGGTCCAGACCGAAGGCCAGGCCGGCATGCGGTGGGGTGCCATACTTCAGGGCATCCAGCAGGAAGCCGAACTTCTCGCGCTGCTCCTGCTCATTGATGCCCAGAATGTCGAATACCGCCGACTGCATGGCACCGTTGTGAATACGCACCGAGCCGCCGCCCACTTCGTAACCGTTCATCACCATGTCGTAAGCGTTGGCGATCGCACCGACCGGATTGGCCTTCAGTGCTTCCGGACTGATATCACGCGGTGAGGTAAACGGATGGTGCATCGCCGCCAGACCGCCTTCGCCGTCCTCTTCGAACATCGGGAAGTCGATCACCCACAGCGGGGCCCAACGGGTTTCGTCGGTCAGTTTCAGGTCACGACCCACCTTCAGGCGCAGAGCGCCCATGGCATCGGTAGCCACCTTGGCGCTATCGGCGCCGAAGAAGATGATGTCGCCGCTCTCGGCCGCGCAACGCGCCAGGATACCTTCCAGCACCTCGGCGTTGAGGAACTTAGCGATCGGGCTCTGCACGCCATCCATCCCGGCGGCACGGTCGTTGACCTTCATCCAGGCCAGCCCCTTGGCGCCATAGATGCCGACAAACTGACCGTACTCGTCGATGTTCTTACGGGTCAGGCTGGCGCCACCCGGTACACGCAGCGCGATAACGCGTCCCTTGGCGTCGTTGGCCGGGCCAGAGAAGACTTTGAAATCGACGTTTTTAACCAGATCGGCCACGTCCACCAGCTCCAGCGGATTACGCAGATCCGGCTTATCGGAGCCGAAACGGCGCATCGCCTCGGCGAAGGTCATCACCGGGAAGTCGCCCAGATCGACGCCTTTGATCTCCAGCCACAGCGCGCGGGCCAACTCTTCCATGATTTCACGCACCTGCTCGGCGCTCATGAAGGAGGTTTCCACATCGATCTGGGTGAATTCCGGCTGGCGGTCGGCACGCAGGTCTTCATCGCGGAAGCATTTGACGATCTGATAGTAACGGTCGAAACCGGACATCATCAGCAACTGCTTAAACAGCTGCGGAGACTGCGGCAACGCGTAGAATTTGCCCTTATGGACTCGGCTCGGCACCAGGTAGTCACGCGCCCCTTCCGGCGTAGCCTTGGTCAGCATCGGGGTCTCGATATCCAGGAAGCCGTGGTTATCCATGAAACGACGCACGAATGCGGTGATCTTGGCGCGGGTCTTCAGACGCGCGGCCATCTCCGGACGACGCAGATCCAGGTAGCGGTACTTCAGGCGATTCTCTTCGCTGTTAGTCTGGTTAAAGTCCAGCGGCAGCGGCTCGGCGCGGTTGATGAGGGTCAGGCCATGGCCAAAGACTTCGATCTCCCCGGTTGGCATCTCGCTGTTACGCTGACTCTCCGGGCGAGCACGCACGGTGCCGGTGATCTGCACGCAAAACTCGTTACGCAGCTCAGAGGCCTGACGGAAAGCATCCTGATGATCCGGATCAAAGAACACCTGCACCACCCCTTCGCGGTCACGCAGATCGATGAAGATCAGACCACCCAGGTCGCGGCGGCGATGTACCCAACCGCACAGGGTCACTTCCTGGCCCACATGGGACAGATTCAACTGCCCGCAATAATTAGTACGCATAACGATATCCTTTGGCTTGCTTAATTTATTTTGCCGACGCCGCGCCCGGACAACCGGCCGGACACGTGCTGCCTGCGCAGCGCTCTGTTGAAGACGGTGTTTTGTCGGTACGTGGCTTAAAATCGGTCGCGTACCAGCCGTTTCCCTTTAACTGGAAACCGGCGGCTGAAATCTGTTTTTTCAAGGCAGGATGACCGCACGCCGGGCAATCGACCAGCGGTGCATCGGACATTTTTTGCAACTTCTCAAGATGATGATTGCAGTCGCTACAAACGTATTCGTAGATCGGCATAGCTCAGGCGGATTTACATGCTTGATGAAAAAAGGGGGCTATTATACTGGAAATTCCCCGCTGCGATAAGAGCGCGCGCGCACTTTGCACTGTTTCTCACCACCCTTCCCCCTCTGCCTAACTTGTTAGCTTTATGTTATATTTCAGGCGTGTTCATTATGGAGCCAACGGATGTTCTACTATGGGCTGCCGCAGTGGCAGCATGCCGCCTGGGCGAAGATCGGTCTGCACGACTTAGCCGACTATAGCCGTTACTTTAACTGCGTCGAAGGCAACACCACCTTCTATGCCCTGCCAACGCCCGAGTTGGTGCAGCGCTGGCGCGCCATGACCCACGACCACTTTCGTTTCTGCTTCAAATTTCCTTCCGCCATCAGTCACCAGGCGGCACTCCTGCATTGCGATCAACAGATTGGCGCTTTTTACCGTGCGCTGCAACCTCTGGATGGCCGCCTAGGGCAACTTTGGCTACAACTGCCGGCGGCCTGTGGCCCGGAGCATCTGCCGCGTCTGTGGCACTTTCTCGACGCCTTGCCGCGTGGCTTCCAGTATGGCGTCGAGGTTCGCCATCCAGCCTTCTTCGCCAAGGGCGAGGCCGAGCGCTCGCTTAATCACGGGCTGCGCCAACGCGCGATCAACCGCGTCATCCTCGACAGTCGCCCGGTACACCATGCCCGTCCCGACAGCCACGCCGTGCGCGAGGCACAGCGCAAGAAGCCGCAATTACCAGTACACGTGGTGATGAGCGGCAGCCAGCCAATGGTGCGCTTCGTCGGCGGCGACAATCTGGCGGCTAATCGCGAGTGGTTGCAGCCCTGGCTAGCACCGCTCCAGCGCTGGAGCCAAGAGGGCACCCCCTATCTGTTTATCCATACCCCGGACTGCCGCGACGCGCCGCAACAGGCGCAGGCGTTATGGCGTGCCCTGGCGCAGGCCGATGTCGCCGGACTGCCCGCGCGCCCCGATTGGCCGCAGCAGGCGGCGCTGTTCTGAACAGTGAGGCGGATTAAACGTAGGCTACAGTAAAAAAATCGACATACCTCAACAGATTAGTCAGGACATTCCTCTGTGCTACGGCTATCATTTACCAGTTCATACGATTAAGACTATGGAGCTTAAGAGAATGATAAGCGCGCTTTATGTTGTGCTTGGCGCACTATTATTAGTCACGTTTTCTTGGCAGGTAGTACGGCTGCGCATGCTCTATCGCGTCAGCTATGGCGATGGCGGCTTCTATGAGTTACAGACCGCCATCCGCATCCACGGCAACGCCGTGGAATACATTCCCATCGCCGCCATCCTGCTGGTGATGATGGAGATGAACGGTGCCCGAGTATGGATGGTGCATCTGTGTGGAATACTGCTGATCCTGGGGCGTATCATGCACGCCTGGGGATTGCGCCAACACGAGATGCATTGGCGCCGCTCCGGAATGAGTGCCACTTACCTCGCCCTGCTGCTGATGGTATTGGCTAACCTCTATTATCTCCCCTGGGGGCAAATGTTGCTCGGCGATTAACCGGCGTCCCGGCGGGATCGCCGGGTTCGCACCTTAGTCCCGACGCGGCCTGCGCGCCAGGCAAAATCCGCCCCACAACACCCCGAGCCATAGCGGTAGCAACAGCACCGAGATGCGGATGGCGGGCGTCAACGCCATGATCACCAAGATCAGGCCTAGAAAGGCCAAACAGAGGTAGTTGCCATAGGGATACCACAGCGCACGAAAATGGGTCACCACGCCCTGACGGTTCATCGCCGCCTTAAACTTGAGGTGCGCCATGCAGATCATCACCCAGTTAATCACCAGCGTCGAAACCACCAGCGCCATCAACAACGCAAACGCCTTACCCGGCATCAGGTAGTTGATCAGGATCACCAGTGAGGTAGTCAAACCCGATAAGGCGATCGAGCGCAGCGGGATACCACGGCGGCTAATCCGAGTAAGCCAATGCGGGGCATGGCCTTGCAGCGACAGCCCATACAGCATACGGCTATTCGAGTAGACGCAGCTGTTGTAGACCGATAACGCGGCCGTCAGGATCACCACGTTGAGTGCCGCCGCCACCGTCCCGCTATTCAGATGGGCGAAGATCATCACAAACGGGCTACTCGCCGCGTCGATCTGTGGCCAGGGGTACAGCATCAGCAGCACCAGCAGAGAACCGATATAGAAGATCAGGATACGGTAGACCACCTGATTGGTCGCCTTGGGGATACTCTTACGCGGCTCGCTGGCCTCGGCGGCGGTGATACCGATCAGCTCCAATCCACCGAACGAGAACATGATCACCGCCAGCGCCATCACTAATCCCCCCCAGCCGTGTGCCAGGAAGCCACCGTGACGCCAGAGGTTATCGAGCCCGGCCTGCGGTCCCGCCTCGCCGGAGAGCAGCAACCAGCTACCGAAGGCGATCATCCCCAGGATCGCGGCCACCTTGATCAGGGCGAACCAGAATTCGGTTTCGCCATACAGGCGCACGTTGACCATATTCAGCGCGTTGATCAGCACAAAGAACAGCGTGGCCCAGATCCAGGTCGGCACCTCCGGCCACCAATATTGCATGTAGATCCCGGCGGCGGTCAGCTCGGCCATGCCGACCAACACGAACATGACCCAATAGTTCCAGCCGGAGACGAAGCCGGCGAACGGCCCCCAGTAGCAGTGCGCAAAGTGGGCGAAGGAGCCCGCCACCGGCTCCTGAACCACCATCTCACCCAGTTGACGCATAATGAAAAAAGCGATCACCCCGCCGAGGGCATAGCCCAACAATACGGCTGGCCCGGCCAACTGGATCGCCGGACCGATGCCGAGAAACAGCCCGGTACCGACGGCGCCGCCTAGGGCGATCAGTTGAATATGTCGGTTTTTTAATCCCCTCTCCAGGGTGGTACTACTGTGCTGCGAATCGCCCATTTTTTCCTCTGTGCGATAGCGTCATGGTGGCTCTCTGAAGCGCGATCTCCGTGGCGTATCGTATTATTTTATTTACAACGCGCGGCGATTTGTATCACTGCAAACTATTGCAATCAAGATAAATATCATGCTAGTCCGCTGACTGCTGGCGGAATATTCAGCGAGCGTACCGTCGGTGAGGTGTCCGTCGACAAGGCGAAATGGCGCATAGCCGACGGCGGCCATCTTCTGCTAAACTATGCGCCCCTTATTGAAACTCCCTACATCCGCTATGTCTGACTGCGATAAAAATCCCGCACCGTGCGCCGGGCGCGACACGCTATTTTCCGCCCCGATCGCCAAGCTGGGCGACTGGACCTTTGATGAACGCGTGGCCGAAGTGTTTCCCGACATGATCCAGCGTTCGGTGCCTGGCTACTCCAACATCATCGCCATGATCGGTATGCTGGCGCAGCGCTTCGTCCTGCCGGGAACGCGGGTGTATGATCTCGGCTGCTCTCTGGGGGCCGCTACCCTCTCCATGCGCCGCAATATTCAGGCCGAGGGATGCGAGATCATCGCCATCGATAACTCACCGGCGATGGTCAGCCGTTGCCGCCGTCACATCGATGCCTTCCGTAGCCCAACGCCGGTTCAGGTGTTGGAAGCCGACATCCGCGATGTCGCCATCGAGAATGCCTCGCTGGTAGTGCTGAACTTTACCTTGCAGTTTCTCGCCCCGGACGATCGCCAGATCCTGCTGGATCGGATCTACCAGGGGTTGCTGCCGGGCGGTGCGCTGGTATTGTCGGAGAAGTTTAACTTCGCCGACACCACCGTTGGCGAACTGCTGTTCGATATGCACCATGACTTCAAGCGTGCCAACGGTTACAGCGAGCTGGAGATCAGCCAGAAGCGCAGCATGTTGGAGAACGTGATGCTGACGGATAGCGTCGAGACTCACAAACAGCGCCTGCACCAGGCAGGCTTCCAGCACGCCGAGACCTGGTTCCAGTGCTTTAACTTTGGTTCGCTACTGGCCATCAAGGAGACCCAGGAATGATCGACTTCGGCAACTTCTACGCCCAAATCGCCCACGGGCCGCTGAGTAAATGGTTGGAGGTGCTACCGGCCCAGTTGGCGGCCTGGCAGCGTGACTCCCTGCACGGTTACTTCCGCGACTGGAACAACGCGGTAGAGCGGCTGCCTGAACTGACGCCCTACCACCTGGATCTACTGCATGGCGTACACGCCGAGGCGGAGCAACCGCTGAGCGAAGGGCAACGCATCGGTATCGAAAAGATGTTACGCGCGTTGATGCCCTGGCGTAAGGGGCCATTCGATCTGTATGGCATTCACATCGATACGGAGTGGCGCTCGGATTGGAAATGGCAGCGCGTACTGCCGCATCTGTCGCCGCTGGCCGGGCGGACCATCCTCGATGTCGGCTGCGGTAGCGGCTATCACCTATGGCGCATGGTGGGCGCCGGCGCGCATTTGGCGGTGGGGATCGACCCGATGCAACTGTTCCTGTGCCAGTTCGAGGCGGTACGCAAACTGCTCGGCGGCGACCAACGCGCCCATCTGCTGCCCCTAGGCATCGAACAACTACCGGCACTGGGTGCCTTCGACACCGTCTTCTCGATGGGGGTGCTCTATCACCGCCGTTCACCGCTCGATCATCTGTATCAACTCAAGGATCAGTTGGTCAGCGGCGGCGAACTGCTGCTGGAGACGCTGGTGATCGAGGGTGATGCCCAGCAGGTGTTGGTCCCCGGCGAGCGCTACGCGCAGATGCGCAACGTCTACTTCATTCCCTCGGCCGCCATGTTGATTACCTGGCTAGAGAAGTGCGGTTTCTGTGACGTCCGCCTGGTCGATCAATGCCCGACTCGTGTCGAAGAGCAGCGCCGTACGAGCTGGATGACCAGCGAGTCTCTGGCCGAATTCCTCGACCCGCACGACGCCCGGAAGACCTGTGAAGGCTATCCGGCCCCACTGCGCGCCGCCTTCATCGCCCGCAAGCCCTAAGGCGAGCGGCGCAGAAAAAAGCCCCAACCACAAGGGATGGGGCTTGATGAGTGAGCGAACCCTCCGCTACAAGTTCGTACTGACTTCTACTGGAGATGGCGACTACAGGGCGTGGAGAGCGGATGCGACTCTGCGGCGACACAGGCTTCCGGCATCATCTGCAATGCCGCCTTCATCGCCTCGACCATGCCGCTGTCCACGCAATAGTGGCAAAATTCGTCGTTCTCTGCATGGCTCATACTCACGCCCGCCTTGCGATAACGCATCGTCGACGGCACGCAATGACCCGCCGAGGTATGCACCTCATGCAGGCCGATCTCCACGAACTTATGCAAGTTGGACAGGCGTACCCCGGCTCCGGCCATGATCAACGGCCCCTGGCTGGCTTGATGCAACTGACGCAACAGCGGCAAACCCGCTTCGGCGCTCTGTTGTTGACCCGACGTCAAGATACGCGCCACCCCTAAATCGGTTAGCTGCGCCAAGGCCAACATCGGATTGGCACACATGTCGAAGGCTCGGTGAAAGGTGATGGCCATCGGCCCGGCCAGCGTCATGAGCTGGCGCATACGATGCAGATCGATATGCCCCTCTTCATCCAATAAGCCGATCACCGCACCGGGAAACCCCAGATCGCGTACCAACGCCAGATCACGCTTCATCAAGGCAAACTCGCTATCGCTATAGCAAAAATCGCCGCCGCGTGGACGAATGATCGGATGCACCGGGATGCTCACCTGCTCACGGCACCCCACCAAGGTGCCGTAACTGGGGGTGATCCCCCCATCCTGCTGACTGGCACACAGCTCGATACGATCGGCCCCCGCCGCCTGAGCGGCCTCGGCACACGCCAACGAGTAGCAACAGACTTCTAACTTCACCATTCCAACCTCCGAATCAACAGCCAAAAGGGCGCCGAGATGAAAAATACTCATACCCATGCAGCCAATATTGAGGATCACCCCACGCCTCGCCTAGTCTGTTCCCTATAGCGTTTGAGTTTTTCCCCCATGCGCGTGATGATAAATTCGCCACCCGACGCACACAGCCGACTGGCAAGATCATGGCGCAACAGAAAAGTAACCGGTTGCAGCCTGAAGGATGCAATTAGCCTACTAAAGGATAATAGTGATGACATTTAATTTCGATGAAGTGATCGACCGCCGTCACAGTGACAGCGAGAAATGGGGCAAATATGCGGGACAGGACACAATTCCACTGTGGGTCGCCGATACCGACTTCCGCTCGCCACCGGCCGTCATCGAGGCCTTGCAACAGCGGGTGGCGCACGGCGTATTCGGCTACGGCGCGCCGCCCGCGTCGCTGATCGCCCTGTTTGTCGAGCGCATGGCGCAACGTTATCAGTGGACCATCCAACCCGACTGGCTGGTGTTCCTGCCGGGATTAGTCTGTGGTCTTAACCTCACGGTGCGCGCCCTGACCGCCGCGGATCAAGGCACCTTGGCCCCTCACCCTATCTACCCCCCTTTCATGAAGTCGGCCCACCTAGCCGGGCGTAGCCAGACGGCGATGCCACTCACCTTGCGTGACGGGCGTTGGGTGGTCGATCTGGCGGCGGCCGAGGCGGGAATGAGCGGACAGGAACGGCTATTGATGCTGTGTAACCCACAGAACCCAGGGGGAACGGTCTACCGGCGCGAGGAGTTGGCGGCACAGTTAGCCTTCGCCCAACGCCACGACCTGCTGATCTGTTCCGACGAGATCCACTGCGATCTCCTGCTGGAGCCGGGCGTACGCCACACGCCGATCGCCGCGCTGAGTTCCGATGCCGAACGGCGCAGCGTGACGCTGATGGCGCCCTCCAAGACCTTTAACATTGCCGGCCTCGGCGCCTCCGTCGCCATCATCCCCGATGCCCAGCTGCGTAGCCGCTTTATCGCGGCACGTACCGGCATCGTCCCGCAAGTCGATATCCTGGCCTTCGTCGCCGCTGAGGCCGCCTATCGCCACGGCCAACCCTGGCTGGATGCACAGTTGGACTATCTGCGCGCCAATCGCGATCACCTTAGCGCGCGCATCAACGCCATGCCGGGGCTACGTACCGTCAGCGTCGAGGGGAGCTACCTGGCCTGGATCGATGCCAGCGCCCTGCCCGTCGAGCAACCGCAGGCGTTCTTCGAGCGCGCGGGGGTCGGGCTCTCCGACGGGGCCGACTTCGGCGCGCCACGCTTCGTGCGCCTCAACTTCGGCTGTCGGCGCGCCCTGCTCGATCAGGCGCTGGATCGTATGGCGCAGGCCATCGCCACGCTCTAGGTTAGGCGCGCTCGCTGGCGACGATCGCCCGCAAGGTATAGGGGTGAAACTTGATCGTCGTCAGCCGATCACCGACGGCGAGCGTCGGATTGGGCAAACGCTCGCCTTCGCCCTGCGGGTGGCTAAAGGTGAGGCTGATCCCCGGCGCGAGCAACCCCTCATCCGGCAGCAATGCCAGGGCACGGCTATGCAGCGTGGCCGGATCGCCCGCCAAGACCAGCTCCACATGCTGCCAGCCCTGATGCGGGTAGCGCTTCGCCCCCGGATACGGCAGCTCGACACAGTCTATCGACCAAGGCCCGACGCGTAGCGGTTGCGCCAGATCGAATAGACAGATCGGGCGGCCATTGATCGGATTCTCGGCCAGCAACGTGGCGCAACGCAGGAAGCCACGCCGCCAGCGCTCGGCGGTCTCCCGTTCGTTGCAACGCAGCGAGATGTGATCCGCCGTGAAACGTGCCAGATCCAGCGACAGTGAGTCCGCCAGCGCCGTTAATGCCGCTTCGAAACGCGTCAGATCCGCCGCTAACTCCTGTAGCTCGTCGATATCGGCTAAGTTATTCATGCCCTCTCCCGTGATGATAGGTGCATCGCCCCTGACGGCGACGCCAAAACCGAGGCGCGTACTCTACCGCGCCGCGCGCGCCACATCCATCCCCCACGCGTGCCCCCACAGGGAAAGGCGCACAGGTGCTGACGGCAGTAGTGATTTCACCTATAATGGCCGGCTGTTTTCCGTCGCATCATATCATTCGGCGGTTAGGATTCGGTTTTCACATTCACGATGCCGGCGCCCACGGCGACCGGTGCGAACAGCTTAAGGTAACCCTGTGAATATTCAGGCACTTATTTCAGATAAAGTCACTCAGGCGCTGGTTGCAGCCGGTGCGCCGGCCGACAGCGAGGCCCTGGTTCGTCCTTCCGCCAAAGTCCAGTTCGGCGACTATCAGGCCAATGGCATCATGGCGGCGGCGAAAAAAATGGCTATGCCTCCACGCCAACTCGCCGAGCAGGTGGTGGCCAATCTGGCCCTGGATGGGATCGCCAGCAAGGTAGAGATTGCCGGCCCGGGTTTCATCAATATCTTCCTCGACGCCGCCTGGCTGGCTGACCAGGTCGATGCCGCACTGGCGGATCCACGCCTGGGCGTCGCTCGCGTCGCGCCGCAGACCATCGTCGTGGACTACTCTGCCCCAAACGTCGCCAAAGAGATGCACGTCGGTCATCTGCGTTCCACCATCATCGGCGATGCCGCGGTACGCACCCTGGAGTTCCTCGGTCATAACGTCATTCGTGCCAACCATGTCGGCGACTGGGGTACCCAGTTCGGCATGCTGATCGCCTATCTGGAAAGGGTGCAAAGCGAAAGTCAGGCTGGCGAGATGGCCCTGGCCGATCTGGAAGCCTTCTACCGTGAAGCCAAGAAGCACTATGATGAGGACGCCGCCTTCGCCGAACGCGCACGCGGTTACGTGGTCAAGCTGCAGGGCGGTGACGAATACTGCCGTGAGATGTGGCGTAAGCTGGTCGACATCACCATGCGCCAGAACCAGCGCAACTACGATCGTCTGAACGTCACCCTGACCGATGACGATGTGATGGGCGAGAGCCTGTACAACCCGATGCTGCCGGGCATCGTGGCCGATCTGAAGGCCAAAGGGCTGGCGACGGAGAGCGAAGGCGCCACCGTGGTGTTCCTCGACGAGTTCAAGAATAAAGAAGGTGAGCCGATGGGGGTCATCGTCCAGAAGAAGGACGGCGGCTACCTGTACACCACCACCGACATCGCCTGCGCCAAATATCGCTACGAGACACTCGGCGCCAATCGTATCCTCTACTATATCGACTCACGCCAGCATCAGCATCTGATGCAAGCCTGGGCCATCGTGCGCAAGGCGGGTTATGTCCCGGAATCCGTCAGTCTGGAGCACCACATGTTCGGCATGATGTTGGGCAAGGACGGTAAACCGTTCAAGACCCGCGCCGGCGGCACCATCAAGCTGGCCGATCTGCTGGATGAAGCCACCGAGCGCGCCGCCAAGCTGATCGCCGACAAGAACCCCGAGCTGAGTGGCGACGAGCTGAAAGAGCTGGTGGAAGTGGTCGGTATCGGCGCAGTCAAGTATGCGGATCTCTCCAAGAACCGCACCACCGACTATATCTTCGACTGGGACAATATGCTGGCCTTCGAGGGCAATACCGCCCCCTATATGCAGTATGCCTACACCCGTGTGGCCTCCATCTTCAAACGCGCGGGTATCGATGAGAACAGCCTCAGCGGTGCCGTCATCCTGACAGAGGAGCGTGAGAAGGCGCTGGCGACTCGCCTGATGCAGTTTGAGGAGACCATCCTGACGGTGGCGCGCGAAGGCACCCCGCACGTCATGTGCGCTTACCTGTATGAGGTCGCCGGGTTGTTCTCCAGCTTCTACGAAGCCTGTCCGATCCTCAACGCCGACGACGAGCACGTCCGCGCCAGCCGCCTGAAGCTGGCCGCCTTAACGGCACGCACGCTGAAAACCGGCCTGGATACCCTGGGTATCAAGACCGTCGAGCGTATGTAACCGCCCAGGCATATGCCGCATCGCAAGCCACCCGCTGTCTAGCCGGTGGCTTTTTTATTCGCCGCCCGGCGTCCGGGCATGGCGGTTTAGGCCGATCGCCGCCTCCCGATACCGCCCCCGACCGAGCCGAGCGGGCAAAGCGATCCGCCGCCGACGCCAGCGGGGCAGATCACGCCTGGCAGGGTGAGTCTGTGCCGCGCGACACCATCGCCAAGGTCGCGCCGTGATCCGATGAACGATGCGGGGAAAAAAAATCCCCGGCAATGCCGGGGAGTCGGCGCGCACCGAACCTAGCGCCGCCGTGGCGCGCGTGACGCGCTGAGGGAATGCCGAGCGCGGATAGGCGTTATAACACCGCGCTACGGGTAAAATCGCGCAGGCGGAAACCCAGTAGCGCCAATACCGCAAAGTAGCTGGCGGCACCGGCGATCACCAGCCCCATCAGCCGCAACAGGCGATAAGGCATGCCGCCGACATCCCAGGCGGGCATCCACCACATCATGCCGACCAAGACGGCCGCCATCACCAACACCGCCGCCAACAGCTTCAACAGGAAGCCCAACCAACCGGCTAACGGCGTGAACAACTTCTGACGGCGCAGCTGCCAGTAGAGCAAACCGGCATTGAGGCAGGCGGCCAAGCCGATAGAGAGCGAGAGCCCGGCGTGCTTCAACGGACCGATAAAGATCAGGTTCATCACTTGGGTCAGGATCAGCGTCACGATGGCGATCTTGACCGGTGTCTTGATGTCCTGGCGTGAGTAAAAACCCGGTGCCAAGATCTTGACCATGATGATCCCCAGTAATCCCACCGAATAGGCGACCAAGGCACGCTGCGTCATCGCCGCATCAAAGGCGTTGAATTTACCGTATTGGAATAGCGCCACCGTCAACGGCTTAGCGATCACGCCGAGCGCCACGGCACAGGGTAAGGCCAGCAGGAAACAGAGGCGCAGCCCCCAGTCGAGCAGGCGGTTATAGTCGTCCAGCCGCCCCGAGGAGAAGCTCTTCGCCAGCGAGGGCAGCAGGATCGTTCCCAGCGCAACCCCGAGGACACCCGAGGGCAACTCCATCAGCCGGTCGGCGTAATACATCCAGGAGACCGAGCCGGAGACCAAAAAAGAGGCGAAGATGGTATTGATGATCAGGGATATCTGGCTCACGGAGACCCCAACGATCGCCGGCCCCATCAGCTTAAGCACTCGCCAGACACCCCGATCGTGCAGATTGATGCGCGGCAAGACCAACATGCCGATCTTCTTCAAATGCGGCAACTGATAACCCAGTTGCAAGACGCCCCCCACCAGCACCGCCCACGCCAGCGCCAACACCGGCGGATGGAAATAGGGCGCGGCGAACAGCGAGAAACCGATCATGCTGACGTTAAGCAACGTCGGGGCAAAGGCCGGTACCGAGAAGCGGTTCCAGGTATTCAGCACCGCGCCGGCCATCGAAGCCAGCGAGATCAACAGAATATAGGGAAAGGTAATGCGCAGCAGCGCACTGGTCAGCGCAAACTTATCCGGCGTATCGGCGAAGCCGGGAGCGGTGGCATAGATGACCCAGGGGGCGGCCACCATCCCCGCCACGGTCACCAGCGCCAAGATCAGGGTCAACAGGCCGCTGACATAGGCGACGAAGGTACGCGTCGCCTCCTCGCCCTGTTGGTTCTTATACTCCGCAAGAATCGGCACGAATGCCTGAGAGAAGGCGCCCTCGGCGAAGATACGCCGCAAAAGGTTAGGCAGTTTAAAGGCGACAAAGAAGGCATCGGTCGCCATCCCGGCACCAAAGATCCTTGCTACCAGCGCGTCGCGGGCGAAGCCCAACACGCGCGAAAACATGGTCATCGAGCTGACCGCAGCCAGTGATTTAAGTAGATTCATCGGTTCATCGTCAGGGTTGCGGCCCCGCCGTCCATCGCTGGCGGGGTGGAAATAGGCCAACTAGTCTACTTATCCCCGAACGAATAGCCAGTGCAGGATGTAACAAAAGGCTCGGATTTCAGACGCTAGGCGCGATATTGCGCAGTGGGAGGAGGGCTGGGGCCACGACGGGGCCCCGCGCCGTTTATTCGTCGGACAACAGGCTCGCCAAACGCCGTTTCAAGTCGGCGACCTCCGCCTCCAGCGCCGTGACTCGTGCGCTCAATTCATCCGTCTCCACCGCCGCGCTCGCTGTATCTGCCGCGGCGCTCTCCGCCCCGATCGCCGCCTCGCCGCAGAAGAGATGCGCGTAGCGACTCTCTCGCCGTCCCGGCTCACGCGCCAGACGCACGACGAAGGGGCCATCTTCACGCTCCGCCAGGCGGTTCAGCGCCTGCTCCGCCTCATTGACATCGGCGAAGGCATACAGCCGGTTGCTACGGGTACGCAGCTCTCCCGGTGTCTGTGGACCACGCAGTAACAGGCAGCAGATCAGCGCGACCTCCGCCGGGCTGAAGCGCAGATCGCCAAACTCGGAGTTGCAGAAGCGGTGTTCATACTTCACCACGCGACTGCCCGGGGCGTTGATGCTACGGATCTGATGCTTACGTACCAACAGATCCAGGGCGTTCTGCACCTCGCTTTCGCTCAGATCCAATACCGGCTCTCGATTGGTCTTCTGGTTGCAGGCGGTGGTCAGGGCATTAAGCGATAACGGATACTGTTCCGGCGTCGTGACCTGCTTCTCAAGGAAGCAGCCGATGACGCGTGCCTCGATCGGGGAAAGAATATGTTTAATCATCTGCGGTTATCTCCTGGTAAACCCGGCCATGGGGCCGCATCAGCGCCCCGGCGTCCAATCGGGGGTAGTCAAGGCGGTCAGCACGTGATCCTGCCACTTCCCATTGATTAATAAATAGTTTTTAGCATAGCCCTCTTTTTCAAAGCCGAGGCGCTGCAGTAGCGCGCCGCTGCGCTGATTATGGGGCATGTAGTTGGCCATAATGCGATGCATGCGTTGCTGGCGTTGCATATAACGGATCGCCGACTGCAACCCCTCATACATCATCCCCTGCCCCTGCCACTTGGCCGCGACAGAGTAACCGAGGAAACAGGCATGAAAGGCGCCGCGCAGCACGTTGCTGAAGTTGGCGACCCCACGCACCTCCTGCTCATCTTGCCCCAGCAAAATAAAATAGAAGGCGCTACCCTGCTTCTGGAGTTCACGGATCATCGACAAGCGCGCCTGCCAACCAGAAGGATAACAGTGGCTTTCATCGCGTATCGGCTCCCAAGGACGCAAGAAGTCTCGATTTTCCGCGTAGTAATCCGCCAGTCGGTGGGCATCGCGCTCGCTTACCAAACGAACGACTAACCGATCCGTGGTCAGGTGGACCTTAGGGCCCGTGTTGCCATAGCCAAACATGCATCCCTCCGTATGCGTTGCCCTCATCGAATAGCGCCGCACCGCGCGTGGCCCGCGAACGCTGTTACTGATTACTATAACCTCTCCCTCTTCCGGCGGTAAGTCATTGACTGATGTTATAATGTCCAAACGCGCCGCCCCGTCAGCAATTTCTCTCGGTTCTGCTGGCTAGTTAACGCTATATGCCAAAATTTTCTGAATCCACAATACAATTTACTGTTTATTCAGCCATTCTATGACTTCCTCTGTCATTAGTGCCCAGAACGGGCGAAAATAGTACCGCTCGGTATCAATTTCTTACTTGCGCTTACGCTTAATGGTGGAACATGTCGCTGGTATTACAGGCCAGGCGATCGGGAAAATACTTTCTGCTGATCGATAACCTACTGGTCGTGCTCGGTTTCTTTGTTGTATTCCCGTTAATCTCTATCCGCTTTGTCGACCAATTAGGTTGGGCGGCACTGATGGTCGGTATCGCCCTCGGCCTCCGTCAGCTGCTACAACAGGGGCTCGGCATTTTCGGCGGCGCCATCGCCGATCGCGTCGGCGCTAAGCCGATGATCGTCATCGGCATGTTGCTACGCGCCGCCGGCTTCGCCACGATGGCGGTCGCCAGTGAGCCGTGGATCCTATGGGCCTCCTGCGCCCTCTCCGCCCTCGGCGGTACGTTGTTCGATCCCCCGCGAACGGCCTTGGTGATCAAGCTGACTCGTCCCCATGAGCGTGGGCGCTTCTACTCGTTGCTGATGATGCAAGATAGCGCCGGCGCGGTGGTCGGCGCGCTGATCGGTAGCTGGCTATTGGCCTATGACTTCCACTATGTCTGCTGGACCGGCGCATTGATCTTCGTACTGGCCGCCGCCTGGAACGCGTGGCTGCTCCCCGCCTATCGCCTATCGACGGTCCGTGCGCCGGTCGGCGAAGGGATGCTACGCGTGATCCGCGATCGCCGCTTCCTCACCTATGTGCTCACCCTGACCGGCTACTACGTGTTAGCGGTGCAAGTGATGTTGATGCTGCCGATCGTCGTCAACGATATCGCCGGTGGACCAAGCGCCGTTAAATGGATGTACGCCATCGAGGCGGCGCTATCGCTGACGCTGCTCTATCCCATCGCCCGCTGGAGCGAGAAGCGCTTCCGGTTGGAGCAGCGCCTGATGTTTGGTCTGCTACTGATGACCCTAAGTCTGTTCCCGGTGGGTCTCAGCGGCTCACTCCCGTCGCTGTTCGCCCTGATCTGCTGCTTCTATCTCGGTTCGATCATCGCCGAGCCGGCGCGGGAAACCCTGAGCGCCTCGCTGGCCGACGCGCGGGCGCGGGGCAGCTACATGGGCTTCAGTCGTCTGGGTCTGGCGCTGGGGGGCGCCCTGGGTTATACCGGTGGCGGTTGGATGTATGACCTCGGGCGCTCCTTCGCCATGCCCGAGCTGCCGTGGGCCTTGCTCGGCCTGATCGGCCTATTGACCTTAGCGATACTGTATTGGCAGTTTAGCCTACGTGCGCCCTGTGCGGTCCGTCAGCCGCGCTCCAGCTGACCCCGGCGGCGGGGATTCGGCCTTATCCGATCCCCGTCGTGCGCCATAAGGTGTATGCTGTCATGGAGTTAGCGCATGATACGCCTCTCCAGGCACGGGTTTTTCCCCCGCGCGCGCTGTGTCACAATGCATTTTTTCCTGCGGGTTGTTCCCGCCGCCGAGGCTTGATTAATGAAAAAACTATGGTTCACCGCCGCCCTGTTGGCGGCCGGTCTCTTGTTGAGCGCCTGTAATAAGCTGACCAGTTACAGCATCAGCGAGCAGCAGATTAACAGCTACCTGGAGAAACACAGCCAGTTTGAAAAACAGATCGGGGTTCCCGGCTTGGTGGATGCCCGTATCACCCTCAGCCAACTCAGCAGCCAAATCGGGCGTAGCGAGCCGAACACCATCACCCTGAGTGGCCATGCCAACGTCGCCATCAGCTCGATCCTCGGCCCCCAGCAGAGCGAGTTGACGCTAACCTTGCGCGCCAAACCGGTCTATCAGCGTGAACAGGGGGCTATCTACCTACGCGATCTGACGCTGGTGGATTACCAGGTGCAACCGCAGAAGATGGAGACCATCATGAAGGTGCTGGCCCCCTATCTAAACCAGTCGCTGCGGACCTACTTCGACCAGGAGCCGGCCTACGTGCTCAACCCGGAGAAGAGCAATGCCGAGGCCATCGCGCGTAAACTGGCCAAGGGACTCGAAGTCAAACCCGGCGAGCTGGTGATCCCGTTGACGGAGTGATCGTCACGCCGCATCGCCAGGCTATCATGACAACGGCGCCCTTGGGCGCCGTTGTCGTCGGTAAGATCGGTACGGTGTTTAGGCGTCGCCCGCCTCGTCAGCGACGTCCTCATCCTCCGCCAGATCGTCACGCAGCGCCTGCAACACCTCACGCGCCAGCTCCGCCAGCGTACGATAGAATGGCGTGCGCGCATGCGCTTCAACCTTGCCTAAAAACGCCCCGGCCCAGGGCATCAGATAGCTATCGAACAGGCTGGCCTGCGCCAGCAGTTCATCGCTCTGCGCCTGATCTTCCAACCAGGAAGCCGCCAGCAGCAACTGGGCGAAACTGTCCGCCGCGCCGCTTCCCAACGGCATGCCGCGCTGTAGCAGGAAATCACGCACCTGCTGCTCACAGGCCCCCTCCACATAGGCGCTGCGCTGAGTCGCTACCGCTCCATCCGCACCGAACAGCGCCTGATAATCCTGAGCCAATGCCTGACGATCGGTGGCCGCCGCCTGGAGACGCGTCAACAATGCCTCCTGCTCCAACGGCCAGTGCTGCGCCAGACGATTCTGCTGCAACAGGGTAAACAGCGGATCCAACAGGGGATCCTGTGGCTGGCGGGCGAACAGCGAACCCAGCAGACGACATACCATGGAAAACTCGTTCATATCCGTTCCTGCAATCGATCGTTCAAAGTGACAATGTCACAAATTTAGAGAGTTACCACGCGGCAAACTCGGGGATAGCGCGATGGCCTCGACGCTGTAAAAAGTCGAGCACACGCCGCGCGGAGGCATTCAATACCCGCTCCGGCGGGAAGTTTACCTCATTCAGGATCGAGATACAGTGGCTAAAGTTCCCCATATCGAAGGCGATATGGGCATCGGAGCCCAGTGACAGCCAACCACCGGCATCGCGCACCGCCGCCGCAATGGCGCGGCAGTTGTCGGCGCTCCCGACACGCGAATGGATAAAAGAGGAGTTATTCAACTCCAGCGCCACCTCATAGCGTGCCGCCGCCTGAGCGACGGCGGGAATGTCTATCGGATATTTATGATTGCCGGGATGAGAGACGATATCCACCTCGCCGCGCGCCATCAGCGCCAATAACGCGCTGGTATGGTAGTCCCGATCCTGCGGGGCGAGTACCGGCTCATGAAAACCGGCGATCACCAGATCCATCTCCGTCCACATGCGTCCCGGACAGTCGATCTCACCACGTTCATTTTTGATGTTGGCTTCGATCCCTCGCAGAATGCCAACACCATCGACACAGCGTGGCCAAACGCGCATATTCATAAAATGCCAGGAATGGGGGGCATCGGCCATCTCCGGGCCATGATCGGTGATGGCGAAGAGCCGTAGCCCACGTGCCGCCGCCTGGGCGATATAGTCGTGCAGCGTGCTATAGGCATGGGTGCTGGCGACGGTATGCATGTGTAAATCGACGGGATACATCATCTCTCCTTGCTGGGTGTCCGCGCGCCGCTCGCGCGCGCTGGCAAAATCACCTGTCTACGGTAACAAAAAATGCGCCATGATTCATACCCTGCCCCTCACTCCCCCGCGCCTCGTGCCTCTTTTCGCCTATTAGTACAACGCTTAAACCCATTGTTTGCCACATTGTTTATATTATCGCTTTGTTTTATGATGCCACTATCTATAGCGTATTCACTGCTAACGGTAGCGTAACCGTGTAGCGACGTTCTATTTCAGGCCCACTGGTTTTAATTGGGAGTTGCCGCTATGATTCTCGAAAGAACGTTGCGTAGAGCCGTTGCAGGCCTTTTCGTTATCTTATTTATCAGCACCGCCGCCTTAGTCGTTTATAGCAGTGCGCGCGAATGGCAAAATATGCGCCTGGTGACCTCGGCGATCGTGAATGGCATTTCAAAAAGTCAACTGGATAATGATAATCGGAATATTCAGCGACGCAGTAAAATTATCGAGTACGTCACAAAAAGAGCCGACCAAGATATGGATCTGTTTAGCGTTGCGCGCGATCTACATTGGGGCAGTAGCGTCTATTGGCTGGATGGCACACACCTGCGCCTCTTGGATCAGGACGCGCAAGATCGACTCTCTCACGACAAGAAGCTGGCGCTCATCGCCCAGTTACGCGTCCACCCTCAGCCTTATTGGTACGGCCACCTCGATCGCGGCGAGACCGTACTCCCCTATCTGAAATATACCACCCAGGCGGGAAAGGTATTACTCTTTCTACTGGATATTAATGGTCTGGAAAAGGTACTGGATGAACACAGTGCTACCACCCCCATTTATCTCTATGTCTTCGACCAAGAGAATAGATTGATCGCCCGTTCAGCCAATGCGCCGACACAACTGCCCGATAGCATCCGTGGTGATAATCTCCATACCAGCCGCCCGTTTGAAATAAAGGTTAGCCAACAAAATGCGTTGTTAAATGGTAAACAGGCGACCCTGGTAGGATATATTCCCGCCGCCTATCTGTTAAAACTGATCGGTTTTAACCTGCTCTATTTTATTTTGTCATTTAGCTGTGCAATATTTTTCTTGCGTTATTTCTACAAAAAGATCAAGCGTGAGATCGAGCAGGAACGAGAAACCTTTTTAGCCGGCAAAACGCCGTCGCATACGCACGGCCTCTTCTTTAACGACGCGGTGAAGCGGCGCGTCGAGCTGGATAACCACGCACTGTTACGCGATCCCTTAACCAAGCTGTACAACCGGCGTAAGTATGATTACGACATCGCGCAGCGTCTGTACCAGAAGCACCCCTTTTACCTGCTGTTACTCGAACTGGATACCGCCTCTAGCGACGACTCACTCGCCACACACGAAGCGGAGGAGTTGCGCCTGACGCAAATCGCCGCCCTCTTCGCCCAGTATCAAGAGGGATGGCGCTTCTACCGACTCGGTGGAGAGGTCTTCGCCGCCCTGCTCGATAAACGACACGTGACGGATCGTCGTGCCCTAGCCCAATGCTGTGACACGCTCCTGGCCGAGGCGGCGCGTAGGCACGCCTGCCTCAGCATCGGAGCCAGCGACAGCGCCGAGGCCAGCGAGCGCCTGGTGCTACAAACCCTGGCGGACAATCGGCTGTATATCAGCAAGCATCACGGGAAAAACTGCGCGACCTTACCGCCGGAGCGCCCGCAGGTTCCCACACCGAGCGGAGCCGATGCGTGGCCGGATCAATAGCCGCGGGCGATATCTACCACCCCTTCAGGATGACGCCCGGCCTCGATGGCACGGATATTATCGGCGATATAGTCCATCGCCACGGGTGCCAGCGTGATCGCGGCGATATGCGGCGTCAAGGTGACGCGTGGATGCTGCCAGAAGGGGTGATCGCCCGGCAAGGGCTCGCGGGCGAACACGTCCAGGGTCGCCGCGGCCACCTGACCGCTGTCGAGCGCCGCCAACAAGGCGTCCTCATCCAGATGCACCCCGCGAGCCAGGTTAATGACATAGGCCCCGGCATTCAACTGCGCGAACAGTGACGCGTTCAGGATCCCGACCGTCTGCGGCGTATTTGGCAGTAGGTTGATCAGTAACTGTACGCCATGCAGGAAGGGCGCAAGCTGATCGTTACCGTAGAAGCTCTGCACCTGGGGATAATCTTTCACCCCACGGCTCCAGCAGCGTACCGGTAAACCAAACGAGGCCAAGCGGCGCGCGACACGTCCCCCCAACACCCCTGCCCCCAACACGCCGATGGTGAACGTCTCGGCTTCATGCGGCACCAGATAACGCCAAATCCCCTGGCGCTGTTGCTGCGCATACTCGTCGAAACGCCGGAAGTAGCGCATCACCGCGGTGACCGCGTACTCCTCCATCTGTTGCGCCATCCCCGTATCTTCCAGGCGCACCAATGGGATCCCCGCCGGCAGCATGCCGGGGTGTTCGCGCGCCTGCGACAGAATGGCATCGACGCCGGCGCCCAAGGCGAAGATGGCGCGCAGATCCTGGCGTTCGGCTAACATCTCATAGGGAGGCTGCCAAACCAAAGCATAGTCCGCCGGAGCGTTATCGCCCGGCAGCCACTGACGGATGCGCGCCTGCGGCAAGCGCTGGCGCATGCCGTCCAGCCAGGTCTGAGCATCGAAAAAAGGATGGTAATAGATGATCTCCACATCGGCCTCCTGAGGGATGATGGCGGCATCGCTGCCACCCGTTAGCGGATAAAAAAACGGCGAATACCCTTTTGTCAGGATCTCCGCCGTCTGTCAACGCCGAGCGCCATTATTGCTTAGCGCCGCCTATCATTGCTCGCAGCGACTCGCCGCACCCGCTTTTGCCGTCTCCTGACGGGCGATCAGCCGCCGAAGCAACGGCACCAGCAACACCAGGATCACGCCGGTCACGATCGAGCCCCAACCCAGCGCATTAAACACCGAGCTATAACCGGGGTTCGTCTCCAGCGGCGTATTGCCACTGTTCTGCGGCATCAGCCCGGAGACGTAGCCCGCCAGCACGGAGGCCACCCCGGTGACCATCATCCAGCAGCCCATCATCAAGCCTTGCAGACGCGCCGGCGCCAACTTACCGATCATCGCGTAACCGATGGGGGAGATCAGCAGTTCGCCCAGACTTTGCAGCAGATAGCTGATGGCGATCCATTTAAAGGCGACCAAGCCATTCGCTCCGGCCAGCGAAATCCCCAACGGCAAGACCAACATTCCCAAGCCCATACAGAACAACGAGGCAGCAAACTGGGAAGGAATGTCGATGCGCATCCCACGCTCACGCAACCATTTAAAGAGCCAGGCCATCAGCGGCCCCCCGATGACGATCACCAGGGTATTGATGTTCTGGATCCACTGTGGTGCCACGCGCCAGCCATAGACATTCAAGTCGATATTATGTTCGGAGAACAGCATTAGGCCCATCGGCGCCAATTGATACAACGACCAGAATACCAGGGAGCCCAGCGCCAAGATCAGGTAGGCCACCATGCGGCGACGCTCTCCCTCTTGGCGATGGCGCGCCGTCATCACGCACAGCAGGGCGAAGACCACAATACCCAGCAAGATGACGAAGCTACTACTGAAACCGGCATGCGTCAGCAGGATACGTAGCACCGGAACCAGCGCTACCAAGATCAGCAAGCCAATCAGCATACGGCCATAGAACGCCCGACCGCCAATATGGCGTAACGGGGTATTGATGTCGGCCAGAATACGCCAGCGCGACAGCGTGACCAAGATAGCCACCGCATTACCCAAGGTGGCGAACAGGAACAACGCCCGGTAATTCTCCGTCAACTGGAAGTAACCCGCCACGGAGAAACCGATGAAGAACCCCAGGTTCATCCCGGCATAGTTCCACAAAAACGCGCTCTCACGGCGGTTATCGTCCGGCGCGAAGCGTTGGGTCAGCATCATGTTGATACAGGTGACATTCAGGCCGCTACCGGTCAGGAACATCGCCAACCCCCAATACAGCCCGGTGACGCCCAGTTCGGCGATCAGATAACAACCGATGACCTGCAGCACCATCCCCAGGACAAACAGGTTACGGTTACTCAGACAGCGTCCGCCTAAGTAGCCACCGAACAGATGCAAACCATAGTTGAAGGCGCCGAAGATCCCCATCATGGCGTTGGCTTGGCTCTCGCTAAAGCCGAGACGCTTGGTGGCATACAGCACCAGGGTGGAATAGAGCACGGCGAAGCCAAGGGTGGCAAACGTCTGAATGAAGAATAGGGCGCCGGTTCCCGATGGTACCGCGCCTTGATGAGAGTGGGTGGTCGAAGCGTTCACCGCTTTTCTCCTCGAACGAAGGGGCTAGTCACAACTCATCCTGAGAACTTCCCGGTGTTGTGCCGGTCGGCCTTTGTTGTTAGTCCATAGCGTTTGTTTAGGCCGCACTCTCATTTAGCGGGATAAACGACCAAAAGGCCAGCGATAATCTCAATTAATTGCCTATTTAGCTATTATTTAGTCAGTTTATAAGCGTAACTATTCACATTACTTCCCTATCTTATGCTGAAAATGACGCTCTAGCGCTCACTGTGAGCATCACATCTCATGCATACACGCCTAGGCGTGACAGCACGCGGCGACTACAATAGCGGCTTGAGTATTAACGCCATGACCGAATAAGGTGCCCTGATGCGACCCCTGACTCTACTGCGCAACGCCGCGGCGCTGTGCCTCGCCTTAACCGTGAACCTCCATGCCGCCGAACCCCGCGAAACCACCTGGGAGAGCCATCTCCAACACGCGCGCGGTGAAACGGTCTACTTCAATGCGTGGGGCGGCAGCCCGCAGGTGAATGATTACCTAAGCTGGGCTGCCCAGCAGGTGAAGCAACGCTATGGCATCACCCTCGTGCAGGTCAAAGTGGGCGATATCGCCGAGAGCGTCGGTCGTATCCGCGCGGAGAAGGCCGCAGGGAATACCCAGCAGGGCAGCATCGATCTGTTGTGGGTCAATGGTAAAAACTTTAACGCGTTGCGCCGCGATGGCCTGTTGTATGGTCCCTTCGCCGAGCAGTTGCCCAACTGGCGCTGGGTGAATCAGGCGCTGCCGGTACGCAACGACTTTACCGTCGCGACCGATGGCTACGAAGCGCCGTGGGGCGTCGGCCAATTAGTGTTGATCCACGATGCCGCCACCTTGCCCACGCCCCCCGCCGCTCCGCAGGCGCTGTTGGCTTATGCCCGCCAGCATCCAGGGCGTCTGACCTACCCTCGCCCGCCACAGTTCCACGGTAGCAGCTTCCTAAAAAGTATCCTGATGCAACTGAGTCCTAACCTGCCACTGGATAAACCCGTCGATGCCCAGACCTTCGCGCGCGACAGCGCGCCGCTCTGGGCCTGGTTGGATCAGATTCACCCCTATTTATGGCGCCAGGGACGTGTCTTCCCCACCAGCGATGCCCAGCAGCTGCAACTGTTTAACGATGGTGCCCTCGATCTGGCCATTACCTTCAACCCGGGCATGGCGCCTGCCGCCATCGCCGCGGGTGAACTGCCGCCCGATGCGCGGGTCTACGCCTTTAAGGCCGGCGCGCTAAGCAATGTCCATTTCCTGGCGATCCCTTTCAATGCTCGCGCCAAGGACGCCGCGCTGGTGGTCATCAACTTCCTTCAGTCACCTGCCGCCCAAGCGCGTAAGGCCAATGCCCGTATCTGGGGCGACCCCACGATTCTGGATGTGGCCCGCCTCCCCGCCGCCCAACGCCAAGCCTTCGGCCAGCTCCCGACGCTGTTCCCCGCCCTACCCGAACCCCATCCCTCTTGGCAAGAAGCCTTAGAGAAGACCTGGCAGCAGCGTTACGGCCAATAGCCTCGCCACGTTTAATTACGCCGCATTTCGCGGCGTAATTGGCCAAATTGTTGAATGTTTAGCTAAACAGTTGGTTTTACGAAAAAAGAGTATTGACGTCGCCACGGCTTTTCCCTACATTAGCGCCCATCGCAACACGGCTCGCTGTTGCGGCGACAATTTGGTGAGGTGTCCGAGTGGTTGAAGGAGCACGCCTGGAAAGTGTGTATACGTGAAAACGTATCAAGGGTTCGAATCCCTTCCTCACCGCCAGATTCTAGAAAGCCCGGCCTATGGCCGGGCTTTTTGCGTTTTCGCGCTGAGCAACCTAGCGGCCGCGTTTCCTCTCGCTCAGCCTTCCCCCCGCCTTGGATGCCTCATCGAAGGCCACGCTCTCGCCTGTTACGTCGTGGGAAACTATCCCTCTCGCTCCGGGAGCGAGGCCACCTCTCGGGTTCGCTCGTTAGCGAATCGAGTGGGCGGTTTAGTCTCTGATGACGCTCCGGCGCTATCGTCTTCCAGAGAGGGTAAGCTCCGCGCGCTCAACGCCCGCGGATCCAGCTTATTCATGGCGGGCGCAGAAGGCGCTCAGCGCAGCGGCTAAGCCCGCCGGATTCTCCCAGGCCATCGCGTGGCCGCACTGCGCCACGGTAATACACGCCGTCCCTAAGGATTGCAGCCGTGAAAAATCCGCATCGGGTAGCGACGCCTCGCCGAAGATCAACCCGCTTGGCCGTGTCATTCGCAGGAAGAGTGCTAACCAGGCGTTTCCGGCGATCAGACTAGCCGCCGAGCGCCAAACCGCCCACGGCGCGGCGACCGCGAGGCTGCCCGCCCAGGCACTATCCTCGCTCGCCACGAAAGCCGAGTGCCCCGATGCAATATAATCATGCTGGCTATTCGCATAGATTTTCTGACTAAACAGGCCGCCGCCAGGATGGAAATTCGGCTCAGAGACGATCAGCCCGCGAACCCCCGCCGCTGCCTCGGCGACACTCTCGATGGCGATGCTTCCCCCCATGCTATGTCCATAGATGAAGTAATCGCGCAACCCGATAGCTTGAATGGCCTCGTTAACCACCCGGGCCTGCTCCCCGATGGTGTAACCATACTCCCACGGCTTATCGCTATACCCATAGCCGGGCAAGTCGATCAGAATCGCGGCTCTGCGTCTAAAATGAGGATCGCAAACCACGCGAGGATAATCATACGATGCGGCACATCCCAGGCCGTGTATGAACACCACGGGTATCCCCTCACCCGGCAAGGTCAGCCAACGCACCCGGCAGCGCGCAACCGTGGAATAGCACGATGATAGCAAAAGCCTCTCCTCATTCGAGATCCATCACTCCGCGCCCACGCCACCTATAGTCGGCTCTGGGGCATAAGGTACCCGCTGCGTTTCGCCGAGTTGATGGGCATCGAGTTTGTGTTGATCGATCAAGAAACCCAATTGGAGCAGCTAAAACAGCAGTTACGCTGGAACGAGGTGTACTACCGCCTCGGCCTCTGACTGCAGAGCATGCCGATAAACGCCCCAGATTGGCTACGCATTCATCAGATGGACAGGGCGTGAAAAAATCTGCTTGACCATCCGGGGCGTGATCCCTATAGTAGCGCCCCGTTGCAGCGTACAACGCCGCAGCGCAAAATTTGGTGAGGTGTCCGAGTGGTTGAAGGAGCACGCCTGGAAAGTGTGTATACGTGAAAACGTATCAAGGGTTCGAATCCCTTCCTCACCGCCAGATTCTGAAAAGCCCGGTCTATGGCCGGGCTTTTTGCATTTCCCTCTCTCCTCATTCTTCACCACTTTCAGTGAAAAATCAGATCGCCGTCGCTAGCCCACCTCCCCATTATTGCCGATAGTCTATCTACCATGTTCAACAATGAGATCATCGCTATGAGCAGTGAAGAAGAACTATTACGCCTGCACGCCGAGGAGCAACACCTCCAGTTTCCGACCTTCAACAATGAGAGCGCCTGGCAGTTGGGGTGCGCCCTCCGACAGGAGGCCGAGCGGCGCGGGCTGCATGTCACCATCGATATCCAATTCGCCGATCAGACGCTATTCCATTACGCCATGCCGGGTACCTCGCCGGACAATGCCGAGTGGATCCGACGTAAGCGCAACGTGGTACTGCGTTTTCATCGTAGCTCCTATGCCATGGGAATGCGTCTGGCGCTACGTAATACGACCCTGGAGGCATTCTATGGCTTGAGCAATGCCGACTACGCCGTACAGGGGGGAAGCTTCCCGCTCCGTATCGCCAACTGCGGTTGTGTCGGCGCGGTCAGTGTCTCTGGCGCGCCACAGCGCGAGGATCACCTGCTGGTAAGTGAGGTTATTAGCAACTTTCTCGGGCTTAGCCAGGCAAAGTCAACCTAATCGCCAAAACCCTTTTTCTTCATCGTCAGGCGGGAAGGGACAAACCCCGGCCCCGCCTGACATCTCTCCCAACGGCGCTGTAAAGAAACCGCTTTTTTTACGCTGCCGACAATTTACTCGTCTGACTTGATATATATCTATATTTCCGCTTCACTAAAGGCGTATCGTATTGCTCCTCTTCGCGACGGACCGCCTATGGCCCGCCTTTCTTTGATTTTTCTATAGTTGGTTTAATCGCATAATGAAAACCCATAAAATTGGCGGCGTTATGCCGTTCAGCGCGCTGATTGAGTCCTGTTGGCGTGATCCCTATTCACTCCAGCGCTTCACCAAGGATCTCATTGCCGGTATTACCGTCGGCATCATCGCCATTCCGTTGGCGATGGCATTAGCCATCGGTAGCGGCGTGCCGCCACAGTATGGTCTATACACCTCGGCCGTCGCCGGTATCGTCATCGCCCTGACCGGCGGTTCACGCTACAGCGTCTCTGGCCCGACCGCCGCTTTCGTGGTGATCCTCTATCCAGTATCGCAACAGTTCGGCCTCTCCGGGCTGTTGGTGGCTACGCTGATGTCGGGGATCTTCCTGCTGTTGATGGGGATGGCGCGCTTCGGTCGCCTGATCGAGTACATCCCGCTCTCCGTCACCCTCGGTTTCACCTCCGGGATCGCCATCACCATCGCCACCATGCAAGTCAAAGACTTCTTTGGCTTACACCTGGAGCATGTTCCCGAAAGCTATCTGTTTAAGGTGGCGGCGCTGGCCCAAGCCATGCCGACCATCAACTGGGCGGATACCCTGATCGGCGCCACCACCCTGGCGGTATTGATCCTGTGGCCTAAGCTCGGCGTACGCCTACCGGGCCACCTGCCGGCACTGCTGGCGGGGAGCGCGGTGATGGGCATCTGCTCCCTATTCGGTCACGATGTGGCGACCATCGGTTCCCGTTTCAGCTATATCCTGGCCGACGGCAGCCACGGGCAGGGCATTCCGCCGATCCTGCCGCAGTTCGTATTGCCGTGGAAACTCCCCGCGACCGATGGCAGCACCCTCTCCCTGAGCTGGCATAACCTGACGGCATTGATGCCGGCGGCCTTCTCCATGGCGATGCTGGGCGCGATCGAATCGCTGTTGTGCGCCGTGGTGCTGGATGGCATGACCGGGAAGAAACACCACTCCAACGGTGAGTTGATCGGCCAGGGGCTGGGCAACATCGCCGCGCCCTTCTTCGGTGGCATCACCGCCACCGCCGCCATCGCGCGTTCGGCAGCCAACGTGCGCGCCGGCGCCACCTCGCCCGTCTCGGCGGTGATCCATTCGCTACTGGTGATCCTGGCGCTGCTGGTGCTGGCCCCCTGGCTCTCCTATCTGCCGCTGGCGGCGATGGCCTCCCTGCTGCTGATCGTGGCGTGGAACATGAGCGAGGCGCATAAGGTGGTCTACCTGCTGCGCCGAGCACCGAAGGATGACATCATCGTCATGCTGCTATGCATGTCGTTGACGGTACTGTTCGATATGGTGATCGCCATCACCGTTGGCATCGTGCTGGCTTCACTGCTGTTTATGCGCCGTATCGCGCGCATGACCCGCATCAGCGAGGTCAGCCATGACGATGCGCGTGGGGTGCTGGTGCTGCGCGTCAGCGGCCCGCTGTTCTTCGCCGCCGCCGAGCGTATCTTCAATGAGATCCTGGCGATGGGTGACAAGTACCAGACGGTTGTAATGCAGTGGGATGCGGTGCCGGTACTGGACGCCGGCGGCCTGAACGCCTTCCTGCGCTTTATCGATACCCTACCGCAGGGGAAACGCCTGCTGGTCACCGATATGCCGTTCCAGCCGCTGAAGACGTTGGCGCGCGCACGCGTGACGCCGATCGATGGACGCCTGGCATTCTACGCCACCCTGCCGGATGCCCTGCGCACGCTGGAGGAGGAGCGCTAACGCCGCCCGCTCCTGCAATGGCGCCCAAACGGGCGCCATTTTTCTCTGTCTCCCCGCCCCGCTCCCCACTATGATCGCGCTCCCACACGGAGAGAGAACGCGATGAAAAGAGCCCTAATAGCCCTTGTCGCCCTGTGCGCCGCCTTCTATGCCGGTATCAGAGCCGACCGTTTCCTGATACAGGATGCCTGCCTGGACGCCGGCGGGCGCGTACAGGGGATATTCTGCGAACACGGATAAAAAAAAAAGGGGGAGCTTCAGCTCCCCCTACAAGACGTATATCGTGCGCTCAGACGATTAGTTGGCGGTATCCAGCGGCGGGAAGTTCTTCACCAGATCGTCGATGGCCTTCATCTGTACCAGGAACGGCTCCAGCTTATCCAACGGCAACGCGGAAGGACCGTCACACAGGGCGTGTGCCGGATCCGGATGCGCCTCGATAAACAGGCCAGCCAGACCGATAGCCATGCCGGAGCGGGCCAACTCGGCGACCTGGGCGCGGCGACCGCCCGAGGCGGCGCCGAACGGGTCACGGCACTGTAAGGCGTGCGTGACGTCGAAGATCACCGGCGCGCCATGGCTCACATTCTTCATCACGCCGAAGCCCAGCATGTCGACCACCAGATTATCGTAACCGAAGTTGCTGCCGCGATCGCATAGGATCACCTGATCGTTGCCGCCTTCCTGGAACTTGTCCACGATGTTACCCATCTGACCCGGGCTGAGGAATTGCGGCTTCTTCACGTTGATCACCGCACCGGTTTTGGCCATCGCCTCGACCAGATCGGTCTGACGGGCCAGAAACGCCGGGAGCTGGATCACGTCCACCACCTCTGCCACCGGCTGTGCCTGCTCAGGCGTATGCACATCGGTGATGATCTTCACCCCAAAGGTCTGCTTCAGTTCCTGGAAGATCTTCATCCCCTCTTCCAAGCCAGGACCACGATAGGAGTGGATGGAGGAACGGTTGGCCTTGTCGAAAGAGGCCTTAAAGACATAGGGGATCCCGAGCTTCTGGGTGACGGTGACGTAGTGCTCACAGATGCGCATCGCCAGATCGCGCGACTCCAGCACATTCATCCCACCGAAGAGAACAAACGGCAGATCGTTAGCGACCTGAATATCACCAATGCTGACAACTTTCTGTTTCATGCTTGCGCCTTTAATTTGTGAAAAAACCTGCTAACCCAACAGCGGACGCACAGAGTATGCCATACTCCGCCGCCAATCGCCGCCACGGCGCAGGCAAAAAGAAATCGAATCGGCATGCCAGGCTCGCTTGATTCAGCGGCACGCCACCCGCTTAATGCAGGACCACCGTAAACGCTTCGATGGCGTGGATCTGTAGCTTGATCACATCGGCCACCGGATCCTCCGGGCACTGCTCGACGAAATAGTTCAGATCGGATAAGGCGATGTGTGGGCACTCTAGACGGGCATAGATCAGCCCACGATCGCGGATCTCGTAGGGATCTTCGGGGTCGAATTGCAGCAGTGCCTCGCACGCGTTCAGCGCCAACTCAATCTGTTGCTCTTCCATCAACGCCGTCTTCAGCGTCGCCAACAGGCGGCGTACCACCTGGCTGTTCTCCGCGGCGGCCAGATCCTCGTCGCTCACCTCGGCCTGCATGCCCAAATGCCCCTTCAGCCAAACCGCCAGCAGCGCACGCTCCAAGCGTTCGCCGTTGAGCGGGTTGATCAACCAGGTACTGCCATCTGGCCAGTCGGCGCGCAGCAGCAGCTGGGTCGGAAAGACAACCGCCTGCACGGGGAGCGCCAGACGCTGGGCGACCTGTTGCAGGATCACCCCCAGCGAGGCCGGCGTCCCCTGACGGCATGCCAGCACCTTATCCAGCCACAGCGCATCGGAGAGGCGATAAACGCCGCCGACGCCGCCAAAGCCCCACTCGCCAAAGAACAGCGTCAGCAGACCTTGCAGACGCGACGTCTCGTCGCTCACCGCTTGCAGTGCCGTCTGTGCCTGTTCCGCCAACGCATCCAACGCGTGGCGTACCTCCTCCACGGCCAGATCGGGACGAACCCCCTGTTGCATCTGCAGCACGCCGTCGCTCAGCGTCATCTCATCGAAGGCAAAATCGGCCATTACACTCATATTGGTTCCATACTCAGCGGCAGTCCGTTCATCGCCTATTTCTTCATGACGCCGGGTGCATCCGGCAAGCGGCCATCTCGACATTAAACGCTCCACTGACCCAGCGTGACACGCTCATTGTCGCCATAATCGCGCACACTCTCGACCCGGCTAAAGCCGACATCGTTCAACAGGGCGCGTACCGCCGCCCCCTGTTGCCAACCATGCTCCAACAGTAACCAGCCCTCCGCAGCCAGATAGTGCGGCGCCTGACTGGCGATAATGCGCAGATCCGCCAACCCTTGCTCGGCGGCCACCAGGGCACTGGCCGGTTCGAAACGCACGTCGCCCAGGCTCAGGTGCGCATCGTCGGCATCGATGTAGGGGGGATTGGCCACGATCATATCGAAGCGACGCCCGGCTAATGGGGCGAACCAACTCCCCTGCAAGATCTCGACGCGCGCCAGCCCCAATCGTTCGGCATTACGGCGGGCCAACGCCACCGCCTCGGGATTGAACTCGACGGCACTCACCCGGCAGTCGGGACGTTCGCTGGCCAAGGCCAAGGCGATGGCGCCGGTGCCGGTACCGAGATCGACGATCTGAGCCGGCCGTGCGGGCAGACGTTGCAGCGCCTGCTCGACCAGGCACTCGGTATCAGGACGCGGGATCAGCGTCGCCGGCGAGACCTCGAGCGCTAGCGACCAGAATTCACGTTGCCCGATCAGATAGGCCACCGGCTCCCCCTGCTCACGCCGCGCCAACAACGCCGCGAGCCGTTCTAGCTGCGCCGCCGTCAGCCGCGTCTCGCCGAAGGCGAGGATAAAGCTACGCCCCTTGCCGCTGACATGCTCCAGCAAGATCTCGGCGTCGCGCCGTGGGCTGTCACCGGGCGTCAGGCGAGCGATGGCCTGACGCAACCAATCGTCGTAACGCATCATTCCTGCTCGGACAGCGCGCTGAGCTGATCCGCCTGGTACTCCTGCACGATAGGCTCGATCAGGCTATCCAGCTTACCCTCCATCACCTCGTCCAGACGGTAGAGCGTCAGGTTAATACGATGGTCGGTCACCCGCCCTTGCGGGAAGTTATAGGTACGAATGCGATCGGAGCGATCGCCGCTACCCAGCAGGTTACGGCGTGTCGATGCCTCCTCCCGCTGACGCTTGGCGATCTCGGCGGCACGAATACGCGCCCCCAACACCGACATCGCCTTGGCTTTGTTCTTATGCTGCGAGCGCTCATCCTGACACTCCACCACGATACCGGTCGGCAGGTGGGTAATACGGATCGCCGAGTCGGTGGTGTTCACGTGCTGACCCCCAGCCCCGGAAGAGCGGTAGGTATCGATGCGTAGATCCGCCGGATTGATCTGCGGCAGCTCCGCCTCCGGCACCTCTGGCATCACCGCCACGGTACACGCCGAGGTATGGATGCGCCCCTGCGACTCCGTCGCGGGGACACGCTGCACGCGGTGGCCGCCAGATTCGAACTTGAGGCGCCCGTAAGCCCCCTCGCCGCTGACCTTGGCGATCACCTCTTTATAACCACCGTGCTCCCCCTCGCTGGCGCTCATCACCTCGATGCGCCAACGACGCGCCTCGGCGTAGCGGCTGTACATGCGGAACAGATCGCCGGCGAACAGACCCGCCTCGTCGCCACCGGTACCGGCGCGCACCTCGAGGAAACAGTTACGCTCATCGTCGGGATCCTTGGGCAGCAGCAAGATCTGTAGCTGCTGCTCCAGCTCGTTCAGGCGCTCGCGCGTCTCCTTGATCTCCTCCTGCGCCATTTCACGCATCTCAGGATCATCCAGCATCATCTCCGCCGTCTCGAGATCATCTTGGGCCTGCCGCCAGTCAAGAAAACAGCGCGATACATCGGTCAACTGGGCATATTCACGCGACAGCGCGCGAAAACGATCCTGCTCGGCGATGACTCCGGCATCACCGAGCAGCGCCTGAACTTCTTCATGGCGCTCTTGTAATGCTTCTAGTTTGGCAACAATAGAAGGCTTCATGCGTGGCTATTTACCTATCAATAAAAAGGAAGAGAACAAAACTAATTGTGGTCCAGTCCGAGACTGTCGCGCAGTACCTGTAGACGCTGCGCATCGCCGCTGCCGGCGGCTTGCTGGAGGGATTTGGTCGGGGCATGGATAAGACGATTGGTCAGGCGATGGGCCAGACGGCGGATCACCGCCTCGGCATCGACGCCTTGAGCCAGGGCGGCCAACGCCTCGGACTCGGCCTCGGCACGCAGCTGATCGGCCTGAGCGCGGTATTCGCGGATCGTTTCGACGGCACCTTGCGCGCGCAGCCAGGCCATAAAATTGGCGCACTCTTGCTGCACGATATGCTCAGCCTGCACCGCCGCCGCCTGACGCTGGGCCATGTTGCCCTGAATGATCGCCTGAAGATCATCCACGCTATACAGATAGGCGTTCGCCAACTCGCCGACCTCCGGCTCGATGTCGCGCGGCACGGCGATATCCACCAGCAACATCGGACGGTTGCGCCGCGCCTTCAGGGCACGCTCCACCATCCCCTTACCGATGATCGGTAACGGGCTCGCCGTCGAACTGATGACGATGTCAGCCTCGGCCAGACGCTCGCCGATCGCCTCTAAGGTGATCACCTCGGCGCCAACCTCTGAGGCCAGCGTCTGGGCGCGTTCGCGGGTACGGTTGGCGATCAGCATATGCTGCACCTGGTGCTGGTGCAGGTGACGCGCTACCAGCTCGATGGTCTCTCCGGCGCCGACCAGCAAGACATTCAGGCGAGCCAAGGATTCGAAGATCTGCCGCGCCAGGGTACAGGCGGCAAACGCCACCGACACGGCGCTGGCGCCGATTTCGGTTTCGGTACGCACCCGCTTGGCGACAGAGAAAGTCTTCTGAAACAGACGCTCCAGGTCAGCAGACAGCGCCTGCTCACGTTGAGATTCCGAGAAGGCTTTCTTGACCTGCCCCAAGATTTGCGGTTCGCCCAACACCAACGAATCCAAGCCACTGGCGACGCGCATCAGATGGCTGACGGCCTCGTTATCTTGGTGCCAATATAGGCTATCGCTCACCTCTTCCGGTGACAGTTGATGATAGCTGCACAGCCAGTCGACGATCTGTTGGCGGAGATCGGCCCGCTGCTCTACGCTCAGGTACAGCTCGGTCCGGTTACAGGTAGACAACACCACTCCCGCCTGCACCGACGGCTGCCGCAGCAGACTTTCAATGGCCCGATCCAACGTATCGGGAGAAAACGTTACCCGCTCCCGTAAGGAGACCGGTGCCGTTTTATGATTGATTCCAAGTGCAAGAAGACTCATGAAAAACCGTTAGTAGTCCCGACGTCATTAGGGTTTAGTGGTAATGGCAGCATTCTACTTGATGCGTCGAAGCAATAAAAGCCACTGCACCCCGGCATGGCGTGCGCTGACAGACATTTTTTTACCCTTTTCCTCATCGATAGCCACCACTCCCCATTGACGCCCTCCGGTAAGGAGGCTAGCGTTAGCCACCAACAACCTTCACCATGGAATCCGAGGATGAAAAAGGTAAATCTCCTGCGTTTACTGCCAGTTAGCTGCTTGCTGCTCGCAGCCTGTAGTTCCCTGCCCCAACCCGGCACGGGCGGTAACATTGACTCACCGCAATGGAAAGCCCACCAGCAACAAGTAGAAAATATCACCGCCTATCAAACACGCGGGGCATTTGCCTATCTTTCCGATAAGCAAAAGGTGTATGCACGATTCTTCTGGCAACAGACCGCTGCCGGGCACTACCGCTTATTGTTAACCAATCCGCTGGGGAGTACCGAGCTGGAACTGAACGTGCGGCCCGGTGTGGCGCAGATCACCGACAACCAAGGACGTCACTACGTCAGCGATAACGCCGCCGTGATGATCGAAAAACTGACGGGAATGCAGATCCCATTAGATAACTTACGCCAATGGATGCTGGGGCTACCCGGCCAGGCTCAGCAGGTTCGCCTGGATAGCGCACAACGCCTCAGCCAGTTAACCTACCGCCATGCTGGCCAGAGCTGGCAGGTCGATTACCTGCGTTACGACACCCGCGTCACCCCGCCCTTGCCGGCACAGCTGGAGCTGAGCCAGGGGGAACAACGCATCAAGTTGAAGATGGATAGCTGGACGCTGCAGCCATGATCCACGCACAGACCCATTGGCCGGCCCCGGCTAAGCTGAACTTGTTCTTATACATCACCGGACGGCGCGCCGACAGCTACCACCTGTTGCAGACCCTGTTCCAGTTTCTGGATTACGGCGACACGCTCACTATTCAGGCGCGCGACGATGGTCAACTGCGCCTACTGACGCCCGTCGACGGCGTCGCCGATGAGGACAACCTGATCCTACGCGCGGCGCGGGCGTTGCGCGCGGCCTTGCCCGCTCGCTTCGCTCACTGCGGCGCCGACATCGCCCTGGAGAAGGTGCTGCCGATGGGTGGCGGCCTAGGCGGCGGGTCGTCGGATGCCGCCTCGACCCTCGTGGCGCTCAATACTCTCTGGCAAGCGGGATTGCGCGACGATCAGTTGGCACAGATCGGCCTCCGGCTGGGCGCCGATGTACCCGTATTTGTTAATGGCGTTGCCGCCTTTGCACAAGGTGTTGGAGAATTGTTACAGCCAGCACATCCTGAAGAAAAATGGTATCTCGTTGCACATCCAGGTATCAGCATCCCCACTCCGGCGATCTTCGCCGATCCTGCATTGAAAAGAGACTCTCCGGTGAGAACTTTGGCGGAACTGTTGGTAACACCGTACAGTAACGATTGCGAGGCTATAGCAAGAAAACGTTTTCGTGAGGTTGAACAGGCGCTTTCGTGGCTGTTAGAATACGCGCCGTCGCGTCTGACAGGGACCGGCGCTTGCGTGTTTGCGGAATTCGACACCGAGTGCAGGGCTCGTCAGGTGTTAAGCAATGCCCCCGAGTGGATGCAGGGATTCGTGGCGCGTGGCGTCAATACGTCGCCGTTGCACCGTGCCCGCTCCGAGCTGCTGGCCTCCATGCACACAACCGACTAACGTTTAAAGCACCTCGCTGCGTTTGACAATCGTTTTGCATGCTGCGCGGCCATTTGTTCGCCGAACGAATGCAGAGTCTGCCGTGACTCAAACCGATACCTGTAGGGTAATGCGGCGCGTCAGCCCACTCCTCGTTAACGCGCCGTACTATCAACTTCTCTGGACGCAAGCCTGAGGTTCTTCTCGTGCCTGATATGAAGCTTTTTGCTGGTAACGCTACCCCGGAACTAGCACAACGTATTGCCAACCGTTTGTACACCAGCCTCGGCGACGCCGCTGTAGGCCGTTTTAGTGACGGCGAAGTGAGCGTGCAAATCAATGAAAATGTACGCGGTGGTGATATTTTCATCATCCAGTCCACCTGTGCCCCGACCAACGATAACCTGATGGAGCTGGTTGTTATGGTCGACGCACTGCGCCGCGCCTCTGCCGGTCGCATCACGGCGGTCATCCCTTACTTCGGTTACGCGCGTCAGGATCGTCGCGTGCGCTCCGCGCGTGTGCCGATCACCGCCAAGGTCGTCGCTGACTTCCTGTCCAGCGTCGGGGTTGACCGTGTGCTGACCGTGGACCTGCACGCTGAACAGATCCAAGGCTTCTTCGATGTACCGGTAGACAACGTCTTCGGTAGTCCGATCCTGCTGGAAGACATGCTGCAGCAGAAGCTGGAAAACCCGATCGTGGTTTCTCCGGACATCGGCGGTGTGGTGCGCGCTCGCGCCATCGCCAAGCTGCTGAACGATACCGATATGGCCATCATCGACAAGCGTCGTCCGCGCGCCAACGTCTCTCAGGTGATGCACATCATCGGTGACGTGGCGGATCGTGACTGCGTCCTGGTCGACGACATGATCGACACCGGCGGTACGCTGTGTAAGGCGGCTGAAGCGCTGAAAGAGCGCGGTGCCAAGCGTGTCTTCGCCTACGCCACTCACCCGATCTTCTCCGGTAACGCCATCGATAACATCAAGAATTCCGTCATCGACGAGTTCGTGGTCTGCGACACCATCCCGCTAGCGCCGGAAATCAAGGCACTGGACAAGGTTCGCAGTCTGACGCTGTCCGGCATGTTGGCCGAGGCCATCCGCCGCATCAGCAACGAAGAGTCCATCTCGGCGATGTTCGAACACTGATAGCTTGCGCCTAATAAAAACGGCGGATTTATCCGCCGTTTTTCGTTTCTAGCGTTAGCATCGCGGCGGGTTGGGTAGATCCCGCCGCATCTTTTTCTCTCCGCGCCCTCCCTGCGTCTCCCCCACAGATTAAACCGAAGCTATACGTCACGCGGCTATCCGGGCAACATTCGTCCGCACTATGCTAGGCTGCCCATTCATTCTCTGCTGCGTTAATGGATGCCATCATGTTCAGACTATTATGTGCCCCCCTACTTAGCCTGCTCAGCACCACGGCCAACTGCACGCCGACGATCCCGCCCTTACCCCAAAAAGATATGGCCGGGCAGACGGCGGCGTTTAATCAACGCATGGGCCTGGCGGCGCCGTACGCCGCCGCCAGCCAACAGTTTCTACGCAGCGCAGCCTCACTCTCTTCGGCGATCTTCTTGCGCCAAGCGGCGGACAGTCACCCCTACTTCGTCAACTGGATGAGCGGAACCCGCAAGGTGGCCGGCGATAACCCCTGGACCACCTATCACTCCACCCTGTTCGATAGCCGCAGCGACTACCTCATCACCGGTAACCTCGGCGCCGCCGAATACGTCGGCTTCCAGGTGTATGGCATGCGCGACGGGCGTAATATCGCCCTGGCTCAGCAAAATCGCTCATCGAACACGATGCAGATCGACTGCCGGGGCAACTTTACGCTGCGTCTCAGCCCCAAGCCTCTCACCGGTGAGGGGGATAGCATCACCACGACCCCAGAGGACTATATGCTCATCGTCCGTGAGTATTACCAAAACGGACAGCAGAAGCTGCATAACCCCGCCCGTTACCGCATTCAGCGCCTGAGCGGTGAGGCGCAGCCGCCCATCCCGGATGCGCGGCAACGCGTCGCCCTGGCCGACGCCTTCTACCGTAGCCTGGTACTCAGTTCATTGGATATTGCCGAGAAGATGGCACAGGTGCGTAACAGCAATCAGGAGGTCGAGGTCGATCGCCGCTTATCCGACGCGCTCTACCCCACCACAGACAATCGTTACAACGGCGTCTACGTCACCCTGCCCGACGATGACAGCGTGATCCGCATCAGCGGCACCCTGCCACGCGATGCCACCTACATTTCCGTCGTATTCTATACGCCTTACTATATCACGCCCGATTACCGCAACGCGCGCACCTACCTGACCGGGCAAGAGATCGTCCAGCAGGCCGATGGGCATTACCAGATCAACCTGACGCGCCAACCGCGCGATCTGCCGAATAACCTCACCAGCGCCGGTTACGATCAGGGTATCGTGGCCATCCGTTACCTGGGCTCGCAAAGCTATCCCGAGTTCGAGGTGCAACGACTGTCCCACGCCGACGCGCAAAAACCATAAAAAACGCCGCCCTTCCCGGCGGCGCTCAAACGGTATGACACGTCGTTATTTTAAGAGTGACGTTCACGCGTTTTACGGGTACAGCGTTTATCGTAGTGACGTACCCACCAATAGCGGTCGGCGACGCGCTCACGACCTCCAACACGCGCCCCCGCCAGCCATAACAGCGCACCGATGAAGATGCTCATCACCGCACCATGTGAAAAGTATTGAGGTAAATCCAATTGGGGTAACTGAGCCAGTACGGAGTAACCGACACCGCCCACCATGGTAATAAGCCCCAGCCCCATCAGAATGTTGCCAAGCAGCATCGAGCTTTTACGTTTCATTGGTCTCCTCCTTCGCTGTATCAGTATCCATAAAATCCACTGATGCTAGGTTAGCCTCCTATCAGGGACGCTAACCTATCCCGTTAGTGACAGTATAGTCACTTAATATTTACCTGATTGGGTGCAGTTCACATTTTGTCCTTGCAACCATTAGTTATTTCATTTTGCAACCAGATATGATTGAGTCCGGGGTGTGTCGTCAACTCCCACAGTCAGTAGCGCCGCTCATCATTGTTTCCCGACAGCGGTGACACGGATGCGGCAAGGTAGTGAGCCGCGGCAAAGTGTGGTCTAATTACGGCGGTTCTTTTATCCACGACTTGCCGCGGGGCGCTCCCGCGTCTATCACACAAAGATCGAATGTACTGATGACGATTAAACTGATTGTCGGCCTGGCCAACCCTGGCGCGGAATATGCTCAAACGCGCCACAATGCCGGTGCCTGGTTCGTTGACGCCCTCGCCGAACGCCACGGCCAATCCCTGAAAGACGAGAGTAAATTCTTTGGCTATACCGCCCGCCTCAACCTGGCCGGGCACGATCTACGCCTACTGGTCCCCACCACCTTCATGAACCTCAGCGGCAAGGCCGTCTCCGCGCTAGCCGGCTTCTACCGTATCGCCCCGGATGAGATCCTGGTGGCGCACGATGAGTTGGATCTGCCCCCCGGCGTGGCGAAGCTGAAGTTAGGCGGGGGTAATGGTGGCCACAATGGCCTCAAGGATATACAGAGCAAGCTGGGCAACAATCCCAATTTCTATCGCCTGCGTATCGGCATCGGCCATCCCGGCGACAAGAGTAAGGTCGTCGGCTTCGTGCTGGGTAAACCGCTGGCGAGCGAGCAGCCATTAATCGACGAGGCGATCGACGAGGCGCTGCGCTGTACCGAGGTACTGATGCGCGACGGGATGGAGAAGGCGATGAATCGCCAGAATGGCTTTAAGGCCACGCCACGCTGATAGCGAGCAGCGTAGCCCACGCCACGCGTCGCCGACGGATAAGTCGAGAAAATGACGCGTTGCGTGTATAATTGGGCAAAATTTTCCTGTTTATTTGGTGGCTAATGTATTAACCACCAAAAATTCAATGAGTTAAGGTGATTAAACATGGGTTTTAAATGCGGTATCGTCGGCCTTCCTAACGTCGGTAAATCTACGCTGTTCAATGCGCTGACCAAAGCGGGGATCGAAGCCGCGAACTTCCCGTTCTGTACCATCGAGCCGAACACCGGCGTGGTGCCGATGCCCGATCCGCGTCTGGATCAGCTGGCCGAGATCGTGAAACCCCAGCGTACCCTGCCGACCACCATGGAGTTCGTCGACATCGCCGGCCTGGTGAAAGGGGCCTCCAAAGGCGAAGGCCTGGGCAACCAGTTCCTGACCAACATTCGTGAGACCGAGGCCATCGGCCACGTGGTACGTTGCTTTGAGAACGACAACATCGTACACGTCTCCGGCCGAGTCAATCCGGCTGAAGACATCGAGGTGATCAACACCGAGTTGGCGCTGGCGGATCTGGATACCTGTGAGCGCGCCATCCACCGCGTGCAGAAGAAGGCCAAGGGCGGCGATAAAGACGCCAAGCTGGAGCTGTCCGCACTGGAAAAATGCCTGCCGCACCTGGAACAGGCTGGCATGCTGCGTGCGCTGGATCTGAGCGACGAAGAGAAGGCGGCCATCAAGTATCTGAGCTTCCTGACGCTGAAACCGACCATGTATATTGCCAACGTCAACGAAGATGGCTTTGAAAACAACCCGTTCCTGGATCAGGTCCGCGCCATCGCCGAACAAGAAGGTTCCGTCGTGGTGCCGGTATGCGCCGCCGTCGAAGCGGACATCGCCGAACTGGATGATGCCGACCGTGACGAATTCATGGCCGAACTGGGTCTGGAAGAGCCGGGCTTGAACCGTGTGATCCGCGCCGGTTATAAGCTGCTGAACCTGCAAACCTACTTCACTGCCGGGGTGAAAGAGGTTCGTGCCTGGACCATCCCGGTCGGCGCCACCGCCCCGCAGGCGGCCGGTAAGATCCATACCGACTTCGAGAAAGGCTTCATCCGCGCCCAAACCATCGCCTTTGATGACTTCATCACCTATAAGGGCGAACAGGGCGCCAAGGAAGCCGGTAAGATGCGTTCCGAAGGTAAGGACTATATCGTCAAAGATGGCGATATCATGAACTTCCTGTTTAACGTCTAAATCGTTATTGTGGTCTCATGAGGTTTCACTGAATCTCAGCAGAATCGAAAAACACTTTAAAATCCACGCAATTGCGTGGATTTTTCATTTTATAAAGTCTCACCGCATTTCGTAACCACAGTGTCTCACTGCAATCGGTCAGTTCCCAATCAGAGATAGCCTCACACCATCTCCTTAAAATTCTTCAGGAAACGGCTAACGTGGAGTACAACAGATGCCGAAAGCAAAGAAAGAAAACAATTTAAAATCAATACATTATAAAAGATACGTTCAATATATAAGCAACAAAACTAAAAGAAACGCATTTTACTGCTCACTATTTTTCAATGAGTTAAGTTGAATAGTGATGCGCTTCATACACAATCTCCCCCATCCACAGGATAGTGAAACATGACATCTACTCACCATTCACACCTTTCGTCTGCCAACAGTAGACAGTTCTTCTGTATCCTATCATTCCTGAAAGACAAAAATCATCTCACACCTTGACTATCATATTGTTTTATTAAACAACAACTAATAAAGTGCTTTAGGCGGCTGCGTGATATATGGAAAGTTTCCGTATAATAAATTGTTAACTTTAATTGTTGTTGTCCAGGTAATATGATTAGCGATTTGAAGCAGTGATTTTTCTATGATGTGGTCATATGCGGCATATGACCAATTGACACATGTATTTTATAATGAGCAATATAAACATATCTACACTTGAATTCAGTGTTTCAAATGGCGTCCCGTTAAGACGTGCCACAGAAACTAAAACTGTAATTGAAGTTCCATCTGAATCCATTTCATTAAGTATTAAAACTGATACTGATTGGCCAGCAGTTTTAGCAACATTTGTTGTTGGATCGGGAAGTGTGCTCATAGCATGGCAGTTAGCGAAAATAACAAAGAAAAACCAGCTCGATGCAATGCGAGCAACAAGGGCAAATTATCGTCATCAGTAGCAACAAGACTTAAGGCAAGCTGCATCTAAATTTGTTTCTCAAAGCTCATGTATATTTATGAAGTATTCTTATTATAGAAATGATGTTGAAACTAATTACCATGATGATTTTACAATTTTATTAGAAGCTCAGGCGACAATTGAGCTAATGCTTGATAAGCAGAAAGAATATACTCAGCATGTTGTTGCGGATATGGAGGCTGTTGTTGCGGCTTTATATGCAGAAGAAGATATAACTAACCATATAAACAATTTTTTAATTAATATGCGGGCGGTATTAGAGAAAGCATGGCAGGATATGAATAGAGATATTATAGGGCAAGAATAAAAAGCGAGTTAACAAAAAGTTCAAGCAGGGACATTTTGAAATGGGCATTCGCTATGTGAAATTTATGCCCATTTCAAACCGCTGCGCACGCAGGCGTGCTACGCTATGCCCCTTAACTAAAGGTTATCAGGTGTGCAGCAATTAGATATGTGGTGAGTTTAAATATCATCGATGGATGTTATTTATTTTTCTATGTTGCGAAGGTGTTTTAATGTTCATTAATTCAAGAAGATTGTATATTGTATTTTCTAATTTATCCGTGTCGTGATCCGCAGTAAACATCGCACGAAGAAGATATAAATATTCGGCATCATCAGGTTTGAATTTATATTCAATTTTTTCACCTTTAGAATTAGAACCGGATAAGTAAAAGTCACTTGTGAAGTCATCTTTGTAAAAATAAACACCAGTAATAAAACCATCACCGAGTCTGTTATATCGTTTTATATCACTTATATCAATGGTGGCTGAGTATATTTCTTTGGCTTTTACATTATTAATCAGTAGTTCTGCCACTTCTATAGCACGAATAACGTCTTGTTCATCTGGGATGTGAAACTCATGCTCGACTTTATTTCTAATGTTTCTTACTTCAGAAATCATGAAGCTTGGAGCAAATCCCAAAGCAGAAAATAATCGCAGACTATAAGGCCGGACATCCTGTTCTTTTTTAGATAGAAAGCATGCGCAAAAATCTAACTCTGATTGACCTATGTTGTCAGGGTTAATAGATAAACTTCGCAATACCATTTCAATTAAGCAATCAATGCTACGCTTTGCATTAGACAATGCATTGATAAGACTTTGAGGGTCCACATTCCTTATATCTTTTTGAGCATATTTTAGATAGTCAAGAGCTGACGCTTTGAATTTAAAATCAAAACTTATATTATCACAGATACCTATGCTCAGATTTGTATAATCAAGCTTTACATGCTCGAAAACTTCTTTAGCTGTTGTTGCGGTTTCTACATTTCTAGTCATGCTTTTAAATATATTGTTCATTAAATAATGTATGGATTTATCTATGGTACTATTCTACTAAACATGAGTCACGTAATTCTGTGTTATTTAATGAATGGATTAATGTTTAGGCTACCATGATAACAAGAAGTTAAAGCATGGACATTTTGAAATGGGCATTCGCTGTGCGAATTTTATGCCCATTTCAAATCACTACGCCCGCAAGCGTGCTCCGCTATTCCCCTTAACTAAATGTTATCAGGAAAGGAACTAAACATATATTTTTGGTGAAAGCAATTTTTATACCACTATTTTTACCACTGCTGTAGTTGGCATTGCTAGGTGCGCAGTAATAGCTAAATTTTTGTTATTCTCACCACAGTAGTTTGTTATATGCGCTCTAAATGGATCGTCGACTTTTAACCCAATTGTCTTTTTTTACAATGATACCAAGCTTATTGACGTCGCTATTTAATCTCATACTCGGTTTATCAAAAGCATCTTCGGGTGTTAACCCATTTCTAAGACGGGTACAAACCGTTGAATAAGTAACCTTCGGTTTGATACGAGCGTATGCGCTACGTATAGATGGGTAATAAACTTGATTAACAGTAACAGACTTCGAATTACCAAACCCTTCGCCATGCCCTTCCAAGGACTTCTTAACTATTATTTGGTAACCATTCTTACCCACCCACTCAAAATCAATAATATTAAATTGACGCACACCAATAGCGTCTTTTCCCCATACGACGTAATAGGGGGTAGCCTCATCGTGTAGAGTAATCTCTTGGAGTTTTTTTCCACCAGACATACCACTAGCACTCCAAAGATCCCAACCACATTGTTCTGAGTAGGAATACATTGAACTCGCAGAAGCTTCAGAGACCGATGCTACTTTTCCTGAAATTACTTTATTACCATCACGAACCGTTGGGTGTGGATAATTAATATATTGCTTTTCCAACCAATCACACACAGCCACATCTATCAGCTTGTGAGTTAAAATTGATATTTGAGGAGAGTTCGACTCAATCCAAGAATAATCAATACCACTACTTTTGCATATAAACAATAGTTTTTGATAAAAATCGGCCGCTTTCATCTTTCCATCTTGCTCCATTACCAATAGAGCATATGGTCTCAAAAAATCAATTAATTCTTTACTCATAATTTCCTTCACTTGAAAACATATAATAGCGTTATTAAGCGGAAACTTTGCGTATAGTAACGCGGCATGCACTCTAAGTCACCAGATGTAACGCTCTGTAGCGTGCTGGGTGGTAATTTTTACTGCGCAAGTAGAGTTAGCTCATGTTTTGGGCGTGCACAAACACATTGCTGTGCGAGCATCGGGTTCCGTGATAACAAGCTGCTCAAGCAGGGAAATTTTGAAATGGGCATTCGCTGCGCACGCAGTCGTGCTACGCAATGCTACTTAGCTAAATGCTATCATGATGCAGTTGCTTGTTTTATATCATTGGACTGACGCAGCCCCTGCCACTAAAGCAGCCCCCGCCTGTTCAGGCTGCACAGTCACACACTTCCCCCACGCCCCACGATGGTACGTACAGGGTCATCGCCATTCATCGCCGCGTCATAAAGCGCTGTTACGCTTTTTGCCCATGACAAATGACAATAGACCCACTCGATAAGGGATAAACGATGATCTATGACCCCATACGGCGACACTTTCTCAAAAGCGCCAGCGTCGCAACCGCCGCCCTCTTTCTTCCGCCAATCCATGCCGAGACGCGCGTCTCACCGCCGCTCAGCGATCGGGTCATGCCCGCCGCGCTACAGCCGATAAGCCTAGCAGAATGTCGTGCGCTAACACCGGAAGAGATGGCCGCGAGCTCACCGCTCATTCAACAGGCGCGGGGCTATTTACAAGACCAGATCGCCACTATCCAGGATCAGGCGTTACAGCAGACGATCGGCGCGCTCTATCGCCAGCCGGTGCCGCTGTCTATCGCCCGCATGAGTAGCGATGAACGCCGCGCCGTTTGGCAGGAGCTCCGCGCGAAAGGCTACACCGACGCCCAGGAGGCAGATTTTCTTCCCCCTCTTCCCCCACAGCGTAACGATGGTGAGGCGTTTTTCAGCGCGCCGGGGAGCGGTTACCAGAGTCATCATGCCTACCCAGGTGGACTCGCGACCCATGTCGCGGCCAATGTCGCGATCACTAACGGGATCATCGCGACCTATACCGATGTCTATGGCTACCAGGTTGAGCGTGACATTGCGCTCGCCGCCCAACTGCTACACGATCTGCATAAACCGTATGTTTTTCAGTGGCAGGCGGATCATGCCAGCCGTCAGGAGCAGACACTGGCAGGCACCGGCGAACATCATATTCTATCCCTTGCCGAGCTGATTTACCGGAAGCTGCCGCCAGAGTTGGTGGTCGCGACGGCCTGCGCGCACCAACCGCCCTCCAATGCCGAGAGTGAGGCGCAAATTGCAGGCTGGCTCGCGGCGGCCGCCATCATTGCGGGCCGCGACCCCGTCGCCTATGGATTAGTCGCCCAGCGAGGCAACGGCCTGACCCTGAAGAATATTGCCCAGCAAGAGGGGTATATTTGCCACCTGGGCGATCATGACTTTGTCCTCTCGGGCCCGGCGGTGAAGCAAACCCTACCGCTCCTGCAACACCTCGCCCGCCAAGACTATGGCATCGCACCGGATGGCGACGCCTTTAATGCGCTACGCAACCGGCTGTATTCGGCGCACAGCGCGATGCGTGTGCATCATGCCTATCTGACCCAAGGCGAGGGCGCGGTCCGGGCATTGATGCACGGCGTCGTGGCCGCGGCATAAGCGCGATCTCTGCGGGATCAAAGGGGCGCCATCGCGCCCCCTATCCGCAGGCCGCGCCGTCGCTCACCACGCTAAGGACCACGCGGCCCGATCGCCGGGCACGGGCGGAGAGGATGTGAGTGAGTGGGTGAACAAACCGGCGCATCGTCTCGGCGATCGCCTCCGGGATCAGCCAAAGGCGGTGTGATGAGCCAGCCAGACCATCAAGGCCAGAGCCGCCGATGCCGACCCGCACCCTCGCAGGCACATCCGGCATCGCGGCTCGTCGCCGTTACTTCAGCAGGCGAACCTTAACCGCCTTGCCCTTGATCTTCCCCTGCTGTAGACGCTTCCACGCCTGGCGGGCGACCGCCTGACGCACGGCGACATAGGCGTGGGTCGGATGGAGATCGATCTTACCGATATCTGCCCCCTCCAGCCCCAGATCGCCAGTCAATGCCCCGAGGATATCGCCTGGACGCATCTTGGCGCGCTTGCCGCCATCGATACATAGGGTCGCCATCGCCGCCGCCAGCGGGACGACGCGTACCCCGCTCGGTAGCGGTTGCCAGTTAAGATTGAGACCCAGCATCTCCTCCAGCACGCTGGCGCGTTGGGCCTCCTCCGGTGCACAGAAGCTAATGGCCAATCCGCTTTCGCCAGCACGGGCGGTACGCCCGATGCGATGCACATGCACCTCGGGATCCCAGGCGAGTTCGTAGTTGATGACCATCTCCAGAGCCTTAATATCCAGCCCTCGCGCCGCCACATCCGTCGCCACCAGCACCCGGCTGCTGCCATTGGCGAAGCGGACCAATGTCTGGTCACGCTCCCGCTGCTCCATATCCCCATGCAAGACCAGCACGCTCTGGCCCGCCTCATTTAATGCATCCCCCACCGCCTGGCAATCTTTCTTGGTATTGCAGAACACCACACAGGAGGCGGGTTGATACTGGCTTAACAGCGTCTGCAACAGGCCGAGCTTCGCGCTACGGGCGACCTCGTAAAAGCGTTGCTCCACGGCGGGCAAGGCATCGACGGTGTCGATCTCGATGCTCAGCGGATCGCGCTGGATACGGCGGCTGATGGCGGCGATCGCCGATGGCCACGTGGCGGAAAACAGCAGCGTCTGGCGCTTTTCCGGCGCCCAGGCGATCACCTCGTCGAGGGCATCGGCGAAGCCCATATCCAACATCCGATCCGCCTCATCCAGGACCAGTGTCTGCAAGGCGGCCAGGCTAACGGTCTCTTTTTGCAGATGGTCGAGCAGTCGGCCCGGCGTGGCGACGATGATGTGCGGCGCGTGGGTCAATGAGTTACGTTGCACGCTGAACGGCAGGCCACCGCACAGCGTCAGCACCTTAATATTCGGTATGCAGCGCGCCAGATTGCGTAAGGCATTCGCCACCTGATCGGCCAGTTCACGGGTCGGGCAGAGTACCAGTGACTGGGTAATAAACTGGCTAGCATCAATATGCTGTAACAGACCGAGCCCAAACGCCGCCGTCTTCCCGCTCCCGGTCTTCGCCTGCGCACGGACATCTTTACCCGCCAGAATCGCTGGCAGGGTCGCCGCCTGTACCGGCGTCATGGTCTGGTAACCCAGCTCCTTGAGGTTATTGAGTTGTTCGGCGGAAAGGGCATTCAGTTCGGCAAAGGAGGTCACAATGATAGTCTCAGCGGGTAGAAAAGCCGCCCGAGCGTTATTGCCCGGACGTCGAGGCGACATAATACCATCCAATCGTCTCGGCGCTGTCGGGATTTTTTCTGGGTGTCACGGCGTATAGCGTACCGCCCTCCTGGGGGCACGTGTCTCGTCCCAACATGGCGGGAGTGGAGCCGACTCGCCTACCTTTAAGCCTCATTTTCCCCGGCGACTTGCTACAGAGCGTAGAATTACAGGTATAATCCTCGACATAACTTAGCGGATTTAGATACCAATATGACCAAACTGACCTTGCAAGAGCAGCTGTTAAAAGCGGGACTGGTGACCAGTAAGAAGATAGCCAAAGTCCAGAGAACGGCAAAAAAATCACGCGTCCAGGCCCGAGAGGCGCGCGAAGCGGTGGAAGAAAAGAAACAGGCGCAACTCGAACGGGACAAGCAGCTCAGCGAACAGCAGAAGCAGGCCACCCTGGCGAAAGAAATTAAAGCCCAGGTGAAGCAACTGATCGAAATGAATAGAATCAGCCTGAAAAAAGGTGATATCGACTTTAACTTTACCGATGGCAACCTCATCAAGAAAATCACCCTCGATAAGTTGACGCACAGCCAGTTGGTCAATGGTCGTCTCGCCATCGCGCGTCTCGCCATCGACACTAACGGCGCCACTGAGTACGCGGTGATCCCGGCGAGCGTCGCCGATAAGATTGCGCAGCGGGACGCCGAGAGCATCGTCTTGCACAGCGCCCTGAGTCAGGAGGCGCAGGATGAGGACGATCCGTACGCCGACTTTAAGGTGCCGGATGATCTGATGTGGTAAACCAGGCGGCCTGCCTCAAGGGAGGATGAGTGGGGATCGCCCGCGCGACCTTTGTCGCGCCGCAGACGACGTGGGTCGGGATGAACGGACGCCAGGTGCATCGGCGCCCACACCCCGACGAGATCATCCCGACCCGATCACCGGTTACGCCTTAGCTATGTGAGATTGCGCCATAACCGCCGCCGGCACGGCTAAGCGCCCATCCCCCGACATCCCGCCGCGAGGCGCGGCTCAAGGTAGGCAACAGGCCGTCGCCGCCTGCCAGAAACGCTCCACCGCCGGGCGACAGCTCTCGCGCCGTTTATACAGCAGGATCGGTAAACAACAACTGAGCTGAGGATGGTCAGGAAAGGCGTTGCAAATCACCCCCTGAGCTAACTCCTGGTGGATCATCGAGAGCGGCAGCCAGGCCAAGCCCCGATCGCGCAGCACCATATGCTTGAGCCCTTCGCTCATGCTGGTCTCGTAGCACTTCGCCAACGCCCTGGGTGCCTGACGACATAGCGGCGCCACCACCCGGCCGATGAAGGAGAAGTCGCTGTAGGCCAGATAAGGCAACGGTTGCGTCGCATCCTGGCGCGCGGCGAGGTTACGCGAGATCACCGGAATCAATGTCTCGTGGGCCAACAGGTGTGCCTGCAACCCCTCCCTCTCGACGGCGTTCGGGCGTGCGCCGTCGATATCGTACACCATCAACAGATCGGCGCTGTTTTCCAGCAGGGTATTAAAGTGATTATCCACCCCCTGCAATCCCGGATTGACCACCACATTGATCCCCGCCAACGCCTCGCCGAGCGCGTCGAGCAGCGCGGGCAACACGTTGACGGCAAAGGTATGTAGGCTGACGATACGTACCGTCTCATCGGACTGAACCGCCAATTGGGCAAAATCGAACTTCACATCGTGGATGCGCGCCAGAATATCCTCGGCGGAGGGGAGAAACTTCTCACCATAGGGGGTCAGCGCGATGGGATTACTACTGCGATCGAACAGCGGCACCCCTAACCAGATCTCTAAGGCCCGAATGCGGCGGCTGAATGCCGGTTGCGTGACATTACGCGCCTTGGCCGCCGCCGAAAAGTTCCCCAGCCGATACAGGCTGAGAAAATCCTCCAACCATTTTACATCCATCGCGACATCCTATGTTCTGACGGCATAACCCCATGCTCAATAAGCAATAGTCACATAAAGCGTGGCGATATTATATTTTATCTCAATAAATTCCTGCGTGGTGCGGCACGAAATCGTACTGCACCACCCTTGCACCACCCTCAGGCGTAGCGCGCCGCAAGTATTTGCCGCTGTGCCCGCGCCGATTGCCTACCATTCCCCACGCGCCGCCCGCCGAGCCCTCATCGGTGACGCACGCATAACGCCACAACCAGGAGAGATGCCCATGTTTACCCTGCTGAAGAATGCCGAAGTCTACCAACCCCGCTATCTGGGGCGTCAAGATGTGCTGCTGTGCGGTGAAAAAATCGTCGCCATCGATACCGCGTTACAGGTGGCCGCCCTACCCGGCCAGTGCGAGGTGATCGACTGTCGGGGCAAGATATTAGCACCCGGTCTCATCGACCAACATGTGCATCTGATCGGGGGCGGAGGCGAAGGTGGCTTCGCCAGCCGCACCCCGGCGGTCTCGCTGTCACGCCTCGTGCGCGCTGGCACCACCTGTGTGGTGGGCGTCCTCGGGACCGATGGGATCTCACGCTCACCCAAGGATCTGTACGCCAAGATGCAGGGGCTGAATCGGGAGGGATTAAGCGCCTATATGCATACCGGCTCCTACGAGCTACCGACGCGGACCATCAGCGGCACAATCCGCGACGACATCGCCTTCATCGAGCGGGTATTGGGCGTGAAGATCGCCCTGGCCGACCACCGTGGCTCCTTCCCCACCAGCCAAGAGTTGCTGCGCATCGTCTCCGATATTCGGGTCGCCGCCCTACTGGCGGGCAAGAAGGGGTTACTACACATTCATCTCGGCGCCTTGCCCGATGCCTTTGCGCAGATCAACGAGCTGCTGGCGCGAGGCCTGCCCATCCATCACATCTCGCCGACCCATGTGGCGCGTACCGAGGCGCTGTTCGCCGACGCCATCGCCTTCGCCCGCGCCGGTGGTCACATCGATGTCACCTCCGGTGGTAGCCGCTTCCTGGAACCGGCCTGTGCGGTGAAGTTGGCACTCGAATCGGGCGTCGCCGCCGACCGGATCACCATCAGCTCCGACGGTAACGGCAGCATGCCGCGCTTCGATGCGCAGGGCAATATGGTGGCGTTGGAGGCGGCACCGCTCGACGGTAACCTATTGCTGTTGCCGCAACTGGTCGATCAGCAGATTCCTCTAGCCCAGGCACTGGCGATGGTCAGCGCCAACGTCGCCGAGGCCCTGGGAATCGATAAAGGCAGGATTTTACCCGGAAAGGATGCAGACCTGTGTCTATTCGACGATAATCTGCGCCCCGAACGCGTCTATGCCCGTGGCCGCTTGATGCTGAAGGGAGAGGAGTATCTGGCCATGGGTAACTTTGAACAAGGAAACTGAGAGAATGAGTCTACTGATCGCGCTGTGCGCCGTGCTATTTGCCGGGCGCCTGATCTTAAAAAACTATAATCCCCAGGCGGTATTATTACTGAGCGGCCTGGTGATGATGGCCATCGCCGTCTTCACCAATGACGCCACCTTTATTAGCAAGTCAACCGGTTGGATCGGCTTCGATCTGCTGGAGTACATTAACCAGCTGTTCCAAAAGATGGGCGGTGGGCTCGGTCTGCAAATCATGCTGATCGGCGGCTTTGCCATGTATATGTCCGCCATCGGCGCCAGCCAGGCGCTGGTGCGCGTGACGGCACGCCCATTGCAGCGCCTCAACTCTCCCTACCTGCTGCTGGGCATCGCCTTTATCCTCGGCCAGACGCTGTCGCTGTTTATCACCAGCGCCACGGGGTTAAGCCTGCTGTTGATGGCGACCCTGTATCCGGTACTGACGCGCCTGGGCTGTAGCCGCGCGGCGGCGGCGGCGGTACTTGCCAGTACCTGTGCCATCGAATTCGGCCCCGGATCCGGCAACTCCATCATGGCGGCGCAAACCTCGGGGGTGGATATCACCGAATACTTTATCCACCAGCAGTTACCCGTCGCCGTGTTGACCATCCTGGTGGTCGCGCTGTTGCACATCCTGGTGCAACGCTACTTCGACCGCCGCGACGGTGCCATGGCCGAAGAGGTTAATCTGGATCAGGAGAAGCTACAGGAGACGCAGAGCGACGCCCCGCTGCACTATGTGTTGCTGCCCATGCTGCCGCTGTTCTTTATGTTGACCTTCAGCAAGTTAGGCGTCGGTACAATCATCATCAACATGAATACCGCCGTGTTGATCAGCGTTGCGCTCTCCATGCTGTGTGAATACCTGCGCTTCCGTGCCGCCAAGCCCGTCATGGCGGGACTCAGTGTGGTCTTTAGCAACATGGGTAAGGTGTTCGCCACCGTGGTGACCTTAATCGTCGCCGGCCAAACCTTCGCCGAGGGGTTGAAGTCGATCGGTGCGGTGCATGACCTGTTGGAACTGGCCAGCAACGCCGGATTCGGTAGTGGCGTGGTGGTGCTGCTGATGGCCCTGTTAACCTTCACTATCGCCGCGCTGATGGGCTCCGGCAACGCCGCCTTCTTCTCATTCGCACCGATGCTGCCAGATATCGCCAAGCGCGTCGGCGGCAGTACCGCCGAGATGATCCTGCCGGTGCAGATCTCCGCCGGTATGGGACGCACCATTTCGCCGATCGCCGGGGTGATCATCGCCGTCGCCGGCATCGCCGGCATCTCACAGGTCGATATCGTACGCCGTACCCTCATCCCGATGCTCGGCGGTTGGTGCTTCATGCTGCTGTTGACCTTCTACCGCTCCGGGCAACTGTTATCGGTACTGCCTTTCATCGCCCTGATCATGATCATCATGATCGCTGCCCTATACGCCATGGCGCGCAAGAAAAATACTAGCCAGCAACACGCCGGCTAATCGCCCCAACGACTCCCACACTCTGGGAGTCGTTTTTTTCGTTTATTTCCCTCACCACTGGTTAATACCTTAATGCCGAGCCTTACGCTTATCGATCAATAAGCTAAGCGATACCACCAATTAATAACTGGTATATTCTCCTTTAAATAAATAAAAAACATTTTTTACCCTATCACTCTAATTAAATAAATTAAGATAGAATAAGAAAATAAACATCTGACGACAGATCGCGCAGCGATCACATTTTCACAAAAAATTAGCATGCTATATATATTGCCCGCATAAAAATAAATGGGCTGCATAATGAACACATCCGAACAAGACGTGAATTCGCTTACCTACCCCGCGTCATCGCTGAAAACGCTGTGGTGGAACATCATGGACAATTGGCGTGTGGGAATTATTCCCTTACCGTTATTTGTTCTCGCTGGTATATTAATTGCTGTAGATTGTCTCAATGATAGTCTACCGAATAATATCGTGGTCATGGTTGCCACGCTGGCCTTCTTCGGTTTTGCCTGTGGTGAATTTGGCAAGCGGCTACCGATCGTTGGCAAAATGGGTGCGGCGGCAATCTGTGCCACCTTTATTCCGTCGGCCATGGTCTATTATGGGGTATTACCTCAGACGGTGGTCACTTCAACCACGCAATTTTTTAAAAGCAGCAATATTCTTTATCTCTATATCTGCTGCATTATCGTCGGCAGCATTATGAGCATGAATCGCAGCACCCTGATCCAAGGGTTTATGCGTATCTTTTTCCCTATGCTCTGCGGTGAGATCGCCGGCATGCTGGTCGGTATGGGCGTCGGTTACGCCTTGGGTCTCGCGCCGTTCCAAACCTTCTTCTTCCTCATCCTGCCCATCATGGCCGGGGGGGTCGGCGAAGGCGCCATCCCGCTCTCTATGGGCTATGCGACCCTACTGCATATGCAACAGGGTGTCGCCTTGGGGCGTATCCTGCCGATCGTCATGCTGGGCAGCCTGACGGCCATCGTGATTGCCGGATCGCTGAACATGCTGGGCAAGCGCTTCCCACACCTGACCGGAGAAGGCGAACTGATGCCGCGTCGCGCAGGGGATAACGCAACACAGATGGCCGCCTTGACCGACACCGGCAGCGATAAGCTCGATATCTCCGCCCTGGCCTCCGGCGCACTACTGGCGGTGCTGCTGTACATGGTCGGGATGCTGGGACACCGCTTAATCGGTCTGCCCGCACCGGTTGGCATGCTGTTCGTCGCCGTCCTGATCAAGTTGGCACACGGCGTCTCGCCGCGCATCATGCAGGGTTCGCAAATCGTCTACCACTTCTTCCGGACTTCGGTCACCTACCCGATCCTGTTCGCCGTCGGGGTCGCCATCACCCCTTGGCAGGAGTTGGTTAACGCCTTCACGCTGGCGAACCTCGCGGTGATCGTCAGCACCGTCGTCACCCTGGTCGCCACCGGCTTTATCGTGGGTAAACGGATCGGGATGCACCCGATCGATGTGGCCATCGTCTCCTGCTGCCAGAGTGGACAAGGCGGTACCGGCGATGTGGCCATCCTGACCGCAGGCAACCGTATGGCACTGATGCCCTTCGCCCAGATCGCGACGCGTATCGGCGGGGCCATTAACGTCTCCCTGGCCCTGCTATTTTTGGGCAAAGTATTACTGTAACCCTACTTCAACCGATTAAGTCATCATTATTATGAAACTCGTTAGTTATCTGTATCGTGGACAACGCAGTTATGGCATCGCGCGAGCGGAAGGCATCATCGACTTGAAGCGACGCCTCGGTCTCTACTATGACGACCTCAAAAGCCTGCTCGGCGCCCAAGCGCTGGAGGAGGCCCGTGTATTCGAGCAGCAGCCGGTCGATATCGACTATATCGAGGTCACCTTCCTGCCGGTGATCGATAATCCCAATAAGATCCTCTGCGTCGGCATGAACTACCCGGATAAGCGCCGCGAGTTCGATCAGCAAGATCCCGCGCCGACGCTATTCGTCAGGTTCGCCGACTCGCAGACCGGGCACATGACCCCACTGCTGAAACCGTTGCAATCGCAACAGTTCGATTACGAAGGGGAATTAGCCGTGGTGATCGGCCGAGGGGGCAGCAACATCTCCCGCGGCCAAGCGCTGGAGCATGTCGCAGGCTACAGCTGCTACATGGATGGCTCGGTACGTGACTGGCAGCATAGCTGGTTCACCGCCGGTAAGAATTGGAGCCGGACCGGCGCCTTCGGCCCGTGGCTGGTGACGGGCGATGAGATCCCCGACCCTCAACAGCTGCGTATCCTTACTCGCTTAAACGGCCATGTGGTGCAAGAGGACAACACCGCCGCGATGATCCATCCCATCGCCCAGCTCGTGGAGTACATCAGCACCTTTACCCTGCTGAGTCCCGGCGATGTGATCATTACCGGTTCACCGGGCGGTGTGGGCAAGAAACGCCATCCTCCCCTGTTTATGCAGCCGGGTGATTGCGTCGAAGTCGAGATCGAACGTGTGGGACATCTCAGTAACCGCATCGTCGAAGGCGTACTCTAACGGCACATCACTGCGCACGGGACACGACCGTGCGCCCCCTCTGACGGCGTATTCTCCCAGTCGGCCTGCGGTCTACTGGGTGCGCCGCATGGCTGTTATCTATTGGAGATCGATTTATGTTGGGTCATAAGTACCATGCTCTTCTATTGACCACCGCCCTACTGTTGGGCGGACACGCCTACGCCAGCGCCCAGGGGGTCTACCTGACCCCGCAAACGGCACCGGATGCGGTCAAGATCCTCCCCCCTCCGCCGAGCTACGACTCTGTCGCCTTTCTCCAAGACCAGGCCGTTTACCAGGCGAAAGATGCCATCTATGGCGCGCAACGTATCGAGCAGGCGGCTAACGACGGCAACTATAAACAGATCCCGGCCCTCTTCTCCCCCGCCTTCGGCATGACGATCAGCGCCAAAACCACACCGGCCATTACGCGGCTGCTCGATAACATCATGGCCGATAGCCATAACCCCACCCTACGCTCCGCCAAAGATCATTACCGGCGTCAGCGCCCATTCGTGTTTAACCATGGGCATACCTGCACTCCCAAATATGATCAGGAGATGGCAAACTCTGGCTCCTATCCCTCCGGCCATGCCACGCTCGGTTGGGCCGTCGCGCTGGTGTTGGCCGAAATCAACCCGGCACGCCAAAACGAATTACTGCAACGCGGCTATCAATTCGGCCAGAGTCGAGTGATCTGCGGCGCCCACTGGCAGAGTGATGTCGATCAGGGACGGTTATTGGGATCCGCCTTCGTCGCGAGCCTGCACGCACAGCCGTCGTTCGAGCGCGATCTGGCCGCCGCCAAGGCGGAGTTCCAACGCCTCGCTCACTGAGCCTTATCCCGTCCACGGACTCCCCATGGCAACGGCAGCGCGCTGGACGCCCCGCCTAACGGCGCATGCAGTTAGGCGGGGGCAAGCCGCTTGCGCCATCCTCACCCACCGTATCAGAAAATATTATCACCCGGCGTGGGTGCCCCCCGCCGCATCCCACGCGGCAGCCTGGCGAGCCGCGTACTCGTGGAGATCATGCTAGCGGACGACGCGGAAGGGCGGTGCCCTCCGTCTCGAGGCGCTTGACGCTGTGCGACGGGGCCGCTCACACAGGCAGGCGCCCCGGTGCGGCGATGACAGCGGGAGGTGTCGTGAACGCGTTGCGCCACACGCGGCCTGTCCCCCTTACCAATCATGGTGCTGGCAGTGCCAGCGAAACTGTTCGATCAACGCCTGCGCCGCCTGCGTCAACGGGCGCTTGCGCGGGTAAATCAATCCATAATGCCCGACCGGCAGATGGAACTGTTCGATCGGTAACGCCGTCAGCACCCCGCCAAAGCGCGCCTCACGCAGACGCGCCCGGGACAAAATGGTCAGGTAGTCACCATTCATCACCAGATTCATTATGCACACCGTAGAATCCGTCAAGATGGGGTAGTGCGGATTATCCGGGTGGTCGAACGGGATAATGCAACGGATATGATGGTAATAGCCCATATCCGTTTCCGGCATCACCCACTTGGCCTGACATAATGCCGCTAACTCACGACAATTCGCTAACGGATGTCCGCGCCTTGCGACAATACAAAATGGCGCATCAAATAACGGTATAGAAATAAAGTCTCCCAGTGGCATTTCATCCGTCAATGTCCCTATGGCAAAATCGAGCCTCCCGTCACGTAAACTGGGTAATAATGTAGAAAGCTGTGCTTCCTTAACATTAATCACGGTCGCTGGAAACCCCTGTTTAAAATCATTCAACACTTTATTTAACACCGTTATTCCGAACAGCGAAGAAATACCTAGGGCGACATGGCCATGGCTATTCTTAGTTATTTGCTCAACTTCCTCCGCCGCCTTTTCTAACTCTTCCAGAATCAAGTGAGCACGAATCGCAAAGGACTTCCCGGCATCCGTCAGAGTCACGCCCTCGTTGCTTCTGATCAACAGCGTCGCGCCCATATGATGCTCTAACTCCTTGAGTGTACGGGTTAAAGCCGGTTGCGACTGATCCATCTTTCGCGCCGCAGCCCGTATGCTCCCGCTGCGGATCACCTCATTAAATACCTTCAATTGTTGTATTTTTGGCAAATAACGCATCGCTCCCCCTATCAGTTTTTTTTATCATCGTAAAACTAATAGCATATTACCCTGCCACCAATTTTCCGTTAAATCTATAAGCATCATACTGACTTTAACCATCATAAAAAAGAGCATCAAACTGGGGAGCGATTTTTATGCTGACAATAATCTTAGGCGTCGCGGTATTAATTGCCACGGTCATTTTATTGATTAAACGCTACGACACCCGCACCACACTAATCGGTGCCGGGATTCTATTATGTATTATTTCCCTCGCGCCGATGAATGCATTCAACGCGTTCACTACACGCATGACCACATCGGGCTTGATCGAGTCTATCTGTAGCAGTATGGGCTTTGCCTATGTGATGAAATTTACCGGCTGCGATATGTGTTTGGTCCGCCTATTAACGCGCGGTCTGAGCAAGCTGGGCTTTCTGCTGGTGCCGACAGCCGTTGCCGTCACCTTCGTCATCTGCATCGCCATCCCCTCTGCCGCCGGCGTCTCGGCGGCGGTGGGGGCTACGCTGATCCCCCTGCTGATCGCCGCTCGCGTCCACCCTGCCATCGCCGGCGGCGCCGTGCTCTCGGGCACGCTGGGCGCCTACCTGAATCCTGGCGTGGCGCATAATGCCTTTATCTCCCATATCTCCAAGACGCCACTGATGGATTTCGTCTTCTATCATGCCCCGACGACCATCATCTGCGCCGTGATCTGCGCCGTCTGCCTGACCCTGGTCGCCTTTGCCAGCCACGGCCTGAACTACCATCCGGATGGTGCAACCCTGCAAGACGGAGCGCGTGAGCAAGAGGAGCCGCTGCGCAACCTGCGTTTTTATCTCCAAACCCTCGCCCCGTTTCTCCCGGTACTCCTGTTGGTGTGCTCCAGCCTGGGCTGGCTCGGCAGTAGCAAAATGGGGGTGCCCGCGGCGATGATCATCGGCTCTCTGTACGCGTTACTCATCACCCGCGTGAGCCCCAGCGCACTGACCAAAAGTTTCTTCGACGGTATGGGCGCCTCCTACGCCAACATCCTCGGCATCATCATCGCCGCGGCCGTCTTCATCGAGGGGCTCAACGCCGTCGGCTTAATCAAGGCGTTCATCCAACTGCTGACCGACTCGCCGGAGTTCGCCCGCTGGGGCGGCACCCTCGGCCCCTTTCTGATGGGGCTGATCACCGGTACCGGCGACGCCACCGCCTTTGCCTTTAACGAAGCCGTCACCCCGCACGCCGGTGATTTTGGCTATCAGGTCAATAATCTGGGGGCTGGCGTCATGCTCGCCTCGGCTCTCGGCCGTAATATGTCGCCGCTCGCCGGAGCCGCCATCGTCTGCGCCGGGCTGGCGGGTGTCAGTCCGGTCGATATCGCCAAGCGCACCGCGCCAGGCGCCATCGTCGCCGTGTTGTACGTCGCGCTATTTTTTCTTTAATGCTATAGGGAGATCATGATGATCCTTTCCGATACGGAGCAGCTACGCCAATGGCGTCGGATGTTCCACCAGCTTCCCGAGCCCGGCTGGAGCGAATTCATTACCACCGCCCGTTTGATCGAGATGTTACGCGCCATGGGCTACCGCGTATTACCGGGCGCGGCATTTCTCTCCCGTGAGCATATCCAGGGACGTAACGAGGAGGAGGTGGCCCAAGGCCTAGCGCGCGCGCGGGCCTTCCCGGTCGAGGCGGCACTGCTGGCCGAGATGGCGGCATTAACCGGCTGCGTCGCCCTACTGGAAACGGGCCGTCCGGGGCCAACCATTGCCCTGCGCTTCGACATCGACTGCGTCGCCGTCCATGAAAGCGAGGCACCGCAACATCGGCCACAGGCGGCCGGCTTCGCCTCGCGCCATCCCGGCTGCATGCATGCCTGCGGGCATGACGGCCACATGACCATCGGGCTCGGCGTCGCCCAGACACTGTATGCATTACGCGATCGCCTCTGCGGCACGGTGAAGCTGCTGTTTCAACCGGCGGAGGAAGGGGTGCGCGGCGCCAAACCGGTCGCGGAAGGGGGGATCCTAGACGATGTTGACTATTTCCTCTCGGCCCATATCGGCATGGGTGTTCCCAGCGGCGAGATCGTCGTCGATCCACGCGATTTTCTCTGCACCACCAAGTTGGATCTGCGGTTCTTCGGCGCCCCGGCGCATGCCGGTATGATGCCTCAGGGGGGAGCCAACGCCTTGGCGGGCGCTTGCCACTGCGTGACCCAACTCCTGGCGATCCCTCGACACAGCGCGGGGATGTCACGCATCAACATCGGTACGCTACGTGCCGGCGAAGGGCGTAACGTGATCCCCGCCTATGCCGAGATGCAGTTAGAGGTTCGTGGGGAGAACCGCGCCATCAATGATTATATGCAGCAACAGGTCCTGCGTATCGCCGAGGGCATCGCACAGAGCTTCGCGCTACGGGTCGAACATCAGGTAATGGGCAGCGCCGTCGATCTCCACAACGATGCGACGCTGATGACGCTGGTAGCGGATATCGCCAGCCAGCAGCTGGATCTGCGCATCGGAGAGGCCAGCTTTGGCGGCAGCGAGGATGCCACGCTGCTGGTGGAGCGAGTACAGGCGCACGGTGGCCAGGCGGCCTATATCGTACTGGGCGCCGATCTGACGGCGGGCCACCATCAGTCCGCCTTCGATTTTGACGAGGCCGTGCTGGGCCAGGGCGTTGCTCTCTTTAGCGCCTGTGTCGAGCGCCTCTGCCAGCGCTAACCCCCCCAGATCGCCCGGCTCATCACACCATATGGCTGGCCGGGCGTTAGCCACTCAGCGTCGCGGCGGGGTCGCCTCATCCGAGGCGCCCTTGCCGTCATAGGGGCCATGAAAATAGTCCACCGGTGCGTACAGGGTATCGGCCAATAAGGAGAAGGGAAGATCGATAAAGGCGCGACTGCGCGTCAAAAAATCGTAGTCATAATTCCCGGATCCGCTGACGCGCGCCATGTCGTTGCGCACGCCGGGGTAATAGGTGTGACCATCCTGCATGGTGGTTCGTCCCATAATGCTGCCGCATCCCGCCAACAACACCGTGACACCGCCGATCAATGCGGCCCTCAACAGTCGCTGTTTCATGTTTATCTCCCTGAAATGTCGCTAAGCATCGATGATAATCAAGATCGTCCCAACGACCTAGCGGCGCGCATCCTGCGTGCCGATTTTTTTGCCGCGGCTCACTGTTGCGCGTCGCGCCGGCGTCTCTTATACCAACGGAGGAGTAGCAACGCCAGCGCCAAGCCAAGCAGTAGCGCGCCGCCAGCCCATAGACGCTGATGCGGATCAGCGAATAGGCGCAACAATAACTCGCTCGCCCCATAACCGAGAGTGACGATAGTCAACGCCCAAAGGATAGCCCCCAGTACGTTAAAGAGAATGAATTTGGCCGGGCGGACGCCCGAAGAGCCGATGATGATCGGACCGATGGTGCGAAACCCATAGGCGAAGCGCATGCCGAGGATCAACCAGCTCTCATTACGCCGGATCTTCGCCTGGACATAGCTGATCTTGGCCTGTTGGCCGGGAAAGCGCCGCAGGATCGGCGTGCCAAAGTAGCGCCCGACGAAATAGAGCGTGGTATCTCCCAAGGTCGCGCCGAGAATGGTCAACAGCACTACCCAGGGATAGAAGAGTAGATGTTTATGCGCCGCCGCCCCGGCCAGAAAGGCGATGGTTTCGCCTTCGATAATGCTGCCAATCACCACGGCTACATAGCCGTATTCACTTATCCAGCGTACTGCATCGATCATGGTTCATCCTTAGTACTGCGCAGGGCGCCTATCATACCGAAAAAACGTCCGGCGTCACGCCGACGCATCCGATGGGCCATACTTAAATCTTGGCTGAATAGAAATACAAATAATCACAAAAACTGTTATGGGATATCTTTTTTTTTGATAATGTCAGCGCGGCGGTATTCCGCCCCGCCCGCAGCCAGTATGCGCGCAGTCATTCAAAGGAGGGTGCCATCCATGAAGTCTCATATTAAAACCAGCCACCACAATACCCGCCACAGCGAATATCAGCTGATCCTGCCGCTGATCGCGCTGGGGGTGCTGGCGGTGACGCAGCCCACCACGCTGGGTGCCCTGGCCGCGATCAACCTACTGGCGCTGATCGCGATCCTCGCCAGCGCCTTCAGCGTGGTGCGTCACGCGGATGTCCTAGCCCACCGCCTCGGCGAGCCCTATGGCTCGCTGATCCTGACCCTGTCAGTGGTGATCCTGGAGGTCAGCCTGATTTCGGCCCTGATGGTGAGCGGCAAAGCCGCGCCGGAGTTGATGCGCGATACGCTCTACTCCATCGTGATGATCGTCAGCGGCGGGCTGGTCGGTTTTTCCCTGCTGCTCGGCGGCCATAAGTTCGCCACTCAGTATGTCAATCTGGGCGGGATCAAGCAGTATCTGATCGCACTGATCCCGCTGGCGATCATTGTGCTGGTGCTACCGATGACCCTGCCCGGCGATAACTTTACTCACGGTCAGTCGCTGGTAGTCGCGCTGTTATCGGCCGCCATGTACGGCGTATTTCTGCTGATCCAGACCCGCACCCATCAAAGCCTGTTCGTCTACGAGCATGAGGATGAAGGCGACGATCCCAGCGATCCGCACCACGGTAAGCCCTCATCCCACCGTAATCTGTGGCACGCCGCTTGGCTGGTCGCCTACCTTATCGCCGTTATCGCGGTCACCAAGCTGAACGCCCTGCCGTTGGAAGGGCTGCTCGGCGCCTTGAACGCGCCGCAGCAGATGACCGGTTTTCTGGTCGCGCTGCTGATCCTCTCCCCTGAGGGGCTAGGTGCCCTGAAGGCGGTGCTGGCCAATCAGGTGCAGCGCGCCATGAATCTGTTTTTTGGCTCGGTGCTGGCGACCCTGTCGCTGACGGTGCCGACGGTAACACTGATCGCCCTGCTGACCGATCAGCCGCTGCTGTTTGGGCTGGGTGAGCCGCAGATGGTGGTGATGCTGGCCACCCTGATGCTGTGCCAGGTCTCGTTTAACACCGGCCGCACCAATGTGCTCAACGGCGCGGCGCATCTGGCATTGTTCGTCGCCTACCTGATGACCCTGTTCCTGTAGCTGACCTACCCTAGGCGGGTCAGCAGCACACCGCAGAGGATCACCAGCGCGGCCGTCACCCGTGCCCGCCCCAGCGGCTCATGCAGTAGGCAGGCCGACAGTAGTAGCGCAAACAACACGCTGCTCTCGCGTAAGGCTGCGACGATGCCGATCGGCGCCTGCGTCATCGCCCAGATGACGATGCCATAGGCCAACAGCGACATCGCGCCCCCAGCCAATCCCCGGCGCCAGGTGCTGCGTATCAGATAGCCGGTGCGCGCCCCCTGACGCTGCCAGAGCCATACCAGCATCACGCCCCCATTGAGCGCAAACAACCACAGGGTATATCCCAGCGCATCCCCCGCCGCCCGCGCGCCGGCACCGTCAGTCAGGGTGTAGCCGGCGGTACACAGCGCGCTGAGCAGCGCATCACGCAGCGCGGCGCCGCTCAGCGGGCGTCGGCTCGCGCCGCGCAGGGCCATCAGCAGTACCCCGCCTATCAGGATCAGTGCGCCGGCGGTCGCCAAAAACGAGGGGGTCTCCCGCAGCAGCAGGCTGAACAACATCACCAATAGGGGAGCACACCCCCGGGCCAGCGGATACATCTGCCCCAGATCGCCATGGCTATAGGCCCGGCTGAGAAACAGGCTGTAGGCGGTGTGAACCAGCACCGACAGCGCGAGCCAGTACCAGGCGGCCGCCGGCAGCGCGGCGCATAGCGGCAGTAACGGCAGCGCTGTCAGCCCAGCAAACAGCGCCACCAGCGCGACGCTGACAAAGCGATCCGCGCCGCCTTTCACCAGCACATTCCAGCTGGCGTGCAGCAGCGCGGCAAACAGAACGGCAATAAAAACCGCGGTGGTCATCTGCGATGGTATCCCTTCCCGCTATAAACAGTGAGTCAGCGCGGCATTGTCGGCCACTCCGGCTGACATCTACGCTCTCCTAGCATAACCGGCGCGGCACGCGCTGCCATGACGACAACCAAATAAAACAGGCCACCCTAAGGTGGCCTGACGCTCGCACAACGGTACCGCTATCGCGCTTAAAATCCCAGGCTGTCCAGCAGATCGTCGACCTGCTCCTGGTTGGCGACCACACCCGGACCGTTCTGGTTCATCTGCGGGCCATTCAACAGGCTCTCGTTCTCACGCTTCGGTTTGGCCGGTTGTTCCGGCATGTTCTCCAACAATACCATCAATAGCTGCTTTTCGATCTCCTGGATCACGTCCATCATGCGCTTGATCACCTGACCGGTCAGATCCTGAAAATCTTGCGCCATCATGATCTCAAGTAGCTGGCTGTGAGTGAAGGCGGTATGCTCCGGTACCGCGCTCAAGAACTGGCGAGTATCCGTGACCAGTACCTTGGCCTCGTCCAACTCGATCGGATCCGCGAACCAGTCATCCCAACGTTGCTTCAGTGCCTTCGACTCCTGCTCCATCAAGGTCTGACGCGGCTGGGCCGCCTCGACGCAGTTCAGGGCGCGCTCGGCGGCCTGACGTGTCATCTGTACCACATAATCCAGGCGATCACGCGCATCGGGGATGGCCTCGGCGGCCTGGGCGATGGCTTGATCCAAGCCAAGCTCTTTCATGCTGTCGCGCAGCATGCGCGTCAAATGACCAATCCGCGCGATGATCTCGCCAGCATCGGTGACGGGCATCGGATGTTCGTTCATCGTAACTCCTTAGATCCCGAGCTTTTCAAAAATCTTGTTCAGCTTCTCTTCCAGCGTTGCGGCGGTAAACGGCTTGACCACATAGCCGCTGGCGCCCGCCTGGGCGGCGGCGATGATGTTCTCTTTCTTCGCCTCGGCCGTCACCATCAATACCGGCATCTTGTTCAGCGAGCCATCCGCGCGGATCGCCTGCAGCAGCTGCAAACCATCCATGTTGGGCATGTTCCAGTCAGACACCACAAAATCGAAGCCGCCGGCACGTAGCTTCGCCAGTGCATCGGCGCCATCTTCCGCTTCCTCTACGTTGTTAAATCCCAGCTCTTTTAACAGATTGCGTACGATACGACGCATGGTAGAGAAATCATCGACAACCAGAAAACGCAGATTCTTATCCGCCATACTAACTCCTAAAAAAAGCCCTTGAGCCGGGGTGCAATAACCTGAAGACCAGGTATTCGTTGATGGCCGCGCGCATGACGCGGCCGACTATCGGTTAAATACGCAGCGCCTGCTTGGCGCTGACTTGTGCCAGCATTCGCTGGCTGATCTGGGACAGATCGACCACTTCGTCGACGCCGCCCATCTGAATCGCCTCGCGCGGCATACCAAACACCACGCAACTCGCCTCATTTTGCGCGATGGTATAGGCTCCGGCCTGGTGTAAACGCAGCATCCCCGCCGCGCCATCATTGCCCATCCCCGTCAAGATCACCCCGACGGCGTTACGACCGGCGTGACGGGCGACAGAGTCGAACAGCACCTCGACGGAGGGACGGTGGCGGTTAACCGGCGGTCCCTCATTCAGACGCGCGATATAGTTGGCACCGCTGCGTGCCAACTCCAAATGGTGCGCGCCGGGCGCAATATAGGCATGACCCGGCAGGATGCGTTCGCCATCCTCGGCCTCCTTCACCGTGATCTGGCACAGCTTGTTGAGGCGTTCGGCAAAGGAGCGGGTAAAACCCGGGGGCATATGTTGCGTGATCAATAGCGCCGGACTGGTCGGCGGCAACGGTTGCAATACGTGACGAATCGCCTCGGTTCCGCCGGTAGAGGCGCCGATAGCGATCAATTTCTCACTGCTCAGTAGCGGACCGTGGCTGAGGGTGGGCGGCGGTGTCTGGCCGCTCAGTTGACGCGGCAGACGAGCCCGGGCGGCAGTCCGGATCTTATCGGCGATCAGCTCGCTATAGGCCAGCATCCCCTCACGGATCCCCAGTTGTGGCTTGGTGACGAAGTCCACCGCCCCCAGCTCCAGCGCACGTAGCGTGATCTCCGATCCCCTACCGGTAAGGGAGGAGACCATCACCACCGGCATCGGGCGCAGGCGCATCAGTTTCTCTAAAAAGTCGAGGCCATCCATGCGCGGCATTTCCACATCTAACGTCAATACCTGTGGATTGAATTTTTTGATCAGATCCCGTGCGACCAGGGGGTCCTGTGCCACGGCGACCATCTCCATATCGGGATGGCTATTGACGATCTCCGTCATCAGTTGGCGCATCAACGCGGAGTCATCCACGCACAATACTCGGATCTTATTCATCGGCTCTCCTTCGTCAGCCCGTATACCGTCTGCCCGCGTAGTTGAAAATCGCGAGAGATCTGGCTGAAGTTCTCCGAATGGCCGGCAAACAGCAGGCCACCCGGCTTTAACAAGGGGATAAAACGACGCAGAATGTTAGCCTGCGTTTGTTTATCGAAATAGATCATTACATTACGGCAAAAGATCGCATCGAACGGCCCCGGCAGATCCCAACGGCTGTCCAACAGATTCAACATCTGAAAATGGACCCGTTGGGCCAGTTCATGACGTATCCGGATCAATCCCTGGTGCGGCCCGGTGCCCCGCAGGAAAAAACGCTGCAACTGCGCGTCGCTCAACAGCTTGGCCTCATCCTGGCGATAGATGCCGCGGCGCGCCTTTTCCAACACTTGCGTATCGATGTCACTCGCCCACACCTGCGGCATCACCGCCGCAGGCCCCAATGCCTCGGCCAGCGTCATGGCGATGGAATAAGGTTCCTCACCCGTCGAGGCCGCCGTGCTCCACACGCAATAGTTGTGCCGCCTGGCGCGCGCATGCTCCGCCAGGATCGGGAAGTGATGCGCCTCGCGAAAAAAGGCGGTCAGGTTCGTGGTCAAGGCATTGACGAAGGTCTGCCATTCCGCGCTCTCTGGGTGACTCTCCAGCTGTGCCAGATAGGCACCAAAATCATTCAGGTTCAACGCCCGTAGGCGACGGACCAACCGGTTGTAGACCATCTCACGCTTATGGTCGGCGAGTACGATGCCGGCCCGCTGGTAGATCAACTGGCTGATCCGCCGAAAATGGGCATCCCCCAACGTCAGACGTTGCATTGCCAGTGAGGAGACGTTGTTTTCCCCCTGTGCTGCCTGTTGTACTTGATTCGTCATCACTCACCAGTTCATTCGCCTACTTCAACTTCGCGATCCGCCAGGCGGATCGCCCATCAGCTGGTACCGTTAGCCACCGTTTCCACATCGTTGCGTAAACGGAAGGTGGCGACGGCGCGTGACAAGACATCGGCCTGACTCTCCAGCGATTGTGTCGCCGACGCAGCCTCTTCGACCAACGCGGCGTTTTGCTGGGTTACCTGATCCATCTGGGTAACCGCCTGTGCGACCTGCTCGATACCTCGACTCTGCTCCTCCGATGCGGAGCTGATCTCGCCCATGATATCGGTCACGCGCACCACCGAACGCACCACGTTATCCATGGTGTTCCCGGCATTTTCCACCAGGGTGGACCCCTGCTTCACTCGGCTGACCGATTCATCGATCAACCCCTTGATCTCTTTCGCTGCCTGGGCACTACGCTGCGCCAGATTGCGCACCTCACCCGCGACCACCGCGAAGCCACGTCCCTGCTCACCGGCCCGTGCCGCCTCGACCGCCGCATTCAGCGCCAAGATATTGGTCTGGAAGGCAATGGCATCGATCACGCCGGTAATATCGCCAATTTTCTGCGAGCTATGGGTAATGTCATGCATGGTACGCACGACCTGGCCCACGATCTCCCCACCTTCACCGGCGGTGCGTGAGGCCTCCTGCGCCAACTGCGATGCCTGGCGGGCATTATCGGCGTTCTGTTTCACCGTGGCGGTCAACTGCTCCATACTGGCGGCCGTCTCCTCTAACGAGGCCGCCTGCTGTTCGGTGCGTGAAGAGAGATCGTTGTTACCGGCGCTGATCTCCTGCAACCCGGTATAGATGGCATCCGTACCCTGGCGTACCGATAGCACGGTGCCCGCCAAGGCCTGCTGCATACTCCGCAGGCTGGCGTACAGCTGGCTGATCTCGTTGCGCCCATAGACCAGGATCTCACTCGACAGATCGCCCTGCGCGATGCGCTCAAAGTGGCCTCGCATCACATCCAGCGGTCGTAATAGCATGTTGCGCAGCCACCAGATGGCTACCGCCATCACCACCAGCAGGACGATGAGCGTCAGCAGCATCATCATCATGGAGAGATGATACGAGGACTGGTTATTCTCCCCGCCCTGCTTCAGCTCTTTCTCCACATGGTGATTCACCGTCTGCACACGCGCCTGGAACTGATCTTGAATACGCTGAGTCGGCTGATCCATAAAGCTTTGCAGCTGCCCCTGCTCCAACATTGAGGCCAACTCATGCAATGCCTGGTTCAGTGCCTGGTAACTCTGCGCGGTCTGCTGGGCGAGTGCGCGATCCTCCTCGTCGCTCTCGGAGTAGGCCATGTATTGCTGCATTGAGGCGTCGGCCTCTTTCAGAATGGCGCGCGCTCTTACCATCAACGCATCGATCTGCTCCTGAGGAATGTGCAATGCCGCACGGGTCGCCGCTCGGTTCAACGTATTACGCACCTGAAGCAACGCGACCCAGGTCTGATTCAACGACTCACGCTGTTCGTTAGAAAGCTGCACGCGTGCATAGTTATGGGTGTCAGCGCGTATCGATAGAAACGACATGCCGTTGGAGGCCAGCTGCAGCAAGCAAAATAGCATCACCAGCAGAAACAGGCTGGTCGATAGGCGGATTCGGTTAAGCACGATAAGCGTCCTCATTAGCCGGCAAGCTGTAGGGTACCGGCACAATTGTTATTTTTTTCACTTCTTACTCATGGGCCGATAGCGATCGGCGGTGAAATGCGGCGCAAGCCTCCTGGCCGACGCCGCATGCGGGAGTATCAGAAGGTCTCCCAGTTGTCGCTGTCATCAGCCGCTTTGGCTTTACTCGGTGGCACGACGGCACTGGCCGGTCGGCTCGTGGTCACCGGCGTTGCCACCACCGGCTCCTCTTCACGCTGCATCTCGATGCGGAACACGGCCACGGCCTGATTCAGATGGCTGGCCTGCTCCTCCAGGGAGGCGGCGGCCGAGGCAGACTCTTCCACCAACGCGGCGTTCTGCTGTGTCACCCGATCCATCTCGGAAACCGCCTGAGCGACCTGCTCAATACCGCGGCTCTGCTCATCAGAGGCCGAGGCGATCTCGCCCATGATGTCGGTGACACGCGTCACGGCGTTGACGATGTCGCCCATCGTCTCACCGGCCCCTTCGACGAGGACCGAACCGGTGTCGACCTTACTCACCGACTCCTCGATCAACCCTTTGATTTCTTTTGCCGCCTGCGCGCTACGCTGCGCCAGGTTGCGCACCTCGCCCGCCACCACGGCAAAGCCACGCCCCTGTTCACCGGCACGCGCCGCCTCTACCGCGGCGTTGAGCGCCAAGATATTGGTCTGGAAGGCAATGCCATCGATAACACCGGTAATATCGGCAATCTTCTGCGAACTGCTGGCGATGTCATGCATAGTCTGCACCACATTCGCCACCACCTTGCCGCCGCGCTCGGCGGTTTCCGAGGCACTCAAGGCCAGCTGACTCGCCTGACGCGCGTTTTCGGCGTTCTGTTTCACCGTGGCGGTCAACTGCTCCATACTGGCCGCCGTCTCCTCCAACGAGGCGGCTTGCTGCTCGGTGCGTGAAGAGAGATCGTTGTTGCCGGCGGAGATTTCACTCGCACCGCTGTAGATGGCACTGGAACCTTGGCGAACATCGCTCACGGTACGGATCAGCTCGCCCTGCATGTGACGCAAGCTATCGGCCAGTTGCCCCATTTCGTTGCTACCGTATACCGAGATTTGTCCAGAGAGATCGCCGACGGCAAACTGACGAATATTGGCCATCAGGCTATGAAGCGGACGGATCAACACGCGTTGGATCCCGAGCCAGACGGCGGCAATGACGATGGCAACGCAGAACAGCACGCCGAACAGTAGCCACAGCGATAGATCATAAGCCGCACTGTTAGCCGCGACCGCGCGCTGGTAGAGGCGATCGTTCTCCACCAGATAGCTGTTATAGGCCTGCTCGAAGCTATCCTGATAGCGCTGTGTCGGCTGATCGAAGAAGGCTTTGATGTTGCCTGCCGAGAGCAGTTGTATCAGTTCGGTCAAGGCGTTATGTAAGGTGTCATAGCGTTGATCGACCTGTTGGGCCGCGTCATCGCTCTGATCGGTCACGCGTGGAAGGTTATGGTAGTGCGCCCATTCACTCTCCGCTTGCTTCAGCTGACTTTGCGCCAGTTGCAGCAGGTCGGGTAGTGTCGCACCGGAACCGCTATTGTTCTGATCGGCCATATAGCGGATCCCAGCGCGGTTCAGGGTGTTGCGGGTCTGGATCAGGGCCACCCAGCTATTATTCAAGGCGGCCTGTTGCTGACGAATAGTTTGCAAAACAGTGATGCTTTCCTTGTCGCTTTTCAGTGCGTCAAAGAACACTCCAGAGGAGGTTATCTGCAAAAGGCCAAATAACCCCAATACCAGCAGTAAGCTGGTCACAACTTTAATGCGGTTTAACATGGGCGTCTCATCTTTGCTGCATCAGATTTCAAGAATATCGGCGCACGGCAGGAAAACTTTACCCGACTATGGTGGTTAAAAAATCTTTTTTAACCTGTAATTCCGATATTTTATTTTGAAACCCTGCCAGAGCAGCGTGGCTAAGTCACCCACTTCGCCGCCCGAGATGCGGGCGGCGGACAACCATTAGGCCGTGACGCTATCGACCAGTGCCATCTCTTCGCTACTTAATAGCTTCTCGATGTCCACCAGGATCAGCATGCGTTCGCCCAATGCACCGAGGCCGGTCAGGTACTCGGTGGAGAGCGTAACGGCAAACTCCGGCGCCGGTCGGATCTGATCGGCGCTCAGCGACAGCACATCGGAGACGCCGTCTACCACGATGCCGACGACACGCTGGCTAAAATTCAGCACGATCACCACGGTATTTTCGTTATAGCTGACATCTTGTTGCGAGAATTTCACCCGCAGATCGATGATCGGCACGATCACACCACGCAGATTGGTCACGCCCTTAATAAAGGCGGGCGTATTGGCGATACGCGTTACCTGATCGTAGCCGCGGATCTCCTGCACCTTGAGGATATCGATGCCATATTCCTCATCACCCAGCGTAAATACCAGGAACTCCTGGCCGACGGTCTCACCCGCCAGCTTGCTTACGGAAGCCAGTCCAGTCATGTCTGTTCACCTTTCGTTATTCATCGTCATCGACGCCGCCGCTGCGGCGCCGGTTGCAGCGTTAAGAGTCAGGCGGCCGAAACGGCTACCCGTTTTTCCCGGTTGATACTCTGGAGCGCCGCCACATCGACGATCAATGCCACGCTGCCATCACCGAGGATGGTCGCGGCGGAGATCCCCGGTACCTTGCGGTAGTTGGTCTCCAGGTTCTTTACCACCACCTGATGCTGCCCGATCAACTGATCGACCAGCAGCGCATAGCGCCGTCCGGCGCTTTGCAGGATCACCACGATGCCCTGAGTTGCATCGGTTTTCGCCCCCGCCACATCGAACACGCTATGCAGTTCGACCAACGGCAGGTATTCGCCCCGGACCTGTAGCACGCGTTCGCCACCAGCCAGAGGATAGAGATCATCGTCGTTCGGCTGGAGCGACTCCATCACCGCATTCAGTGGCAGGATGAAGACTTCATCGCTGACCTTAACCGACATGCCATCGAGGATAGCCAGGGTCAACGGCAGGACGATGCGAATGGTCGTGCCTTTGCCTTCGCGCGAGGCGATCTCGACGTGGCCGCCCATCTCCTGAATGTTACGTTTCACCACATCCATGCCGACGCCACGCCCGGAGACATCGGTCACCTTCTCGGCGGTCGAGAAACCCGGGGCGAAGATCAACAGGCCGATCTCTTCATCGGTCATGTTGTCGTGTACCGCCATCCCTTGGGAACGCGCCTTATCCAAGATCTTCTGATGGTTTAATCCCGCGCCATCATCAATGACCTCGATGTAAATGTTGCCCCCCTGATGCTCGGCGGAGAGGGTCAGATTGCCGACGGCGCTCTTGCCCGCGGCCTGGCGAACCTGCGGCGACTCGATTCCATGATCCAGGCTGTTACGCACCAGATGGGTCAAGGGATCGATGATGCGTTCGATCAGACTCTTATCCAGCTCGGTCGAGCTCCCCAATAGCGTCAGCTCTACCTGCTTATCCAGCTTGCTGGCTAGGTCGCGCACCAGGCGCGGGAAGCGGCTGAAGACATACTCCATCGGCATCATGCGGATCGACATGACAGACTCTTGCAGATCGCGCGCGTTACGCTCCAACTGCCCGAGGCTATTCAAGAGATCGCCGTGATCGACGGGATCCAACATGTTAGAACGCTGCGCCAACATCGATTGAGTGATCACCAGTTCACCGACCAGGTTGATCAGCTGATCGACCTTCTCGACCGCGACACGGATGCTGGTGCTATTTTCCATGCCTTTGGCGGCGCGGGGTGGCGCGCTACGCGTCGCAGGGGAAGCGGCGGGTTCATGGGATGGCGCGCTCTCCTGGGGGGCCGGGGCCTCACTCGGCTCAGCAGGATGGGCCGTAGTGGCCACCTCCGGCTCAACCGTGGGGGCGGCAGGTGCCAGCGCCGCCTCCTCCAGGCTCACCTCGGGGATCGGCGCGCTGGCGGATGAGGGGGCAAAATGGATCTGTTCAGGCTCCAGCACAAAACAGAGCACCGCGGTGATATCCTCTTCGCTGACCGTGGTATCCAGCACCACATCCAACGCGTCATCGCCGCTTTGTTGCTGCAGAATCGTCCCCAGATTCGCCAGCTCCTCCAGCATCAGCGGCACCTCGCTTGCCTTCAGTCCGCTCAGAGAGATCGCTAACCCGGCGGCCGCTGGTGCGGGCTCTTCGGCGGAAGCCGCCGGTAACGTCGGCGCGGCAGTCTGCGGCTTAGGCGCTGCCGCGCTGGTTGACGCAGTGGGCGTCGCCCCTTGCGCTTCCAAGGCCAACTGCCTCAGCGCCTGACAGATATACTCGAAACTGGCGGCATCGGGGTCCTGAGAGGACTTATAGGCATCGAGCTGATCCTGCATAATATCTTTGGTTTCCAGAAACAGGTTGATGATCTCGGTACTCAGCCGCATTTCACCCCGGCGAGCACCATCGAGCAGGTTCTCCAGCAGATGCGTGGTTTCCTGCAATACAGTAAAACCGAACGTGGCCGCGCCGCCCTTGATCGAGTGTGCCGCGCGAAAGATAGCATTCAGTTGTTCGTTATCGGGCTGTTGCGGATCCAGCGCCAGCAGGTGCTGCTCCATATCCGCCAACAATTCATCCGCTTCATCAAAAAAGGTTTGATAAAACGCGCTAATATCCATGCTCACAGGTCACCTCTTGTCTATCGCGCTCGGAATTTTGACGTGGTCATTCATCGGCGCCAGCGGCGTCGGGATAAACGGGGTCGTTGCCGGCTGACCGCTCGCGGCGCCGATGCGCTGCCACTGTTCGCTGACCGTCGGCTGCGCCATCTCGACCGCATTGCCGCCATCCGCATCCTCATGCTCGATCCGGCTTTGTGCGGCTTTCGTCAACACCAGGATACTGATACGTCGGTTGACGGCCGCGTTGCCGGCCAAATGGCGTAAGTTCATCGTGTCCGCCATCCCTACCACCCGCAGGATCTTATTACCCGCCAGGCCACCGATGACCAGCTCCCGGCGCGAGGCGTTGGCCCGATCCGCCGACAATTCCCAGTTGCTGTAACCACGCTCACCGTTGGCATAGGGAAGATCATCCGTATGACCGGATAGGCTAATCTTGTTCGGCAGTTCATTCAGGATCGGCGCGATGGCGCGTAGGATGTCACGCATATAGGGTTCGACACGCGCGCTACCATTCTGGAACATCGGTCGATTTTGACTATCAATAATCTGAATTCGTAACCCTTCATCCATCATGTTAATCATCAGATGAGGACGCAATGCCTTCAGGCGCGGATCATTAATGATCACCTTCTCTAGCCGCTCACGCAGACGCTTCAGACGCAGCTGTTCAGCACGCTGCTCTGGGTCGGGATCGGCTGCAAACCGCTGCACCTCTCCGCTCTTCTGTGTCACATCATCGCCGCCGCCAGGGATAGGGCTAAAGCTATCGCTAGATCGCTGACCGCCTTGTAGCGCGACCTTGAGTGGCGTGCGGAAATATTCGGCGATCCGGGTCAACTCTTGCGGGCTGGCGATGGCTAGCAACCACATCACCAAGAAGAACGCCATCATGGCCGTCATAAAATCGGCATAGGCGATCTTCCAAGCTCCACCATGACTCGCCTGACCATGCCCCGAACGCTTCTTCTTAACCAGAATGACCGGATGTTTACCGCCCTTCATACTTCTTCTTCCGTTGCCGCCTGTTTCGTCGGCGCTTTCACCTGACGAACATGCTCTTCCAGTTCGATAAAGGAAGGACGTTCGGTGGAATAGAGCGTCTTACGCCCAAACTCGACGGCGATCTGCGGCGCATAACCATTCAGGCTGGAGAGTAGCGTCACCTTGATGCAATGCATCATCTTGCTGGTTTCAGCACTCTTCTGGCGCATCAACGAGGCCAACGGCGAAATAAAACCGTAGGCGAGCAAGATACCGAGGAAGGTGCCGACCATCGCATGGGCGATCAGGGCGCCCAATTCAGCGGCGGGCCGATCCGCCGAGGCCAGCGCATGCACCACCCCCATCACCGCCGCCACGATACCGAAGGCTGGCAACGAATCGCCGACCGCCGCCAGGCTGCCCGCCGGCACCTCGGCCTCTTGCTCGAAAGTCTCGATCTCTTCATCCATCAATGCCTCGATCTCGAAGGCATTCATGTTGCCGCTAATGATCAGGCGCATGTAGTCGGTGACAAACTCGATCAACGTCTGGTCGGCAAGGAGACGGGGATAGTTGGAGAAAATATCGCTTGAGCTCGGATCTTCGATATCGCGCTCCAGGGAGAGCATCCCTTGCTGGCGCGACTTAGCCAGCAGTTGATACATCAATCCCATCACATCCATGTACAACGCCTTGTTGTACTTTGAGCCGCGCGCCAGCTTAGGCAAGGTGCGCAAGGTCGATTTGATCGCTTTGCCGTTATTCCCAACGATGAAGGCGCCGATGCCGGCCCCGCCGATAATCAGTAACTCAGATGGCTGATACAACGCACCCAGATGGCCCCCCACAAGCGCGTAACCGCCAAAAACCGCGATTAGCACAACGGCATATCCCAGTAGAATCAGCACGTGAATTCCTTACATGATCGCAATGAACAGTCGGGCGTAACCTGCCGGCACAAAGCCGGAGAGAGGAGGGTCGAAGACGGATAGCCGTCGTAGACGGCGTGCCGCCGCGGCGAGAAACCCACGGCAACACGCGAATGGACTGATTACCTCAGCCGGTTACACCACACATTTCTCTTGCTCAGCGAGCAAGTGTGGTAAGATATCGGCAAGATTCTCAGAAAGTTTACGTTTTTTTATCGCCCGTGATGGCGGTTGGCACAAGCTACAGGTAAAACTGTGTGCGGGTTGGTGAGCATGGGCAATAAAGCGCCCCCCACAGGCGTTACAACAGGCCGGCTCCAGCATGCCACTCTCGACAAAACGCACCAGCGTCCAGGCACGGGTCAGCGCCAGGACGGGCTGGTCACAGCCTGCCGGCAGGCACTGTTCCAAGTAGAGTTTATAAGCACGGATCACCGCTTCTACACCCTGGCAAGCACCGCTGCTCAGCATGAAGGCGTAGATGTTATAGAACATGGAAGAGTGAATATTCTGCTCCCATGTCATAAACCAATCGGTAGAAAATGGCAGCATTCCTTTGGGTGGCGGGCTACCACGCAGCTCCTTGTACAGCTTGATCAGCCGCCCACGACTCAACTGCGTCTCACTTTCCAACATTTGTAGACGAGCGCCTAGCGTGATCAACTCCATAGCCAGATGGATATCTCGCGCTTCCTGAATGATGCTCTTTTCGCTCATTTCAGTCTCGTCTCCTCCCTTCAGAGCCGTCCTGCAATTGTTGTAGTAGATGACTGGACAGCAAGATCCCGGTATGGATCTGTTGTAAATCATCCACGCGTGACTCTTGCGTCAAACGTTGGATAGTCTGATGATTTTCAAAACGAAACTGGCAAACCAATTGGTTAGTTTCAGCCAACTTTACCATCTGAGGTAGCGTCAGTTGCACCAACATCTCCGCCATATCCGCATCAATGCCTAAGCGAAACATCGCGGAAGGTTTATCGTCATGAATTAATCGCTGGCCAGTAATAGATATGACAGATTAATGTCATAAATATGCTTGAGTATTTCTGCGCTACTCATTATCTCACCCTGCTTGACTTACTAGACCAACACAATGAAACGTACCGCTACCCTCACTACGCCGCGGCGCAGGTCTCAGTCAGATAGCGGAAAACCGTACAAATGTTAATTGGAGCATGACGGCCACGATCGTTGCGTACCACATAGCCAGAAATTGTGCTTTTGATATACAAATCGCCGTTATGCACATGAGGGTGAATAACGGATAACACTTAGGACTATTCTTAAAACGAAGCAACTCTACCCCTGAATGGCGGCCATACACAACGCACAAAGGCCTTTGATTTGAGAAAAGCGTGATCTAGATCACAAAATCACCCCAGAAAAGTATGATTTTTGCGGAATTAGTTCACAAATCGCCCTGTTGCGCGGCGTGCGCATTTTATGTGGTTAACTTTTTGAATAAAAAGGACATTTATCGCTCAATTTTTAATCCATTTTAAACATATTCAGATTTAAATCCTGCAATTTCACAAATGTTTATATAAATATTCCAAAAAATATGAGTTCTCTGCCTGTGGCACGGTAGAACAGAGAATGCCGAGACAATAAAGTTAGATTAACTTGATAAGTTCGCCAGCATATAATCTCTATTTTCTGACTAATAGAGGCCCCACAAGACATTCAGCTGATATGTATATTGGCAGGTTTGGTTATTGGCCTAGTTTTATTAGGAAATAATGAAATACGCGGCGGATGCCTCATTCATATTATTCTCACTCTGCGTTATTAGTTGGAATAAATCGACCATATATGGCTGCATCATCAATGGGGTTAATGTTTTTAATCGCCTAAAATGGGGTATCTTGTCACCATATGGCGTAGAGGAAGACGCTAACCCAACGGGTTATTGTCCAAGGAATGCCCCATGTCCACCCCGTATCATTGAGGAGCCTTCTTTATGTTCAACTTCGATTACTACAACCCGACCCGCATCCTGTTCGGTGGCGAGCGCATCGCCGATCTCGCCCAGCATATTCCGCGAACGGCACGTATTCTGATCGCCTACGGCGGTCACAGTGCTCATCAATTCGGTTACCTGGATGAAGTCCGCCATGCCCTCACGGGATACACCCTCTTTGAGTTCGGCGGTATTGAGGCGAACCCACGCATGGAGACACTCATGCGAGCGGTGCAACACGTCCGGGAAAAACAGATCGACTTCTTACTGGCGGTAGGCGGTGGATCCGTCATCGATGGCTGTAAGTTTATCGCGGCAGCGGCCCACTATTCTGGCGATGTCTGGACGATGTGGAGCCAGAAACTACCGCCGCAAGCAGTCTTGCCATTGGGGTGTGTACTGACCCTGCCGGGAACCGGATCTGAGATGAACCCAACGGCGGTGGTGACCCACCAGGCGCTCGGTGCTAAGGTGGGCTACTCCCATCCCGCCCTCTTCCCTCGCTTCTCGGTGTTGGATCCACACAAATCCTATACCCTACCGCCCCGTCAGATTGCTAACGGTGTCGTCGATGCGTTTGTTCATGTCATTGAGCAGTATCTGACCTATCCCGTCTACGCCCGCGTGCAGGACCGCTTCGCCGAGGGGCTGCTACTGACACTGATCGAAGAGGGGCCGAGGGCGCTGAGTGAGCCACAAAACTATGATGTTCGCGCCAGCATCATGTGGGCCGCCAGTATGGCACTCAATGGCTTACTGGGCGTCGGCGTGCCGCAGGACTGGTCGAGCCATCGTATCGGTCACCAACTCACTGCGTTGTATGGACTGGACCATGCCCTGACTCTCGCCATCCTATTACCGGCAGTGATGCGGGTACAACGGCAAGATAAACGACTCAAGCTGCTGCAATACGCCGAGCGTGTATGGGGAATCCGGCAAGGAAGCGAAGAGCAACGCATCACTGCGGCCATTGAACAGACCGAACGTTTCTTCAGCGATATGGGCATGCCTACGCGCCTTAGTGCCTGCGGCCTCGGCGAGACGTGTATTGAAGCGGTGATCGACAATCTCCGCCATTTTGGCCTGCTGCCATTGGGCGAGCGGCAAGATATGGATGAGGTCGTCGTGCGCCGCCTACTCAGCCTGAGCTACTGAGTCGCGGCGGCCCGCGCCCGCCTGCGGGGGCACTCTGTGAACCCGGCCTCACTGCGCCCTAGGGCATTTTTGTATTATTTATTTTTCAGCGTAGTGCAGCACACCCGGCAACAGAATGACCTCGCTCAGGCACAACTCCGCGGCCTCATCATCGATTGACCGCGTGCCCGCACCTCCGTCATCTGCCATCCACGCTCAACACAAGGAGGCGTCGCATGAGTTATCACACTATCCTGGTCGCCGTGGCCCAAGACGCCGATAGCCACATTTTATTAGAGAAAGCGGTCGCTATCGCACGCCCCACCGGGGCCAGCATTAGCCTACTCACGCTATGTCATGAAGCGGATATGTGTTGTACCTATGCCGGCCCTCTTCTCGCCGATATGCGCCACTTACTGCATGAGGAGGCGGCCCTGTTTCTGGCACAATTGGGCCAACGCATCGATTACCCTATTACCCAGACGTATATTTGCAACGGTGAGTTAATCGACTGTATCGTCGACACCTGCCAACGCCAACGCATCGAACTGTTGATCTGCGGTAATCATTACGAGGGCTTCTTTAAACGTCTGCTGAGCTCATCGGGGCTGCTCATCGATCGCACCCATACTGACGTGCTGTTGGTCGCGCTCTGAGGCAACGATGGCGAGCGGGCTCGCACTCATTGCCCCGAGAAAGCGCAGATACTCAGGCTTACTGGCAAAGGCCAGTTTGCGCATGATCCCACGTTGGCGGTAGTTAACACTCTTATGATGGATGCCCAAATAGTCGGCGATCTGGTAGGTGTCCCCCCCTCGACTACGGATCGCCACCACCTTCCATTCAGGAAAAGTCATCGGGGTGATCGTCGGATGACGGCGCATCTTATTCACAATACGTGGGCTAACATGGGGCCGGGTGAGCGCGTGTCGATAAGCCTGCGCCAGTTGCGGCAGCGTCTCACGCTTCGAGAGTAGACTCAACGTCCCCAGGCTATGTAGCGCCGCCAAGACGGCGGGATCGACGATGTCGGTCATCACCGTGATGGGCAAGGCGGGGCGATAAGCGCGTAAGCGTAGCAAGCTCAATAAGGCATCGATGGGGGCATCGTGGCGAGTATATAATTCAGCGATCACATGCCCCACCGATTGATTCATCGCCCGCTCAAACAGACGCGCGTAACACGTCTCCTGCACTACCGGTCGATCGTCCGCCAACACATAGCGCCTCAGACTGTCGCAAAAGAAGCGGTCACAATCCATCACCAACGTCGCTCGCTCAGGGTTATCATGGTGATCGCGAGCCGCTGTAGACAGGAAAAGAGGGGGCTCTGCCACTGCACTCATTGGTTTTTTATCTCTCCTGTGCGTAAGCCAACGCCTTGGCCGACACTGAATCTACCGCCGTATTCCGACTGTATGTTTGGGTCAGTATCCCCCATCCCCCGCCCGCTGGCTATTTGGAGAATTCGAACAACTTGACAAATATTTTTCCTTATCTTGTAAAGATATTTCCTGTTAAGCTAAGCGCTTGCTTGATAACCCAAGCCTCATCAGCCCCCCCTTCTCCCCGCTCATATTCGCAGCATTGTATGGCTATTTATTTCAACCTGGTCTTTATTACGTATAAATGTTTCGCCACGCTGACCCGCCGCCCCAGCTAATTTATAGTGCTATGAATTGTCGTTATTTTATTACCTTCCGTCATAGACGATTTTATGCGCAAAAAAAGCCCTCAGAACGTTAGAGTCAACTATTTTTCCGGCCGCTTTGTGCTGATCTATATTGGCATCGCTGTTTTTCTCTTGTTACTGCTATTACGCGTCGGTTACCTCCAATTAATGAAGCAACCGCAGCTAGAAAAAGAGGCCGACCAACGCTCGCTACGCGAACTGGTGACACACCCGTTGCGCGGCACTATCACCGATCGTAACGGCCAACCCCTGGCTGTCAGCGTCGCCTCCAACGATGTGATCGCCGATCCGCTACGCGTCCTCGAGCACGACCCACAACTCTCCAGCCCACAGTGGCGTTACCTGGCCAGCGCCCTCTCCCAACCACTGGATAGCGTGCGCGACAAAATCCTGCAAAATAGTCAGCGACGCTTCATCTACCTTGGCCGCCAGGTCGAGGCGGAGATCGCCGACTATATTGCCAAGCTGCATATCACCGGAATCACGACCCCCAATGACGCGAGTCGCTACTACCCGATGGGCGCGGCGGCGGCCCCCTTACTCGGTATTGTCGGCCTCGATCAGCAGGGATTGAACGGCATAGAGCATGGTTTCAACGCCTTATTACAGGGTAAACCCGGTTATCGCCTCTATCGTAAGGATCGCTACGGTCATGTGGTCGGCCTGATGGAGGATGATCCGGCGCAGCAGGCACCGACCCTGGCGCTGAGCATCGACCGTTATCTGCAGTATGCCCTCTACTCTCACCTACGCGATGGGGTACTGCGTAACCAGGCTGACTCCGGCGCCGCCGTATTGGTCGATGTCAATACCGGCGAAATTCTTGGCATGGCGAGCTACCCCTCGTTCAACCCGAACAATTACCAAGGTGTGGCGCAGCAAGATATGCGCAACGTCGCCATCTCCGACAGCTTTGAGCCAGGCTCCACGGTGAAGCCGCTGGTGGTGATGGCGGGACTCCAACGCCACCTGATCCGTCCCGATTCGGTCATCGATACCACGCCCTACCCGGTCAACGGTCACCTGATCCGTGACGTTGGCCACTGGCCACGCCTGACCATCACCGGCATCCTACAGAAGTCGAGCGATATCGGTGTCTCACACATCGCGCTGGCGATGCCTGCCGACGTGCTGGTCAATCTGTACCATGGCTTTGGCTTGGGCGTATCGACGGCCCTGGGGATCAGCGGCGAGAGTAGCGGCTACTTTCCGTTGCATCGCCAGCGCTGGTCGGATATCGAGCGCGCGACCTTCTCCTTCGGCTATGGCCTGCGCATCACGCCGTTACAGATGGCGCGTGAGTACGCCACCATCGGCGCCTTCGGCCTGTTCCGGCCCTTATCGATCACGAAAGTGACCCCACCGGTGATCGGCACCCGGGTAATCGATGCAGACATCGTGCGCACCGTGGTCCATATGATGGAGAGCGATGCCCTACCCGGCGGTAGCGGCGTGGCAGCGGCCGTCCCCGGCTACCGCCTGGCGATCAAGACCGGTACCGCAGAGAAGATGGGCAGCGACGGTAAATATGATGGCGGCTATATCAACTATACCGCGGGCGTCGCTCCAGCGAGCAACCCACGCGTCGCCCTGGTGGTGATGATCAACCACCCCACCGCAGGCAAGCACTTCGGCGGCTCGGTCGCCGGCCCGGTGTTCGGACAAATCATGGGGGATGTGCTGCGCCACATGAATATTCCACCCGATGCCTTGACCGATCAGGCCATCACCCTTAACCAGCATAGCGAAGTGATGCAACACTCTGGTACATAAGATATTTTTAACTTATACTTTCAGCCATCAGTCTCGGTGCAGTGGGGCATGCTGCACCGGGCAGGGAGCGCGTCATCATCCCGGTGAAATAGAATACAATTAACCTGAACGATTTGTTCTGTTTATCACAGATATTCACTGCGCTAGCGGTTGCTATTCCCTCTGGCTCAGATTATCTTCATGCTGCCTAGCCGGACCGAATCCGACCCGCCCGGATCCCCTCTCCAGCAGCAGCTCTGCGAAACATTACACCGACTAACCGGAGCGTTGGCGGTTCATTACGGTGAGTCAGGATCACCAGCGCATCTTGTGCAGAAAAAACATGAAAATAAAAGAACTCCTGTTACGCATCAAAGCATGCTGTGGCGAATTATTAACCCCTTACCCGCTGCTTTACCTGATCCTTGCGAGCTTGATCAATCTGGGCTTAGGCTATCCCTTTAGCGCCCTCTATGCGTTAGGCTTCGCCAGCGTCTTCCTGCTATTGGCGCACTATCTGCCGCGCGCACAGCGCGTGCTCTTGCTGCTCTGTACCCTGGTGGCCGGCCTGTATTATCCCTTTGGCCGCGTCTTCGGCCCGCCTAATTTTAACTCCGTGCTGGCGCTCTACTCGACCAACCCGGAAGAGGCCGGTGAGATGGCACAGATCTTCCCCTTCTGGGATTATCTGATCGCGCTATTTATCTTGCTACTCGGCGGCCTGCTGGTTTGGCGCCCGATACCGCGCGAGAAACGCTGGGGGGTTCCTAAGACGCTCTATCTGCTGCTCGCCTTAGCGGGTCTGCTGTTGACACCGGTAACGAATCTCAGCGCCGGCGGTGACTTCCGCCTGAACGATACCGGCTACCCGGTGGTGCGCTTTATCGAAGACACCACCACCGGTAAGCTAGAGGTGGATAGAGAGATGGCGCGGATGCAGAAACTGGCCTCTGTCCCCGACACGTGGCATGTCACGGCGGTAAAACCGCGGCATCAGGTCTATGTGTTGGTGATCGGCGAGAGCGCACGGCGTGATGCCTTGGGGGCCTTTGGTGGCAAGTGGCCCACTACCCCATTCGCCAGCCAGGTCAACGGAATCTTCTTTAATGACTACCTCTCGGCGGCGCCTTCGACGCAAAAATCGCTAGGGCAGACGCTGAACTTGGTGCGTGATGGCCAGGCCGAATACCAAAACAGCGTTATTACGCTGGCGAAAAAAGCCGGCTTCCAGACCTATTGGTTCTCTAACCAGGGGCAGTTGGGTAAATATGACACCATCGTCGCCAGCATCGCCAAGCGTGCCGATGAGGTCCGCTTCCTCAAGCAGGGTGACTTCGAAGACGATAAGTCCACCTCTGACATGAATCTGCTGAAGTTTACGCAATCGGCGCTAGACGCACCGAGCAATGGGCCTAAGCTGATCGTCTATCACCTGATCGGTTCGCATCCGAAGGCCTGTGATCGCACCAACAACCACTTCACCACCTTTGTCCATACCAAGGAGACCTCCTGCTACCTGTACAGCATCACCCAAACCGATCAGTTCTTACGCGATCTGTACGGCCAGCTGCAACAGAGTGGACAAAACTTCTCGTTGATCTACTTCTCTGATCACGGCTTGGCCTTCCATGAGAAGGGAACGCGTAGCGAATTTCTGGCCCACCACGACCGCTACCGCCAGGATTATCAAGTCCCGTTAATGATCCTCTCCTCCGGCGATACCCGCCGTACGGTGATCAAGGCGCGGCGCTCGGCCCATGACTTCCTGCACCTGTTCTCCGATTGGACCGGGATCCAGAGTCAAGAGATCGTCGATCGTTACCGCTTCATCTCCGGACAGAAGGCGATCCCCGCCAAGGTGATGGTGCAGAACTTCGCCCTGAAACAGGTCCCTTACGACTCGTTAGAGGACGATCCCTTCATTGTGCCAGACTCGGCGGCACAGCGGCGCCACTAAGTTCGCCTCCCGACGTAAGGGCGCCGCTCGGCGCCCTTACGCTTTCTTGTTCCGCACCGCCCCCGGCACGCGTTATCCGTTCGCCGCCAGCGCCGCCAAGATGGCGTCGCTCTGTGTCACCCGGGCGATGCGTGGGAAAATATACTGTAGGCTATGACGGTGCTGAACCTCATCGGCGGCGGCGCAGAGATCCTCGGCCAGCAGTAACCCATAGCCATGCTCCCAGGCGCTACGCGCCGTCGACTCCACGCCAATATTGGTCGAGATACCGCCTAATACTAAGGTATCGATGCCACGTCGACGCAGTTGCAGATCCAAGTCGGTACCATAAAAGGCGCCCCACTGATGCTTGATCACCTGGATATCCTGCGGCTGCGGCTGCAGCGATGCGGGATAGTGCCACCAGTTATCCGGCAGTGTGCGCGCTGGCGATGGCTGATCCACCGGCTGACGCAACGCGTCGCCGCCATCGGGCGACCAACCGACGCGCACCAGCACCACCGGCAACGCTCGGGCACGAAAGGCCTCGGCCAGCCGTACGGCTCGGCGCACCACCGTCTCCCCCTCACAGGGCGCCGCGGCGAAGGGCAAGATCCCCTGCTGTAAGTCGATCAGGACCAGGGCCGTAGTGGCCGGATTAAACTGTAGCATCATGGCGCTCCTCGTGACGATTCTGCGGCGATCGACACATCGCCGCCTGTGGATACAGTGTAACCAAGGTGCCGGACCGACACGTATCCCGCGCTCATCATTGTGTTAGCAAATGTGAGCCGAGATGGCCTCACGCCACGCGGGCGAACAGCTCGTTAAACGCCTCACTCATCGTCGGATGGGTATAGATCTGATCGCGCAACACGCTGTATGGCAAACCGGCGTCCATCGCCATCTTCAGCAGATTGATCATCTCATGGGAGTCACGGCACAGCAGGGTCGCCCCCAGGATCTGACCATTATCGCGCCGCACTAGCGCCTTCAGTACACCACGCGTGTCGTTCAGCGTATGGGCTCGCGGGATGGCGCTGACGGGTAAACTGACCACCGTGAACGGAACGCCCTGCGCCCGGGCCTGCTCCTCGTTCAGACCGATACGCGATAGCGTCGGGCTGATAAAGACCGAATAGGGAACGGCGCCGCGATCGCCGGTGCGGCGCTGCCCCTCGCCATACAACGCATCACGCACGATGCGAAAATCATCCAATGAAATATAGGTAAACTGTGGCCCGCCATTGACATCCCCCAGCGCCCAGATATGAGGTTGCGTGGTGCGTAACTGCTCATCGACCACGATGGCGCCGCGCGCATCGACCGCCACACCGGCCCGATCCAGCGCCAGTCCCGCGCTGTTAGGCGTGCGTCCCGAGGCCACCAGCACAGCGTCGGCCCGCAAGATCGCGCCGGCGACCTCAAGGCAGACCTCATCCCCCTGCTCGAACACCCGTGTGACCTGCGTCGCCAGGCGCAGATCGACCCCTTCGTCACGCAAGAGGGTCGCGACCGCCTCGGCGATGTCACGATCCTCACGCGCTAGGAAATGCTCGCTGGCCTCCAACAGCAGGACCTCGGCGCCGAAGCGACGCAGTAACGACGCAAACTCGATGCCAATATAGCCAGCACCGAGGATCGCCACGCGCCGCGGTAAGGTCGTCAACTGTAATAACGCTGCACTATCATATACCTGTGCCGACTCGGCTAACCCGGGGATCGGCGGCAGGGTCGAGCGAGCCCCGGTATTGATGAAGATTCGCTCGGCGCGGATCATCTGCTCGCCCTGGGCATTTTCCACTGCCAGGGTATAGGCATCCACGAAACGAGCCTGGCCATCGATCAGGGTCACCGTGGCCAAGTCCGCCAACATCTGGCGATTCTTTTCCCGCAGCTGGGCGACCAGGTGCTGTTGCCGTTGCGCCGCCAAGGGGAAAGGCACCGCCGCCTCGGCGTCGTGTACCCAGGTCTTGGTGGGAATGCAGCCGACGTTAATGCAGGTTCCGCCATAGCGTTGCGCTGAGCGCTCGATCAACGCCACCGACTCACCACGCCGCGCCAAGTCGGCTGCCAGCGTCTTTCCCGCCTTACCAAAGCCGATCACTACATTCTGAAAGTGTGTCATGGGGTTCTCCTGCGTCCAATAAAATGAATAATGGACGGTATGTCCAATGCGCTTAGGTTACGCCAGCCGTCGGCAAGCCCCGCTGTGTTTGGCGCGCAGGATTTTGTTTAGGAGTCTCATCATGGATTTATTAAGCGCGCTATTAACGCTACATGAGTTGCGCAGCCGTATCGATGTGCGTTGTCAGCTCCAAGGGGATTGGCTGCGTCCCCATGCCGCCGGCGAGTTGAATGTCATTCGCTGGCATGGATTACTGGATGGTGGCGCACATATCGAACTGGCGGATGGCCAGCGCCATGCCCTGCAGGCCGGTAGTCTGATCATGTTGCCGCAAAGCGGGGCCCATCGCCTGTGCCACGATGACGGCGATGTGCGGTTGATCTGTGGTAGCCTGTGGATCGCCCCCGCCCAGCGCCATCTGTTGGCGGCCCTACCCGACATTCTGATCTATCACGAGCCCGGCGCGTGGCTCACGGCAACCCTGCAGCGCCTCTATCAAGAGTCGACGGAGGAGCTGGCGGGCAGCCAACTCCTCTGTCAGCAGCTCAGCACCGTACTATTAACCCTGGCATTACGGCACTGGTTAGCCCAGGCGCCGACGCAAGGTGGCCTGTTGCAAGCCTTAATGCACCCACGCCTCGGCGTCGCCATCGCGGCGATGCTGCACCAACCGGAGCAGGCATGGAGCGTCGCGCGCCTGGCCGAGTTAAGCCATCAATCGCGCGCCAGCTTCGCCCGCCAGTTTCGCGCCGTCACGGGCAGTACGCCTCTGTTACTGCTCACCCAAATCCGCATGGCGCATGGCGCCGCGTTACTGGCACGCGAATCTCACCCGTTGGCCGTCATCGCTGAACAGGCGGGTTACGCCAGCGAGTCCGCCTTCCACCACGCCTTCGTCCGCCATATGGGCATCACACCGGGGGAGTATCGACGACGCGCTCGCTGGCTGGCAGGCTCCGAACCCTCCCAGTGAGGGCGCCCCAGCACGGGGCAAAAAAAGACACGCCGCCCGTCAGTGACGGGCGGCGTGTAGGAGGATCACTCCTCGACGGTCAAGGGTTGATCCTGGTAACCATGTCGGCGGGCATCGGCCAGGCACGCCTGCCGTCGCACAAAGAAACGCGTAGAGTGGCGCAGAATGTAGCCGGTCGGTGCCACGACACACCAGCCCCATTGGCCACGCGCATCGCTATAAAAGCGCCAGAAGTTTTCTTCGTTTGCCATCCACATAGGCGCCTCCGAATGATTATCGCTCGTCGAGAACCGCTTAACGGCTGGTCGCCAGGACCAACTCCGACTGCTCGTCCAGCGCCTGCTGGCGCTGACGTTCCAGCTCCAAGGCACCACGGTGCGACAGGATGCAGAACAGGACGCAGCACACCACGCCCCCCATCAGCAGGTAGAACCCGCCGTGCCAACCGAAGTTATCGACCATCACCCCGAACAGGCTGGTACCGAGCGAAGCGCCGAAGATATAACTCATAAAGCCACGTAGACCGACGGCAGAGCCCACCGCGAAACTCGGGACGATCTCCATGGTCTGCACGGAGGCCAAGAACTGCGGTACATAGATCAGGCAGCCGACGATAGCGGCGAAAACGGTGACCACGGCCAACGAGTTGCTCTGCCAGTAACCGATCAGGCAGACGAAGATCATGCACATGCAGATGATGGCCAACGGCATACGACGACCATGGAACAGCTTGTCCGTCAACCAGCCCGCCAGCAGCGTCGAGGGGATCGCCGCCCATTCAAAGAACAAGAACGCGATGCTCATCTGCTCCTTGCTAAAGTTCTTCTCCGTCAACAGGTAGATCGGCAGCCAACTGATCATGCCGAAACGCACCATATAGACGAAGACATCGACCATGGAGACATACCAAGCATTTTTATTTTTCAAGACATAGGTACAGAAGATCTGGAAGGCTGACATATTTTCCGGCGCCTGTTGGCTATGGCTCTTCAGCACCACCTTCTCTTCCGGCATCATCTCATCCAGTGCGGGCAGCCCCTCTTTCTTCGGTGAGCGCTTGCCCAACAGCAATACCACGCCGGCAAACAGCACCGCGATGGCGGCTGGCACCATGTAACTGGCGCTCTGCCAATGTTCGCTGCCCAACATGGCGAAGGCGACGCCGATAATCGGTGCGACAATCCCCCCGCCCACGTTATGGGAGATGTTCCAGAAGGCCCCGACCCGGCCACGCTCGCAGCGGGGGAACCAGTTGGCGATGGTGATGAATGACGGGCCGACCCCCATCCCTTGAAACAGACCGTTGCATACCACTAGGGCAACAAATAGCCAGAAGGCGCTGCTGAATCCCAGGCCGACGTTGACCAGGGCACACATCACCAGGCCACAGGCCATGAAGATCTTCGGATTTGCCTTATCCGCCAGGCTACTCATCACCCCTTTACTAATACCGTAAGCGATCAGCATACAGCTACTCAGTAAACCGATTTGGGTGGCGCTTAAATCCAACTGCTCTTTCAGATAAGGCGTAGAAAGCGTAAAGTTATTACGTACAATATAATACGCCATATAACCCAAGAAGACGCTCATCAGCGCCTGGACTCGATAACGCCGATAGGTCGCGTCGACCTTTTCTGGCGGCACGCGTTTAGCTGCCTGCTGGCTGTTTAATGATTGCATATTATCACCTGTTATTTAATCGCCCGAGGGAGAGGTATTGCTATTTGTCCAGGTAATAATGCGCAGAGAAACAAAAAGCTACAAGATCACTCAAATGAGTCACTTTTGACTCAAATTATCTTATTGATGGGCCTTTTTGACCCAAATTAAATAAGCCGATGAGGAATCAGCTGACATATTTAACGTGAACAGTTAGGATTGCTACCATTATTTGAGTCGAGTAACAGTATCCTCCAGAGCCCAACGGATAATATATCCACAAGGTGGGCGCTTTTATTACCCAATCTAGCGCTAAGTCTATTCAGGTAGGATTTGTCCCAAAGCGTACAGATACCGCCTGGCAACTTTATGATAAAACCATGACTATGATCACACTTGCCAGTAGGAGTGCGCCATGTATCGCGTCCTGTTGATCCTCATCATCACCCTGTCGCTACCGTCGGCGCTGCTGGCCAAGCGTAGCGAGCTGGTGATGGCGACCACCTTCTCGCCGCAAGCGACGGCCTATATCATCAACCGCTGGCAACATCAGCCGGGGGCGGTTCCCATCCGCACCCTGAACCGTACTAGCGCCTCGCTGGAGCAGCTGCTGGATAGTGTCAACGATGGTCATATCGACCTGGTGCTCACCTCCTCGCCGATGCTGCTGCAACACCTGCAGGCCCACCATCGCCTGGCCCTCATCGACGATCTTCCCGCTGAGATCCAACGTCAGGTGCCGGCCTCGATCCGAGCCAGTTCGGCGGCGGTCGCCATCTCCGGCTTTGGCTTATTGATCAATCGCAGCAATCTGGCGGCACAGCATCTCCCCTTGCCGAAGGATTGGTCGGATCTCACCCAGCCCCAGTATCGCGACATGGTGTTGATGAGCAGCCCATCGCGCTCCGACACGAACCATCTGATCATCGAGTCGCTGCTACAACAGTATGGCTGGGAGCGCGGTTGGCAGATCCTCCTGACCGCCGCCGGTAATCTCAGCACCATCTCGGCGCGGAGCTTCGGTGTGGCGGACAAGATCCAGAGTGGCCTCGGCGCCATCGGCCCGGTGATCGATAACTATGCTCAGTTACTGAGCACCGACCCACACTTGGTCTTCCACTATTTCCCGCACAGCATCGCCGCGCCCACCTATGTGGCGGTGACCCGCGACTCACTCTATCCCAACGAGGCGCGGCGCTTTATTCGCTTCCTACTCAGCCCTGACGGCCAGCGGGCTCTGGCGGACACCAACACCGGCAAGTACCCGATCGTCGCCTTACCGGCGGATTCGCCCCGCGCTCAGCAACAGCAGCGCTTACTCGCCCAGCCCCCCCTTGACTACCAGTTGGTGCTCCAACGCCAACGTCTGGTCCAGGCGCTGTTCGATACCGCCATCAGCTTCCGCTTGCCGCAGCTCAAGGATGCCTGGCGCGCACTCTATGCCGCCGAGGCGCGCCAGAAACGCCCCTTACCCCGCATCCGTGCGTTGCTGACGGCGCTACCGGTCAGCAATGCCCAGAGCGAACAGCCCGCCTTCTTGGCGCAGTGCGCCACGCGTGCCGGCTGTGAACAACTGATGATGGAGTGGCAGCAATTCTTCCGCCAGAAACAGCGTCAGGCGATCAACCAGTTGGAGGAGCTGAAATGAGGCGCCTGCTCCATTGGGCGCGCCGACTTAGCATCAGCGCCAGCCTACAGATCGCCTTCCTCGCCAGCGCATTGTTAACGCTGTTCGTCAGCGCTGTCAGCCTCTACTCCTGGCACGCGCAAAGCTCCCAGGTACGTTACACGCTGGATGACTACCTGCCACGCATCCAGTCATCGCTGGTCATCGAGAGCGCCCTGAATATCTTGGTCGATCAACTCAATGAGTTCGTACTGGCCCCCGACACCAGTGTACGCCTCCAATTCCGCCAACAGATCATCAGTCATCTGGAGCAAATAGCCCAAGTCAGCCAACGCTTAGAGGCGGATGAACGCCAACAACTGGCCGGGATCTTAGAACAGAGTCACCGGTTGCTGACCTCCCTGGATAGCGCCCTGTATACCCTATTCCTAGCCCGCGAAAAGACCAACGAGATCGCCGGACGCATCAGTTGGTTGCACGATGATTTCACCACTGAGCTGAACTCACTGATGCAAGATTTCAGCTGGCAACAAGGGGCGTTGATCGACCAGATGGAGGGCCGCGATGCCGCCACCATGCGCCAGCTCCAACAGCGGCTGCGGACGGTGCAACAGGAGCAGCAGCAGGTGTATGCGTTGGCGCGCCTCGAGAACCAGATCACCAACGATCTGCGCGATCAGATCAGCGAACTGCAAGGCGCCGAGAACGGCGGGATCAATCAACAGGGGCATCAGCGCTACCTGAACTATCTGCGCAACAACGCCACGGAGATCGTCCAGGCGCTGGCCGCCTACCCCAGTACCGTCACCCTACGCCAGACCATCGACGAGCTCTTGGAGATCGGCATGAATGCCGGCAAGCTGCCCGCCACCCTGGCGGACTACCAACACGCCCGTACCGCCCTGCAACAGGCGACCCAGCAGAAAGAGCGTACTCTGGGGCGTTTCCGCGCCGTCCTGGAGCAGCAGTTAGATACCAGCCATCGCCGCATGCAGACCTTCAACCAGCGTCTCGAGCACATCATTCGTGTCAGTGGTCGCCTGATCTTGATCGCCACCCTACTCGCGTTGTTACTGGCCCTGCTGCTGAGTTATGGTTTCATTCGCTCCCGTCTGGTGAAGCGCTTTACCGCCCTCAGCCAGGCGGTGGCGCGCATCGGTACCGGCGATAGGCGCAGCCGCATCCCGGTCTACGGCGTCGATGAGCTGGGTCGTATCGCACGTCTGCTGCGCCATACCCTCAATCAGCAGCATCGCCAACAGCGGCGTCTGGAGCGCGAGATCGGCGAACGCAAGGAGATCGAGCATCACCTACGCACCACCCAAGACGAGTTGATCCAAGCGGCCAAGCTAGCGGTGGTCGGCCAGACCATGACCACCTTGGCTCACGAGATCAACCAACCCCTGAATGCCCTGTCGATGTACCTGTTCACCGCTCGACGAGCGTTAGAGAGCGGTCAGTTGGCACAGGCCGAGACGACCCTCGCCAAGTGTGATGGGCTGATCGTCCGCATGGATGCCATCATTCGCTCCCTGCGCCAGTTCGCCCGCCGCGCCGAGGACACCCCCTTGCACCCGGTGGCATTACGTCAGGCCTGGCTGAGCGCCTGGGAGCTATTGGCGCCGCGCCGACGTCGCCTGCAGGTCACGCTGCAGCTACCGGATGAAGAGATCTGGATCCGCGCCGACGAGGTGCGCCTGCAGCAGGTATTGGTCAACCTGTTGACCAATGCGTTGGATGCCGCCGAGCAGCCCATGCACATCCGCGTCAGTTGGCTGGCGACGACGCAGCGCCTGGAGGTCAGGCTGTGCGATGATGGTCCTGGCTGGCCACTGGCTCTGGCCCCACGCCTACTCAAACCCTTCACCACCAGCAAGCAGGTGGGACTGGGGATCGGCCTCTCCATCAGCTTATCGCTGATGGAGCAGTTGGGCGGCGAACTACGCATCGCCTCGGCCCTGCCGCACGGCGCCTGTATTCTCTTATGTTTTACCCTGGCGGACGCTCCGCCGTCTTCAACGGAAATTCCGCATGCTGACCCATAAACACACCATTGTATTGATTGATGATGATCCCGACGTGCTGGATGCCTACACCCTGCTGCTGACCCAGAGTGGCTACGGCGTGCATGCCTGCACCGATCCGTTGCAAGCCCTGACCTTGATCCCACCGGATTGGCCGGGGGTGATCCTCAGCGATGTCTGTATGCCCGGCTGCTCCGGCATCACCCTGATGGAGCGTCTGCGTGCCCAGGATAGCCAGTTGCCGGTACTGCTGATCACCGGACACGGTGATGTGCCGATGGCTGTCGAGGCGGTTAAGAAGGGGGCGCGCGATTTTCTCCAGAAACCGGTCGACCCGGCCCAGCTCTTAGCGCGCGTGCAGGCCGCTCTCGATGAACGACGCGCGCTGATCGCCCGGCGCAAATGGCAACGTCATCAGCTCCAGACCGAGTTAGTTGGACGCAGCGAGTGGGTGTTGCAAATGCGTACCCGCCTGCAACAACTGGCGGAGACGGATCTGGCCGTCTATTTTTACGGTGAGCCCGGCAGCGGACGCACCCTATGCGCGCGTCATCTACACCGCCTGAGCGGGCGTAGCGACGGCGCGTTCATCATCCATCAAGCCGGTGAGGCGAGCGATCTGCAACATAGCCTCACTCAGGCCGCCGGCGGCACCCTGTTGATCCAGAATCCGGAACGTCTCGATGAGGGCGCGCAATACCGCCTGGTGCGTAGCCAGAGCCAAGAGCCTCGCCCCTTCCGCCTCTTGGCTTGCGGCGCAGGGCCGTTAGTCGAGCACGCCGCCGCCCAACGCATTCTGCCGGATCTCTACTACTGCTTCGCCATGACACAGCTGCATTGTCCCCCCTTGGCACAGCGCCCCGATGATATCGAGCCACTGTTTACACACTATCTCCAACAGGCGTGTCAGCGTCTCAACCATCCCTGTCCTGCCCTACCCGCCACGCTGCGCAAGAGCCTCTTACAGCGACACTGGGCCAATAACGTGCGCGAACTGGCCAACGCCGCTCAACTGTTCGCGGTCGGCGTGCAACCGCTGGCTGAGCTCGCCTGTCCCCAAGTCCATACCGCCTCTCCGACGCCGCTCGACCAACGTGTCGAAGAGTATGAGCGCCAGATCATCACCGAGGCTCTCAACCTGCACCAGGGACGTATCAACGAGGTGGCGGAATACCTGCAGATCCCGCGTAAGAAGCTCTATCTACGGATGAAAAAGTACCACCTCGATAAGACGCACTACCGCTGATCCCCGTATTCCCTCATGGGGAAATCGGAGTGGGAAACACGCGCAACGCGGGGAAGTCCCTCGCGCTACGCGCAGTACACGAAGAGCCAGCCCCTTTCAGCGCGATGTCGCGCTGGGTAGCAGGCAGTCAGGCTGCAGACGCGCCGTCATCAGTCGACTAAACTCCGCCAGGGGGCAGAGGCCACTCGGCGTCGCGCCATGGCACCCCGGCAGGGATAAAGGCAGTTGATGCGGTGGCGTCGCTAGGGTCAGCGGCGTCTGTTGGCGAAGTTGCGCCAGGGTCTGGTACACGACCCGCACCCGTACCCAGGGACGCCCTGCCGCATCTAGCCAACGTTCAAAGACTAACTCACCGCCAGGCGGTGTATTATCCGGTTGACCCGGCAATGTCCAGGGCGTCTGTAGCATGCCAGAGAGGTTAGCCAGATTAGTATCATGCCCGACCAGCAACAGAAGGCGGTTCGCCTCGCTCGATCCCGGCAAGGATAGCGGCTGATCGTTTAACGCCTGAATGACGGTGTGCAGCAATGGCGTGCCTCGGTGGCGGGCGATATAGTCTGTGCGTGATAACAAGTCGAATTGGGCATTGTGCAGACTCAGCAACGCGCGCCACTGCGCCGGCGTCGCGATACGTCCCCAGGCGGGCTGAGCCATCCCCTGCGCCTGTTGCAACAGGAACATCTCCGCCAGTGTCGCCGATAGACCGACGGCGCCATGCAGTTTGACTGCGCCGCTGGCGGAGAGGTGTAACACACTCGGCATCATCGCCGCCAGGGTACATGCCTCGTCCGTTTGCTGCGCCCGACAATAGGCTGAGGCAGAAAAATTCAGCGTCTGATCCATTTGAGCCAAGGCGTCGCCATAGTGGCGATTCAACGCCGCCAGCGGCATTCCCGCCTGCTGCTCGATGGCCTGACGCGTCGGCTCGGCCGCCAGATGGCATATCCCGGCCTTGACCGGGTGGAACAAGGGATCGACCCGTTTCAGATCAGCCTGGTGATGTATCGCCACGCCACAGCCCGGCGCCAAGCCAGCCAGAAACGCCTCGCCGGTCTTACGAGTACGCTGATCGACATCCGTCCAGGCATAGGCCCAGCCCGCGGCGGGACATCCCTGCTCCGCCAGCAACCCCTGCTGGCGTAACGCGGCGCGATAATAGGCACCGAGTTGCATCACCAAGGCCTCACCTCGCTCGGTGATATGGCCCAATGCAACCGGCCATACCGGCCAAGTATCCGGCGTCACCTCACGGATCAACGCGGGCATTTTCGTCGGCGCACGCACACCATGCCGACTAACGATCACCACTTTATCGAGGCGATAGCCGTCAGCCTCCGGGGAGGAGGAGGCCGCCTGTGCCCCCATAGAGAACAGCGATCCGAAGCCAACAATACTCAAACAGAGCCAACGAGCTAACCTACTCTCACGCATAGTTTTCTCCACGACATGTCCGGTCTCAGATACCCAGACACCGGTATCCCCCATTGATGATACCACTCGCTCCCCCGCGAATATACGGTAAATCCACGCGCTTAATTTACGGCCAAAAAGGACTACCTGGCTAATATTTTCCCCATCTCCCCACGCTGACATACAGCCACATAGTAATGATATTTGTTATCACTAGCGTCCGTATTCTAATTAAAACAATATGTAACAGAGCGATAGCATAACTTGCTGGTGAGCTATCCATGCTCAGACTATAGTAAACAGAGAGATAGATTACCGATGCGTTCCATATTATGCCGCGCTGGGGAATATCTACCCTGATGCAGTAGCTATCTGCACAATCGTGTATCTCTACGCAAAAAAACATAAAGACAGAAGGTAACTATGATGTCTCGACTCTCCCTGCTATGTTCTCAATTCTGGCGTTATCTCGGCAGTTATCAGAAACCTTTTCTGCGCATGCTGCATTTCATTGTCATGCTGTTGGTCATCACTCAGATCCTCGACAGTAACGGAATGGGGTTTACCCAGGCTCAACAGATTAGGCCAGGCCTCAGCTATGACATCTTTACCTGGATGCATATCGGCATCGGCCTACTGATGGTCATCTTGACCTTGATCTTAACCCTATACAGCCTCTCCACCCGCGGTCTGCGTTACTTTTTCCCCTACCTATGGGGGGACTTCAGCCAGTTGAAGACCGATATCGGTGACATCGTGAAACTGCGCCTGCCGGGAACCGACCCGAAGGGCGTGGCGACCTGTGTACAGGGATTGGGATTAGGCGCGCTATGGCTGGTGGTATTATCTGGCCTGGTATGGTTCGTACTGTGGCGTAGCGGCTCTCCTTGGACTGGCGATGCCAAGTCGATCCATAAGACACTCACCGGGTTGATCGAGGTCTATCTCGCCGGTCATGGCTTTATGGCGCTGCTGCACTTCGTGCTCTGGCTACGCGAACCCGCGCAACGTCAGCACGGTTAATCGTCGCCGAGGGGCTGGCATGCCGATTGAAAAGCATGAATCGTTGTGCCATGCTCGCCTCATCATTCTCTGAGGTAGGTTCGCGCATGACGAGTAACACATTAACACCACAGGAAAAGGCCGCCGCCGATGAACTGGCGTTGGAGCGGATATACGCCATGAATAATGACGAGTATCTGTTACAGGCCGTCGATGCCAAAATTCATCGCCTCGAGGCCCACGTGAAGGCTTACTTCGATCAACGCTTCGCCTTTCACAGTAAGCAACAGTAAAACTGTAAATAGTGTCTTACCTGCTGAGACGCAAGAGGCCGCCCAAGGGCGGCCTCACTATTGGCGCAACACGATTAGCGCGGAGGATGCGCGCGGCGATAGAGTGCCCACTCATCGATCCGCTCACCACTCGGTAACAGGCAGTCGTTACGCTGCCCTTGCGCCGTCGCGACGGGGAGCAGTTTACCCCCCTGATCGCTACAATAGCGCGCCGCCGGATTCGCCATGCCAATGGGCGATGACGGTTCCGGAGTCGACGTTGCCGCACAACCACTCACTAGCACCACACCAAGCAACGCCAATATTCTCTTCATCGCTCATATCCTTGGTTATCGTTTCGAATACGGAGAGGTGTCCAGTTTAGTCTCAGGCGATCGTCAGCCCATCAGATTATGATTAAAACGGCGCGTCACACCTCACATGGCGTGTTTAATGCCTTTGCTGACCAACCACTTATTCATGGGATAGGCGCTGCAGAAACCGACGATCATCGCTATCTGCATCATGAACCAGTATAGCGCGCTGGCATGGGGCATATCCGGGGTAAAAAGCAGAAACAGCGCAATCGCCATCCAGACATACATGCCCAACTGCCAACAGATGAGTGACAGCACATCCGCTTTAACCGCATTCTTTAGCGCCAGCCAATGGGACATTCCCATCTGACGAGCCGGCCAGTATTGGAAGAAGATCCCCAGACATAACGCCAGGATGAAATCCAACGTCCACGCCCCCAGTAGCGAACTCCCTAGTAAGGTTACCGGCATCAGCATCACCCACCCTTCACCCACGATATCGGCTAAGGTGCACCCGGTACCGCAGTGAGTACTGGTCTTAAAGATACTCTGCCAGCTTGCTGGCGCCCGCTTAATCGCCCCCTGTCCCGTCATTGGCTTATCCATCGGCATCGTCATCGAATCATGCCCGGCCATCGGCTTGTCCATCGGCATCGAGTCATGCCCCGCCATCGGCTTGTCCATCGGCATCGCCATCGATTTATGCCCCGCCATCGGCTTGTCCATCGGCATCGCCATCGATTCATGCCCCGCCATCGGCTTGTCCATCGGCATCGCCATCGATTTATGCCCCGCCATCGGTTTGTCCATCGGCATCGCCATCGATTTATGCCCCGCCATCGGCTTGTCCATCGGCATCGCCATATCGCAATGATCACCGGGATGACCTCGACCAAACCAGAAATAGGCAATCAATCCCAATACACCAAAATAGAGCGCATTCACCGGCCAAGCGACCGTCATAATCGCCATAGCTTGTGGATGGCCATGGCGAATATCCCAAATAATAATCAATGCACTTAATGCGGCGCTCACTAACCAACTCCACGCCAAGATATGCAGCCACTCAGGATAAGACATCACGATCTCCTCATATCCAGTATATTCTTCAGACATCCCGTAGCGGCGAAATAGTGGGCAGGCTTGCTCAGACAATGAAGCAGAGTGTCCAGACGACAACGGGTCTGTCTCTGGTGTAGAACAAAAACATGTTTCCTGCTCATTCTGCCGAATAAAAAAAATTCTCGGCTGGCAGGAATGGCATACAGCCCCCCATGACCACCTGCCCCCTCAGTAATAGAAGGAATGAGGTTCGCCTAAGCTGGTGCGATGTACGCTCAACGCTTGCGCGACACGCTCAATTACCACTGTGTGAAGTTAGCGGTCCGATTGCTGCTGAATTCACGCCGAATCGCTTTTTTAACCGCCGCATACAGGGCATCACACCCCTGAACTTCGATCTCCTGAGGGTGGAAACCGTGTTCGATCACCTGATAAGCGTTCATCAACGGCAGATTGATGACCGAAATCCAACGATCGCGTTTATAGGTAGAGAAGGTGAGCTTCTTAAATTGGCCCATCTCCACACTGCGCATCAAGTAACTCATAATATTTTCACTGGAGATTCGCATACTGATACCCTCTCGCTGACTATGTCACCGTACTTCGCTAAGGCGAAGCAAACTGGTGTTTAGCATAACGTGCAAGAAAACGAGCCGATATGGCCGGATGCCGATCGCCAGGCAAGGGAGACAAAAATGAAAGGATACTCGGGCAGCGTCTAGATGACAGATAAAGAAAAACCCCGCAGGCAGATACCTACGGGGTCTAAAATGGAGGCGCGTTCCGGAGTCGAACCGGACTAGACGGATTTGCAATCCGCTACATAACCGCTTTGTTAACGCG